>NZ_JBIRAW010000015.1:0-208004 GCF_044326315.1 Actinomadura sp. 9N407 | reverse complement strand
TCTCTAGGCCGTTCAATGGCGAACACGCCACGAGTCGACCGGAGGGGTCGGGTCAGCGGCGGCGCTTGCGGGCGCGGCGGATGGCGGCGGCGGCACCGATGGCGGCGACGGTGGCGCCCGCGGCGGTGGCCATGGTGGCCTCCCGGCCGCCGACGCGGCGTCCGACGACGGCGTGCCGGCCCGCGCTCTCCTCGGCCAGTACCTGGAGCGCGGTGGCGTTGTCGTAGGCGGGCTTCCAGCCCGCGGCGCGCAGCCGGGCGCAGTCCACGACCCACGGATAGGCCACGTAGTGCAGATCGGTGGCGGGCGCCGGGGTCATGCCGAGGCGGTGCAGGCGCTGGGCCATCCCGAAGGTGAGGGCGGCGGGCAGCTCGAAGTGGCGCTTGCCGGTGATCTCGGCCACTTCCTCGGGGCCGAGCCAGTCCTCGCAGCCGACGCCGAGCACGCCGGTGATCCCCTCGACGACCACCAGTTCCAGGGCCGAGGCCAGATCCTCGATGTGGCAGAACTGCCACCCGGGCGTGCTGCCTTTGACCGACAGCAGCCGCGGAGCCTCGAAATGCCGGGTGATCACGGTGTCCACGCCCGGGCCCACCAGGGCGGCCGGGCGGACGACCGTGACCTGCAGGCCCGGATGGGTCAGCGGCGCGCCTGCGGCCAGCTCCTCCATCTCCAGGAAGTCGCCGGCGATCCCGGCGTCGGCCTCGGCCAGCAGCGGCGCGTCCTCGGCGAGCGGGATCCCGCCGCCGGGGCCGGCCCCGTAGACCATGGCGCTGGTGACCAGGACCACCCGCCGTACCCGGGCGGCCGCGGCGGCGGTCACCACGGTCTGCGCGCCCCGGACGTTGTGGGTACGGCGCTCGCGCGCGTCCAGCTCGGGCGAGCGGAGCACGTCGAGGTTGACGATCACGTCCACGTCCGAGAGCCGGTTGGACAGCAGCGGGTCGCGGATGTCCACCACGCGCCACGTCACGTTCGGTACGTCACCGCGGTGCTCGTCGATCGCCACGACCTTGCGGATCTCCTCGCGACCGGCCAGCCTCGCGGCCAGCAGCCGCCCGGCACCGGTGGCCGCGCCGGTGACGGCCACGACCGGGCCCTTGCTACGCCCAGGGCGAACCTTGCCCGTTGCCACGGAGGTGCCCCCTTTCTTGAGTACGCGAGTTCGCCGTGACCGGCTAACGTTGCGGATATGAGCCCATCATGCATCCCAGGGGCAAACCGATGAGTGACACTCCCTTCGGCTTCAACCGTCCCGGTAACGGCGACGACGACGACAAGCCCCAGGATCCATTCAAGGCCATGGGCGGCGACATGTCGCAGTTCGCCGACATGCTGCACCGCTTCGCCGACATGATCGGCGGCCAGGGCGCCCCGGGCGCCGGTGGCGGCCCGCTGAACTGGGATCTGGCCAAGAACATCGCCCGGCACCAGGTCGCCGAGCAGGGTGATCCCTCGGTCGTGGACGCCGAACGGCGCCAGGTCGAGGAGGCGCTGCGGCTGGCCGAGCTGTGGCTGGACGAGGCCAGCACGCTGCCGGCCGGGATCCGTACCCCGCAGGCCTGGAGCCGGTCCGAGT
Source organism: Actinomadura sp. 9N407 (assembly GCF_044326315.1). Taxonomy (NCBI): domain Bacteria; kingdom Bacillati; phylum Actinomycetota; class Actinomycetes; order Streptosporangiales; family Thermomonosporaceae; genus Actinomadura; species Actinomadura sp. 9N407. The sequence goes on along the minus strand of NZ_JBIRAW010000015.1, from coordinate 206,425 downwards.
GGATCGAGCAGACGCTGCCGGTGTGGGCGAAGGTGTGCGACCCGATCGCGACCCGCATGGTCGACTCGATGGGCGGCGCGCTGGGGTCGGGCGACATGCCCGCCGACATGCAGGCGATGGCCGGTCCGCTGATCGGCATGGTCAAGCAGATGGCCGGCGCGATGGTCGGCGGCCAGGCCGGGCAGGCGCTGGGCGCGCTGGCCCGCGAGGTGGTCGGCTCGGCCGACGTCGGGCTGCCGCTGGCGCCCGACGGCGTGGGCGCGCTGCTGCCCGCCGGCGTGGAGGCGTTCGGCGAGGGCCTGGAGGTCTCCGGCGACGAGGTACGGCTCTACCTGGCGCTGCGCGAGGCCGCCCACCAGCGGCTGTTCGCGCACGTGCCGTGGCTGCGCGCCCATCTGATGAACGCCGTCGAGGACTACGCGCGCGGCATCACGGTGGACCTGTCGGGCATCGAGCAGGCCGTCCAGGGCCTGGATCTCAACAACCCCGAGGCGCTGCAGGAGGCGCTCGGCGGTGAGATTCAGCTCACACCGGAGGAGTCGCCGCAGCAGAAGGCGGCGCTGGCCCGGCTGGAGACGATGCTCGCGCTGGTCGAGGGCTGGGTCGACACCGTGGTCAACCAGGCCGCCAAGGACCGGCTGCCGGGCTCGGTCAAGCTGGCCGAGGCCGTACGGCGCCGCCGCGCGACCGGCGGTCCGGCCGAGCGGACCTTCGCCACGCTGGTGGGTCTCGAGCTGCGGCCCCGGCGGCTGCGCGAGGCGGGCACGCTGTGGCGCACGCTCACCGAGCTGCGCGGCATCGAGGGCCGGGACGGGATCTGGGAGCACCCCGATCTGCTGCCCAACGCCGAGGACCTGGACGATCCCGAGGGCTTCGCGCACGGCAAGGACGAGATCGACGGCCTGTCCGATCTGGACCTGTCCAAGCTCACCGAGGCACCCGCCGAGGACAAGGGCGAGGACGCGGGCCCGGACGGCCGGGACGGCGGCTCCACGGACGGGGACGACCAGGACGGCGAGGGCGGCAGGCCCGGCGACGGTCCGGAGCCCCGCGCGTGAGGTCCCGGACGGGCTTCTCGCGCGTGCCGGGCTGCCGGTTCGAGTCGGCGACCGCGTCCGCGCTGAGCAGGCGGCGGGTCGCCGGTGCCGGGCTGTGCTGGCAGCGGCCGCTCGACCAGGAGCGGCGCCGCCTGCACCCGATCAACTCGCTGTATCCGCGCGTCGGCCGCGTATGACCCTGCACGCCGACGCCGTCCGCGTGCTCGAAGGGTGGCGGGCGCCGGGGCCGGAGCAGGAGCGGCTCCGGGAGGCCTTCCTGAGCCATCTGGAGAGCCATCCGGGCGGGACGTGGCGTGAATGCGCGCCCGGCCACATCACGGCCAGCACGCTCGTTCTGGACGCGTCCCGCTCGCGCGTGCTGCTGACCCTGCACGGCAAGATCAAGGTGTGGCTCCAGCTGGGCGGGCACTGCGAGCCCGGGGACGCCACGCTGGCCGGGGCGGCGCTGCGCGAGGCCACCGAGGAGTCGGGCATCGACGGGCTGCGGCCGCTGCCGGATCCCGTCCAGCTCGACCGGCACGCGGTGCGCTGCCATCCCGAGGGGTCCTGGCATCTGGACGTCCAGTACGTGGCGCTGGCGCCGGCCGGCGCCCGGTACGCGATCAGCGCGGAGTCCGACGATCTGCGCTGGTTCCCGCTGGACGCCCTGCCGGAGCCCACCGACGACGCCGTACGGCGCCTCGCGGCCCGGGCGGCCGCGCTCACGAGCTGAGCGGGTGCCCTTCGAGCAGGGCGCGGGTGCACTCCCAGCCCTCCAGGCCCGGGTCGAGCAGCCGCACGTCGGCGGCGGTACGGATCCGGTGCCAGGCGGGGGCCTGCGGGATCTGCCCGGGACGCGGCGCGGCGTTGCGCAGCAGGCCAAGCGCGTCACCGGTGTCGAGATCGACGCCGGCGAGGGCCGCGTCCAGCCAGCCGGGCAGCGGCAGCCGCGCGGCCAGTGCGACCAGGCCGTCCGCGCCCTGGGCCGTCTCGGCCTGGCAGGCGGCGGCGGGGGCGCCGCCGAGCGCGCGGAAGAGCTTGCCGATCAGCAGCGGCGGCAGGTCGGGCGCGTCCGGGGCCAGCAGTGCGGCCTGGTCGGCGCCCAAGGTGTGCAGGGCCGCGAAGGCGGCGGGCAGGCCACGTTCCCGGATGATCGGGGTGCCCGGCCAGGTGACCGCCTCGGCACCCGGCTGGTCGGGCGGGTCCAGGACGAGCGCGGGCGTGACCAGCTCGAGCCCGGCCACGACCTCGTAGGTGTCCTCCAGCAGGGCCAGCCGGAACTCCTCGGCATCGATCCCCGGCGGGCTCGACATGGTGTCGGCCCGCACGGGGTCAGGCCTTACGGCATCGGGCCGGACGGCCAGTACAGCGGCGAAGCGTCCGGTCACCCGGCGACCTCGTGCCGGCACTCGGGCGGCAGCTCGTCGCCGTCCTCCTCCATCGGCAGATGGGCGGCGGCGGCCACGCCTTCGAGGTAACCGCGGGCCCGCTCGGCCTTGGGGTAGTTGCCGACCAGCTTCCAGAAGTCGGCCCCGTGGCCGGGGACGAGCAGGTGCGCCAGCTCGTGGACCAGGACGTAGTCGACGACCCACGAGGGCATGCCGCGCAGCCGGGTGGACAGCCGGATGGTGCCGTCATCGGGCGTACAGGAGCCCCAGCGCGCCCGCTGGTTGCCCACCCAGCGCACGCTGGCGGGCACGGCGCGTCCGCGGAGATGGCGCCGGGACAGCTCCAGGGCCCTGCTCTCCAGATCGGCGTCGGAGGGCCGGCGGCGGCGTTCGCGCTCCGCCAGGCGTTCGAGGATGGTCGCGATCCACTGCTCCTCCTCGGCCTTGCTGAGCCGGGCGGGCAGCATCACCACGACCTTGTCCCCATCGCGGTACGCGGACACCGTCCGCCGCCGTCGATCGCTGCGGCGGACCTCAACGTTAGGGGGCACCCTGGAACCGTACCTAAATTTTTGCTTCCTCCACAGGGGGTGTTTAGAGTTTTACCTGCTCAGGGCCCTGTTTTTCAAACATCCCCCAAGTGTTTCCACAGCGTCCCCATGGCCGTCGGGCAGCGGCCGGGCCGGTGCCGGCGGCTTCATCCGCGAACGGCCGGGTAGGAGAGGGCCGGTCGAGGCAGGTCGCGACGGAGGGAGCGGGGAACGTGGCGAGCGGGCAGGATCGGCAGGCCAGCGGTACCGGCGCGGAGACCGCGCCGGAGATCGTGGACGTACCGGACGGGCGGCGCGCCGTACTGATGCCGGCGTCGCCCGCGGCGCGGGTGGGCGGCGGACTCGTGGGCGTCGCGGCAGGAGAGGCCACGAGCCTCGCGCTGCGGCCGGTGGTGCGCCGGGCGGCGCAGCGGTACGGCCTCCCGGCGAACGCGATCGTCCGCGGGCTGGACTTCCTCGTACCGCTCACGCTCGCCCTGGTGCTGGTGCGGTACGCCGATCACCGGGCCAGGGTGAAGGTCGTACGCCGCGTCCCGTAAGCCCGGCGGGGCTGGGCGGGGCTACTCCCCCGTGAACTCGGGGCGGCGCTTCTCGCGCTGGGCCGTCAGGCCTTCCAGCATGTCCTTCGAGGCCATGGTGATCGGCTGCGCGAGCGACTCCCAGCGCAGCGCCGCCTCCATGTCCGGATGGCCGCCGCCCGACAGCGCGACCTTGGTCAGCCGGGTCGCGAGCGGAGCCTGGGCGGCGATCCGCTCGGCCACCGCCAGTGCCTCCTGGAGCACCAACTCGCGCGGGAAGGCCTGGTTGACGAGCCCGTACGACTCGGCCTGCGTCCCCGTGACGGCCCGGCCGGTGAACAGCATCTCGCGCGCCAGCGGGAGCCCGGCCACCTCCGGGAGCAGCCAGGTCGTGGCCATCCCGGGATGCAGGCCGAGCGCGGTGAACGGGACCAGCAGCTTGGCGTCGGACGCCACGTACCGCAGGTCGCAGGCCAGTGCAAGCGCGAATCCGGCGCCGACCGCATGGCCGTTGATCGCGGCGATGGTCGGCACCTCCAGCCCGCGGATCGTCAGCCAGTCCCGGTAGAAGGCCAGCATCCGGTCGCGCAGCGCCGGTACGGACTCGGCGTTCTTCTCGGCCAGCCAGGACAGGTCGCCGCCGGAGGTGAACGCGGTGCCGGCGCCGGTGACGACCACGCAGCGCAGCCCCGCGTCGGCGCGGAGCCGGGCGATGGCGGCGGTCCAGGCGGCGGTCATCTCGTCCGACATCGCGTTGCGCCGGTCCGGATCGTTCAGCGTGAGGACGGCGACACCGTCCGGGCGGCGCTCCACCAGCAGGGCGTCAGGCAGCTGTTCGGGCATGGCCCGCACCGTATCGCGCGACCCCCGTACCGGAGGGCGCGGGCCGGTCCCTACAGCCCCTGCGCCCGGTCGCGCGCGCATACCATAGCCGCGGACGGCGTGAGAAAGGGCACACTTACTATAAAGCCGCAGGTCAAAGAGGTACGTGAAACACGGCGCTTGGGTTGTTCCAGCATCGTTGTGGCGGAAACGAGATCCCGTACCCGACAATGGGGCCCGTGAGCGATCTCCCCCGCCGCGCGGTGACGCGGTCCGCAAAGCTGGCGTCCCTCCCGCTCGGTTTCGCCGGGCGCACCGCCCTGGGCGTCGGGAAACGCACGTTCGGCCGTCCCGCCGAAGCCGTCGCGCTGGAGATCCAGCAGCGCACCGCCGAGCAGCTGTTCAAGGTGCTCGGCGAACTCAAGGGCGGAGCGATGAAGCTCGGCCAGATGCTGTCCATCTTCGAGGCCGCGCTGCCCCCCGAGATCGCCGGCCCGTACCGGGCCACGCTGACCAAGCTGCAGGAGGCGGCACCGCCGCTGCCTGCCGCCGCCGTGCACAAGGTGCTGGCCCAGGCGCTCGGCGCGGACTGGCGGGAGAACTTCGAGTCGTTCGACGACGATCCGGCCGCGGCCGCCTCGATCGGCCAGGTGCACAAGGCCGTGTGGGCCGACGGCCGCAAGGTCGCGGTCAAGGTCCAGTACCCGGGCGCCGGTAAGGCCCTGATCAGCGACTTCAACCAGCTCGCCCGGATGGGCCGGCTGTTCTCGATCCTGATGCCGGGGCTCGACGTCAAGTCGATGCTGGCCGAGCTGAAGCAGCGGGTGGCCGAGGAACTCGACTACAGCATCGAGGCCGCCTCGCAGACCGCGATCCGCGAGGCCTATCCGGCCGACGACCCCGACTTCTACATTCCCGAGGTGATCGCCCAGGCGGGCGACGTGCTGGTCACCGAGTGGATCGACGGGACCCCGCTGTCGAAGATCATCAGCGACGGCGAGCAGGACGAGCGCGACCACGCCGCCCTGCTGTACTGCCGGTTCCTGCTGTCGGGGCCCAAGCGCTCCGGCCTGCTGCACGGCGACCCGCACCCGGGCAACTTCCGGGTGATGGCCGACGGCCGGCTCGGCGTGATGGACTTCGGCGCCGTCGACCGGATCCCGCCGGACTTCCTGCACCGGATGGGCCGGCTGCTGCGGATCGGCACCATGGAGGACATCGACGAGGTCGAGGACGCGCTGCGCCGCGAGGAGTTCATCCGCGACGGCGTGGAGATCGACGCCGAGTCGCTGCAGGGCTTCCTGGCGCCGATCACCGAGCCGTTCGTGACCGACACGTTCAACTTCAACCGCGAGTGGCTGCGCGGCATGGCCGCCCGGGTCACCGACCTGCGGCCCACCAACGTCGTCCGGCAGCTCAACCTGCCGCCGGAGTACGTGATCGTGCACCGCGTCCTGTCGGCCGGCACCGGCGTGCTGTGCCAGCTCGAATGCGAGATCCCGGCCCGGGGCGAGTCGCTGCGCTGGATCCCCGGCTTCGGCGACGACGACGTTCCCGAGCTCACGGCCGCCGAGGACGACACCACCGGCGAACTGGCCGGCTGACCGCGTCCCGGGTCTGAACCGGCACCGGACCGGCCCTGAACGTAGAGCGGGGCCCCGCGCGGTGATGAGCCGCGGGGGCCCCCGCTTCTGTGCGTGCCCGGAGTAGGGAGTCGCCGGGCACGCCCCCGGAGACCCGCAGCAGGGAGGCTCGGCGCCCGCTGAACCATCCAAAGAAGAGCGGGCGGCGGCCTACTACCGCGCGGGCGTGGATTCGTGCCGGGAGGGACGGGGAACGTACGGCTCCCCGGCCGAGGTCGGTGCGAGCAGGGCGCGCCGGACGCGGGCGGCCCGCGTCCTGGCGTCCCGGCGCGCGCGCAGGATGCGCACGCGCTGTGCCAACTCCGCCTCGGAGCCCGGTATTCGTACCCGGGACAGGTTCTGGCTGAGCAAGGTCATCTTGTTCTCCCCGGCGGCCCGGGGGCACGGCCCCTGTACGGGAACCGTGCCCCCGGCGTCCGCACGGTCGAGTGTCGGCATGGCGGTCATGTGACCCTCACACGGTCACTTCGTCCGGCAGCGGGTGCTTGCGCGGACGTCCACGCGGCCGCTTGCGCGGCACGATGACGCCGCGGACGAACAGCTCCCCACCCCAGACACCCCAGGGCTCCTTGCGCTCCAGCGCGCCGGCGAGGCACTCCTTGCGGAGCGGGCACTCCAGGCACAGCGCCTTGGCGAGCTCGACATCGGCGGGCGCCTCGGCGAAGAAGAGCTCCGGGTCGGTCCGGCACGGAAGCGTGAGGTCCTCTTCGCTCACTGCGAGAGCCCCCTGCATCACAGTCACCCTTGTTCCTCTCGTTGGTTCGCAACGGGTGCGTCAGTGGGTTGCGGGCAAATAAGAAAGGCCGCGGATCCGGTCTGGATCCGCGGCCTGGGGGCTTCCCGGCGTCTACCTAAACCGGTTGCCTCCAGGGGTACGGACCCGAGCCATCCTTCGTGGAGATGGCGTCCACGTGGGCCGTGGCCGGAGCGCTGGGCTCGACGTCTTCAAGCTGCTCGAAGACGGTCCAACCCGACTCGTTCTGGAATCGCTGCTGCTGCGCGCGCAGAGCCGAGGCCGCATGCACGTCACGCATGGCGCACAGTTTCGACACCACGCGCAGTCGGCCGCCGAACAGCGCCGACTCGTCGCTCGGCACGAAGCCTTGCGCCCGGTCGGCGGTGGCGCTGCCATAGGTCATGGCGGAGCTCAGGCGCGCGGCGGTCCCGGACGGCCTCGAATTCGACAAGATGCTCATCACCGGACTGCTCACCACCTTCCTGGCTCCTCGGGGCCCCGTCCTCCGGATCAAGATCCGGACGGCCGGGCCGTTCGTTTGCTCGCAATGAGCGTACGGGGACTTCCGCAAATCAATCAAGGTATTTTTGACCAGCGGTTTTGTCGTACAGTTCACGCTTTCCCGCGGGAACTCGCGCCCAGTGGCGCGCGTCCAATTCAAGGATGGCATCGCCACACGCGCGCCGCCTCCTCCCCCAGAACGAAACGCCACACCCTCTGGCCTCGGCCGCCTCCTGCTCTGGGAGGAGCAGCCGGCCGGGACTTGGAAATCAGGCGCCGGAGACGCGGACGAGGCCTTCTTGCATGACGGAGCAGACGAGGTCGCCGCCGGGAGTGAAGACCTGACCTCGGGCCAGGCCGCGGGCGCCGCCGGCGAACGGGGTGTCCTGGTAGTACAGGAGCCAGTCGTCGGCGCGGAACGGCCGGTGGAACCACATGGCGTGGTCGAGGCTGGCGCCCATCGTGCGCTTGTCGCCCCAGGACAGGCCGTGGTTGAGCAGCACCGTGTCGAGCAGCGTCATGTCCGAGGCGTACGTCATCAGGCACACGTGCAGCAGCGGGTCGTCGGGCAGCTCGCCGTCCACCTTGAGCCAGACCTTGGACTCGGGCGAGGCCAGCGACGGGTCCTTGGCGGCCTCGAAGGTCAGCGGGGTGGCGTGCCGGATGTCGAACGGGCGCTGCTGCACGAACTCGGCCGCCGCGCGCTCGCCGAACAGCGGCGCGAGCCGTTCGATGGCGGGCGGCAGCGACTCGGGCGCCGGGACCTCGGGCATCGCCATCTGGTGGGTGGGACCGTCCTCGACGATCTGGAACGAGGCCGACAGGGTGAAGATCGCCTTGCCGTGCTGGACGGCCAGGACCCGGCGGGTGGTGAAGGACCGGCCGTCCCTGACCCGGTCGACGGTGTAGACGATCGGGACGAGCGGGTCGCCGGGGCGGATGAAGTAGGCGTGCAGCGAGTGCACGGGACGGTTGACCGGTACGGTGCGTCCGGCCGCCACCAGGGCCTGGCCCGCGACCTGGCCGCCGAAGACCCGCTGGCGGCGTTCCTCGGGGCTGCGGCCGCGGAAGATGTCGTTCTCGATCTGCTCGAGATCCAGCAGGTCCAGCAGTGCCTTCAGAGACTCCTTCACGGCCGCAGTCTCCCAAACGATCGCCCCCGCGGGTGGCACCGGCCCTGGATATCTCGATCCGGAGCTCGGGCGGAGATCGATCCGGGCTCGTGGGAGCGCCGCGGAACGGGGCGGCCGAGCGGCCGGACGGCCCGCCGCAGCCGGACCGCCGGGCGACCTGTCTCGGCCGGTACAGCCTGTACCGGCGGGGCGGCCGGGGTCAGGTGGGGCGTTCTCCGTGGCAGAGGGACAGCACGGCATCGGCGTAGCGGTCGAGCTTGACCTTGCCCACGCCGGGGATCGTGGCCAGCTCCTCCAGCGTCTCGGGGGCGCGCTCGGCGATCGCCTGGAGGGTGGCGTCGGTGAAGACGACGTAGGTGGGGATCTTCTGGTCGCCGGCGGCCCCGGCGCGCCAGTCCTTGAGGGCCAGCAGGAGCTCCTCGTTGAGCTCGGCGGGGCAGTCCTCGCAGCGGCCCAGCTTGCGTTCGATCGCGGCGGTGAGCGGGCGGGCGCAGATCCGGCAGGGCTGCGGGCCCTTGCCCGCGCGGCGCTTGGTGCGGTCGGCCCGGGCGGGGGTCGCGGTCATGGTCTTGGGCGTCAGGCCGTCCAGGAAGCGGGACGGCTTGCGGCGCCGGGAGCCGCCCGGCGAGCGGGCCAGGGCCCAGGAGAGGGAGAGATGCTCGCGAGCGCGGGTGATGCCCACGTAGAGCAGCCGGCGCTCCTCCTCGATCTGCTCGGGCGTCTCCGCGTAGATGATCGGCAGGGTGCCCTCCGCCAGCCCGGACAGGAACACCGCGTCCCACTCCAGACCCTTGGCGGCGTGCAGCGAGGCCAGCGTGACGCCCTCCAGCGGCGGGGCGTGCTGGGCGGCGGCGCGCTCCTCCAGCTCGGCGACGAACTGCGGCAGCCCGGCGCGCGGGTCGTCGGCGGCGATGTCCTCGGCGAGCTGGGCCAGCGCGGCCAGCGACTCCCAGCGGGCCCGGACCGCGCCGGAGCCCTCGGGCGGCCGCTCGGTGAACCCGGCGCCGGACAGCACGTGCCGTACGGTCGCGATCAGGCCGGTGCCGTCGGTGTCGGCGTCGCCCCCGGCGCGGGCGGCGCCGCGCAGCCGGACGACGGCCTCGCGCACCTCCGGGCGCTCGAAGAACCGCTCGGCGCCGCGCAGCACGTACGGGACGCCGACGGCGGCCAGGGCCGACTCGTAGGCCTCGGACTGGGCGTTGATCCGGTAGAGCACCGCGATCTCGCGGGCCGGCACGCCCTCCTCGATCAGCTTGCGGGCGCGGCGGGCGACGTCGTCGGCCTCGGCGATCTCGTCGTCGTACTCGTTGAAGACGGGGTCGGGGCCGTCGGGGCGCTGCGCGATCAGCTCGAGCCGGTGCCGCTTGGCGGCCTCGCCGCGCGCCTCCGGCCGCTGCCCGAGCGTGATGACCTCGTTGGCGAGCCGGACGACCTGGGGCGTGGAACGGTAGTCGCGGACCAGCTTGACCACCTTGGCGTCCGGGTGGTCGCGGGTGAAGTCGAGCAGGTAGCGGGGGCTCGCGCCGGTGAACGAGTAGATCGTCTGGTTGGGGTCGCCGACCACGCACAGGTCGTCGCGGTCGCCGAGCCAGACGTCCAGCAGCATCTTCTGCAGCGGGTTGACGTCCTGGAACTCGTCCACCACGAAGTGCCGGTACTGCTCGCGGACCTGCGCGGCGACCTCGCGGTGCTCGGTGAGCACGGCGGCGGTCAGCTCCAGCATGCCCTCGAAGTCGAGCAGGTTGCGCTCGCGGCGGAGCTGCTCGTACATCGCGTAGACGCGCGCGACGTCGACCACGTCGGCGGGCATCTTGCGGGCGGCGGTGGCGACCGCGCCGGCGTAGTCCTCGGGGCGGTGCTGGGTGACCTTGGCCCATTCGATCTCGGAGGCGATGTCGCGCAGCTCGGTGCGGCCGAACGTGAGCCGGCAGGCCCGGGCGGCGTCCGCGACCAGCGCGATCTTGGAGTCGATGATCTTGGGTGGCTCGCCGCCGACCACCCGCGGCCAGAAGTAGGACAGCTGGCGCAGGGCAGCGGCGTGGAAGGTGCGCGCCTGCACGCCGGGCGCGCCGAGCCGGCGCAGCCGCCCCCGCAGCTCCCCGGCCGCCCGGGTGGTGAACGTCACGGCCAGCACCCGCTGCGGAGACATCACCCCGGTCAGCGTGGCGTAGGCGATCCGGTGCGTGATCGCCCTGGTCTTGCCGGTGCCCGCGCCGGCCAGCACGCAGACCGGGCCGCGCACCGCCTCGGCCACCGCCCGCTGCTCCGGGTCGAGCCCCGCGAGTACGCCCTCAGCCTCCATCCCTCCATCCTGGCACCAGAAGGTGACAGGAACGGACCGGTGTCCCGACTGTGGATAACCTCCCCACCAGGAACGTGCCCGGAATGCGCGGCGGGATCCGGCTGTTCGAACGGACACCGGACGAACGCATACCGGGCGAATTGCCGCCAGACGAAGGAGACGACGCGCCGATGGCCACGCCGACCACGGACCAGGGGCCCGTGCCCACGGGCACGCTCACCATGTACACCACGACCTGGTGCGGCTTCTGCCGGCGACTGAAGAGCCAGCTGGCCAGGGACGGCATCGAGATGGTCGAGGTCGACATCGAGCGCGATCCCGCCGCGGCGGACTACGTGATGAGCGTCAACGGCGGCAACCAGACCGTCCCCACCGTGGTGGTCGACCACCCGGAGATCGGCCGCCACGTGCTGACCAACCCCAGCGCCAAGGAGGTCAAGCGCCTCCTAGGCGTCTGAGGTCGTCAAAACGGCGGCATGTCTGGGAGCGGACCTCCGTACCAGCGCATGATGAGCTGGGAGGCGATGGAGAGTACGCCGGGTGAGACGATCCGGCCGCTCTCGATCGCCTCTTTCAGCTCGTCGCGGGTGTACCAGGCGGCGTCCAGGATCTCTTCGGGGTCGGGACGCAGTTCCTGGTCGCCCTCGGCCCGGGCGAAGAAGCCGATCATGAGGCTCTGCGGGAGCGGCCACGGCTGGCTGCCCAGGTAGCGCACGTCGGTGACCGTGAGGCCGACCTCCTCGTGGACCTCGCGGGCGACGGCCTGCTCGAGGGACTCCCCCGGCTCGACGAATCCGGCCAGGATCGAACGGCGGTCGGCGGGCCAGCTCGGGCCTCGGGCCAGCAGGACGCGGTCGCGGTCGTCCCGGATCAGCATGATGACGGCGGGGTCGAGGCGGGGGAACTGCTCTGACCCGTCCGCCGGGCATGCGCGTACGTGGCCGGCCGCCACGAGCTGCGTGGGACCACCGCAGCGCGGGCAGTGCGGGTTGTTCACGTGCCAGTGCTCTAGGGCGACCGCATGGGTGAACAGGCCGGAGTCCTGGTCACCCAGTAGCGCGCCCACGCGCCGAAGACCGGCCGTCTCGGCGCCTTCCATGGCGGGCAGTGCCGCTCGGACGCAGAAGTAGGCGACCCCTTCGTCGTCCACACCGAGCAGGTAGCGCTCCCCTTCGGGGGCTTGGTCCGCAGGGATGTAGACCAGCGCGGGGCCCGGATCGTACGAGACGAGCGTGCGCCCGTTCTCGATCACGAACGTCCGTGTGCGCGGGTCGGCCCAAGCGGTCTGGACCCATTCGTCGTCGCGGCGGCGTTCGGCTACGCGGTCCAGGGTGCCGCGTGCGAGTGCCAGCCATTCCAGCATCGACTCTGTGGGTGCCGCCGGCGCTGTGGGGGCGTCGGTTGTGGTGCGTGGTGCTTCGGCCAATGCCCCTCCCTCTGTACGGCCCGATCCTGCCATCACGCTGGTCGCAGGGCGGTGGCGAACTCGTCCCACATGTAGGCGGCCGCCTCGGCGCCCTTGAGCAGCAAGGGCATCTCGACCTTCTCGTTGGGCGCGTGGATGCGGTCGCCGTTCAGCCCTACCGCCACGAACACCAGCGGGGCCTGCAATATGTCCGCGAGATCGGCCTCGGGGCCGCTGCCGCCCTCCCGGGTGAACAGCACCTGCTTGCCGAACGCCTTCTCCATGGCGCGCCTGGCCGCCTTCACGCCGGCCGACTGGATGGGCGAGAAGCAGGCCCGTACGCCGCCGGCGGGGATGGTGACCTCCGCGCGCACGCCGGCGGGGGTGTGATCCTGCACCCAGGCTTGGAAGGCTTCCTGGACCTTCTGGGGGTCCTGCCCGGCGACGAGGCGGAACGAGAGCTTCGCGTGGGCCTCGCGGGGGACGATCGTCTTGCCGCCGGGGCCGGTGTGCCCGCCCCACATGCCGTTGATCTCGGCCGTGGGGCGCGCCCAGACGCGTTCCAGGGTGGTGAAGCCCTTCTCGCCGTACGGGGCGCTGCTGTTGCCCGCCGTGCGCAGCCATTCGGCCTCGTCGAACGGCAGGCGCGCGAACAGCTCACGTTCCTCGTCGGTGAGCGGTACGACGTCGTCGTAGAACCCGGGAATCGTCACGCGGCCGTCGGCGTCGTGCAGGGCCGCCAGGAGGGTGGCCATCGCGTGCAGGGGGTTCGGGACGGCACCGCCGAACGAACCGGAGTGCAGGTCGCTGTCCGGCCCGTACAGCGCCACCTCCGCCTCGGTGAGGCCGCGCATGCCCGTGCACATCGACGGGACGTCCGCGGACCACATGGTGGTGTCGCTGATGACGACGGCGTCGCACGCCAGGCGGTCGCGGTGCGTGCGCAGCAGCTCGGGGAAGTGCACCGAGCCGGATTCCTCCTCGCCCTCCACCAGCAGCTTGATGGTGACGGGCGGCGCGGTGGCGCCGGACACGGCCAGCCCTGCCTGGATCCCCAGGGTGTGGAAGAACACCTGCCCCTTGTCGTCGGACGTACCGCGCCCTATGAGCCGGTCGCCCTTCTCCAAGGGGGTGAACGGGTCGGTCTCCCACTCGTCGAGCGGTTCCACGGGCTGTACGTCGTGATGCCCGTAGACCACGACGGCCGGGGCGTCCGGGTCGGCGGCGGGCCATTCGGCGAAGACGGCGGGCAGTCCTGCCGTCTCCCAGACCTCCACTGTGGGGAAGCCCATACCGCGCAGGTACTCGGCGAGCCATTCGGCGGAGCGGCGCACATCGCCGTGGTGGGCGGGGTCACCGGAGATGGATGGGATCGCCAGCCACTCCTTGAGGTCGGCGAAGAACCGGCCCCTGTTCACCCGAACGTATTCGGGAACGTCCATCAGCATGCTCCGATCCTGGCCCATGGGGCCGTCCCACCCCAACTTGCGGAACTCCCGCGATTCGACATAGGACTTGGGCGACGAACGGAAGCCGGGAGGCATCGTGATCCTGATCGACCCGCCACTGTGGCCTGCACGGGGACGCGTGTGGTCGCACATGGTGAGCGACGTGTCGTTCGGTGAGCTGCACGCGTTCGCGGCCGATCTGGGGATGCCGCCCCGGGCGTTCGAGCGCGACCACTACGACGTGCCCTCGGAACTGTACGGCGCGGCGGTCACGCTGGGGGCCGAGGAGGTCGGCTGCCAGGAGCTCCTGCGGCGGCTCACCCATGCGGGCCTGCGCCGCCGCAAGTTCTCCCCCGTGTAGGGCGCGCGCCTATTCGGTGGCCTTGAGCAGCATCAGCTCGGTCTCGATGTTGTGGCGGGCGCGCGACTCGAATCGCTCGTGCGCCTCAGGGGTGTGGAAGAGGGCCGGCAGGCTCAGAAGCTGGGTGAGCACCTGTGCGCGGCCCTCCCGGTAGAACTCCTCCGGTACGAACGCGTACTCCTCCCGTACGGCCGAGGCGTACGCGGCGTACCGGCCGGGGTCGGAGCCCAGGATCGCCAGGTCGGCGTCGCACAGCACCTGGCCGTTGCGGTCGTCCTCGGCGGGCGCGTGCGTCTCGGTCAGCCGCACCAGGCGGAGCACCTCGGCGACCCCGTCCGGGGACAGGTCGGTGTCGGCCAGCATCCGGCCGGCCAGGCGGGCGCTGCGCTCCTCGTTGTCGGCGCGCTCGGGGTCGTACACGGCGTCGTGGAACCAGGCCGCCAGCCGTACGGCGCTGGGGTCGCCGGCGTGCGCGGCCAGCTCGTCCACCATGTCCAGGACCTCGGTCAGATGCTCGCGCGTGTGGTAGCGGCGGTGCTCCTCGCCGTAACGGGCGTCGAGTTCCTCGCCGATGCGGCGTGCCTGCGGGCCTGCCGTCGCGACCCACCGATCAACCAGATTCATGGGGTCCATACTGGCCGATGAAGGGCCGGGCCCCTGGAGGGGGAGGGCCGGAGAGACACGCGCGGCGCCTTCCTTGCACCGGACGCACCGCCCCGCCACTATGGTGATCCGTCGAGTTAGGCAAGCCTTACCTCAGTCCCTGAAAGGTGGCCGTGGGCGCCTCGCTGCCGCTCCCGTCGTTCCCGCCGTCGCTCTCGCTGGTCGCCGGGAAGGTCACCGACTCGGTGACGTTCGGTCTCCTGCCCGCCGCCGTGCGGCTGGCCGCCGGACGCGGCCTGGCCGTCACGCTGCTCACCGACCGCCCGGACCGGCATGCCGAGGTCTTCGACGGCCCGATCGTCGCGTGCGATGTCACCGACTTCCGCGCGATCGTGGCGGCCTCCCTCGCGGGCGGCCGCGAGCCGGCCGCGCTCTTCTCCAACAGCGACTTCCTGCAGGCGCCCACCGCCCTCGCCGCCGCCTACTTCGGGCTGCCCGGTAAGGACTGGAAGGCCGCGACCCGTACCAAGGACAAGGCCCTGATGCGCCGCCACCTCGCGGCCATCGACCCGGTCTTCTCCGCCGCCGCCGACCGGGTGCCCGGGGACGCCCCGTACCCCCTGGTGCTCAAACCAAGGGAGGGCGTGGCCAGCGAGGACGTCTTCCTTGTCCACGACGCCACCGAACTGGCCGCCCGGCGCGACGAGATAGGGCGGAGGCGTTCCGATCCCCTGGTGGCAGAGGAGTACCTGCCGGGTGAGCTGCACACCCTGGAGACCCTCGGTGACGGGCATGAACTACGCGTCCTCGGCTCGTTCCGTACGAAGGTGTCGCCGCCGCCGTACTTCATCGAGGAGCGCCTCGAATGGGCGCCGCCTCCACCGGAGACCGGCCAGGTGCTCTCGCAACTGGAGGCGCTGGGCGTGGGCTTCGGTGCCTGCCACACGGAGTTCGTTGTGGCAGCGGGGCGCGCGCGCCTGATCGAGGTCAATTACCGGCTCATCGGCGACCACTGCGACTTCCTGATGGCGGACCTGCTCGGAGTCCCCGTTTTCGACTGGATCCTGAGCGTCCACTTGGGCGAGCGGCTCCCACCCTTTGAGCCACCCCCACGGAAGTACGCGGTGGCCGATGTCGTCATGGCGGAACGCCCCGGTGTCCTTACGGCCGCCCCCGAGGCGGTCGAGCTGGCCGATGGGGCGGTCCGCCTGGCATACCGGCCCCAGCGTCCGGTCGGTGACCGGATCGAGCTCACCCGTACCAACCGCGACTACCTGGGGACGATCCGCGCCATCGGCCCGTCGGAGAACGAGGTCGAGGCCGCGATAGCGCGCTTCCGGGCCGCCCATGCCTGGACGATCGCGTGAACGAGGGCACGCTCGCCGCGCGAGTGCTGGACGCCCTGGTGCGGGAGGACTACGGGGGCCTGCGCCGGTTCGTCGACGGCGACGTTCTCGCTCTGCCGGACGGGCCGCGCGTGCGTTTAGCAGGGGACGCCCGGCTAGCAGGGGACGACCAGCCGTCCCGTGCCGGAATGCACCCCGGGTTCCTGTCGAACCTCGTCGTCGACCCGTCGCAGGGGTTGCGCCTGGACGACGTGCTCGCCGTGGTGCGGCGGCTGGCGGATCCTCGTGACGACGTAGCGGCCTTTGAACGGGAATGCCACGAGGCCTTGGCCACGGCCCTGCGCCATGAGGCGGCGCAGCCGGGCGTAGTGCAACGGCTGGCACGCGTGCCGGAGGAGCTACGCCGGGGCCCCGGCACCTACTACGAGACGCTCGCCGCCTATACGGACCATCCCGTTCACCCGACGAGCCGTTGCCGCATCGGGCTGAACGAGAAAGAGCTGAAGAGCTACGCGCCCGAGTTCGCGCCAACGTTCCAGATGCGGTGGGCCGCTGTACCCAGAGAGCGGGTGACGGTTGGAGGCGTACGGCCGGACTGGTGGCCGGACGACGAAGACCTCTTCCCGGTGCATCCCCTGACCGTGCCTGATGTGGAGGACGTGCGGCTCGTTCCGGAGCCTTACCTGACGGTCGCTCCAACGCTCTCCATGCGAACCGTGGCCGTTGACGGGCTCACGCACCTGAAGGTGCCGCTGACCACCAGCACGCTGGGTCTCCGCAACCGGCGCACGATCGTCCCAAGAACCCTTCCGGACGGCGCCCTCGCGGAACGGCTCCTCCGCCACGTACTGGAACAGGAGCCAGGGCTGCCGATCCTGCTGGCCGACGAGCAGACCTACGGGCATGCCGGTTCTCCCCTGCTCGGCTACCTGGTCAGGCGCTTTCCGCCCGAGACGGCGCGCGCGCACGTGGTCCCGGTGGCGGGGCTCCTTGCCGAGGCCCCGGACGGCCGATGCGTCATCGAGCAGTGGGACGTGCCCACGCTTTTCGGCGCTTACCTCGACGCGCTCTTCACATGGAACGTGGCGCTCTTCCGGTACGGCATCGCCCTTGAAGCCCACCAGCAGAACGTGTCCCTTGTCGTGGGCGACGACGGCCTCAAACTGTTGCTCAAGGACTACGACGGGACCCTCGTGCACAGCGACGGCGCGTTCAGCGATCCGGCCTTCGGCGGCGGTGCCCGCTTCCAGGACGCCCGCATGGTGACGCGGGACAGGGAGGCCCTGGCGCGGGTCTTCGTCACCATCACCCTCCACCTGTGCGCCGCCGCGCCCGCCTTCGGGCTGGCCGGGCGGGGACTGCTGCCGCTGCCCACCGGCCTGGCGATGGTCCGGGAGCGGCTGGACGCCGCCCTCGGACCGCAGGACACGTTCCTGCGATCCCGCACGCTCGACGCCGGCGCGCTGCCGGCGAAGGCGATGGTCACCGCCGGGACCCTCGTCGACAAGGCCCGGACCGGATCCGCCGACATCAACAAGCACTACGGCCCGCCGGGGCCGAACTACCTTCACCAACCTCGGGACGATCGGGACGACACGTGTTGCTGACACGACCGGCTCTCACCGCCGACGACGCCACCGCCACCGCGCTGCTGAACTGCCTGGTCAGGGAGGTGTGCGCGCCCGAGCACCAGGTATGGCCGGACGGCGGCCACCTCGTCCTGCGGCTTCCCAGGGCGGGCGTCACGCTGCGCACCGGCCTGGCCAGGCCCCCGTCCGGCGCCACGTACCGGCTCGCGCCGCCGTTCGAGGAGCGCCGCGGTAGCGACTGGATCGCCACCGGGTGGGACCGGCTGGCCGATCTGGTGGCCGGCGAACTGGAGCTGGCCACCGGGCAGGCCAATCCCGAGTTCCTCGCCCAGGTACGCGACAGCCGCGCCGGTCTGGCCGCCATCCTGGAGGCCCGTTCGGAGCCGTCCAAGGCCCCCGCCTCGCGGTACGTGGAGTCCGAGCAGTCGCTGGTCTCCGGGCACCGGTTCCACCCGTCACCGAAGGCACGCCAGGGCGCCCCGTCCCAGTGGCTGCCGTACGCGCCGGAGACCAGGGCCCGCTTCCTGCCGCGCTGGCTCGCCGTAAGGGAAGACCTCCTCGTCGAGGAGGGCGACCCCACAGCGTTCGCTCCCCTGGACGAACTGGGCCCGGACGCACCGCCCGGCCACCGCGTGCTGCCCGTCCACCCATGGCAGCTGTCCCTGCTGGCGGACCGTCCCGTCCTGCGCCAGGCCTTCGCTAGAGGGCTCGTCCAGGATCTGGGTCCGGCCGCGCCCGAGGTGGTCCCCACGTCGTCCGTGCGTACGGCTTATGTCCCGGCGGCCGACGTCTTCTGCAAGTTCAGCCTCGACATACGCATCACCAACTGCGTGCGTAAGAACGCCTGGTACGAGCTCACCGGCGCGGTAGCCCTCGACCGACTGATCCGGCCCATATTCGCCGCGCTTGAGGGCTGCACGTTCCTGGCGGAGCCCGCGTACCGCAGCATCGCCCTGGCGGACCTGCACGTACACGAGGGACTCGGCGTCATCCTGCGGCAAGGTGTGGGCGGCCTCAAAGGAACGCCTCTCCTTGCGGCCGCGCTGGCCGACCCGTACGGCGGCACCCTGTCCGGGCTACCGGTCCTCGCCACGCCCGAAGGCGCGCTCGCCTGGTGGGACGCCTACGTCCGGTACGTCGCCAAGCCCGCCCTGCACGCCTACCTGGACCACGGGATCGTCCTGGAGGCGCACCTGCAGAACGTCCTGGTCGCCGTGGACGACGACGGCATGCCCATCGAGACGGCCTTCCGTGACCTGGAGGGCACCAAGCTCACACCCGCCTGGCAGGACCGGCTGGCCGGCCTCCCCGCGCGGGTCCGTGAAGCCGTCACCTACGACAACGGCCGCGCCTGGAACCGCGTCGTGTACTGCCTGCTGGTCAACCACCTGACCGAGATCGCCGCCGCCGTGGCCGACCTGCATCCCGATCTCGATCCCGACCTCTGGCCCGCCGTACGCCACCACTTCGCCGCCTGCGGTACCGACCATCCGCAGCTCCGCGCGCTCCTCGCCGGGGTCCCGTTCCCGGCCAAGGCCAACCTCCGCGCCCGCTGGTCCCGCAGCGCCGACCGCGCGGCCACGTACGTGCCCGTTCCGAACCCGTTCGCCGGCCCATGACCCCGTACGACCACATGCGCGGGCTGACGCGCTTCCCCGCCTACGTGTACGACCTGGACGGCCTGCGCGAGCACGTCTCGTCCATCCGGAACGCCCTGGACGGCCCAGAGTTGTTCTACGCGGCCAAGGCGAACCCGGACCCGGCCATCCTCCGCTCGCTCGCCCCGTACGTGGACGGAATCGAGGTCGCCTCAGGCGGCGAGCTGGCCCACGTACGCGAAACCCTGCCCGAGGCCCGCATCGCGTTCGGCGGCCCAGGCAAAACAGACGAGGAGCTGGCCCTAGCCCTCGGCTTGCGCGTAGAGCGCGTCCATGTGGAGAGTCCCTACGAACTGGCGCGCCTCGCCAAGATGGCCCGTCCCGCCGACATCCTGCTGCGCGCCAACCTCCGTTTCCATATCGAAGGTGCCGCCCTGCAGATGAGCGGGCCCTTCGGCATGGACGAGGACGCCCTCGCCCACTGTGCCCGGATCCTCAACGACTCGCCCCAACTCAAGCTGCGCGGCCTCCACGCCCACCTGGCCTCCGGACTGGACGCACCGGCGATGCTCGACCTGGCCGCGCAGATCGTCGCCTGGGCCGTTCCCTGGCTGGACGCGCATGGCGTGGAGGACCCGGAGATCAACCTCGGCGGCGGCATGGCGGTGGACTACGGCGCCCCCGATTCCCGCTTCGATTGGAAGACCTACGCGAACGGGCTGCCTGCCTGTCCCGCCACACTTCGCCTGGAGCCGGGCAGGGCGCTCACCGCGTACCACGGCTGGTACGTCACCGAAGTGCTCGACGTGAAGACCACGCATGGCGAGACCTACGCCGTCCTCCGGGGCGGCACCCACCACATGCGCACACCCGTGACCAAGGGCCACGACCAACCCTTCACCGTCCTCAGCGCAGAAGAAGGGGACCTGCGCGAGACCACGCTGGTCGGCCAGCTCTGCACGCCCAAGGACGTCTTCGCGAGCAACGTTCCCTGCCCCCGCCTACGGCCAGGTGACCTCATCGCGTTCGGCATGGCGGGCGCCTACGCGTGGAACATCTCGCACCACGATTTCCTGATGCACCCGCATCCGGACTTCCACTACCTCACCGCAGGTGGCGCTTGATGACCTTGCCTGTGGGTGTACGGGGCAGCTCGTCCAGGAAGACGACCTCGCGGGGCACCTTGTAGCGGGCCAGGTTGGCGGCGACGTGCTTCTTCACCTCGTCGGCGTCCAGTCCGCCGCCGGGGGCCACCACGTAGGCGCGCAGCCGCTGCCCGAAGTCGGGGTCGGCTACGCCGACGACGGCGGCCTCGATGATCCCGGGATGGCCGGTGAGCAGGTCCTCGATCTCGCCGGGACGGACGTTCTCGCCGCCCGAGATGATCATGTCGTCGGCCCGGCCGTCGAGGTGCAGGCGCCCGGAGTGGTCGAGATGGCCCAGGTCGCCGAGGGCGAGCAGCGGTCCGGTGGACGCCTGGCCCGAGGTGTAGCCGTCGAAGCGGGTCGGGCTGCTCACATGGACGTGCCCGACCGTCTCCGGCGGTACGGGACGGCCCTCGTCGTCGAGGATCGTCACGGTCGTTCCGGGTGGGGGTGTACCGGCGCATCCCGGGGCCGCCGCGAGGTCGGCGGGCGTGGCGATGGTGATGCACGACGCCTCGGTCGAGCCGTAGAAGTTGTAGAGGACCTCGCCGAACGCGTCCCTCACCCGGCGGGTCAGGTGGGGGGCCAGCGGGCCGCCCCCGGTGGCGATGACGCGCAGCGCGGACAGGTCGTACGCGTCCAGGTCCACGGTGTCCAGGACGCGGCTCAGCATGGTCGGCACCGCGATCAGGGTGGTGCAGCGGTGCGCGGCGAGGTCGGCGACGGCCCGTTCGGCATCGAAGCGGCGATGCAGGACGAGCGTGGAGCCCAGCCCCAGCGTGAGCGTCGCGGCGGTGAGGCCCCAGCCGTGGAAGAGCGGCGGAGCCACCAGGACGGCCTCGTTCCGGCGGAACGGGATCCTGGTCAGGATGCCGCCGGGCAGCGCCAGCGGCTCGCTCGGGGCCGACGAACGCGCGGCGCCCTTGGGCCGGCCGGACGTACCGCTGCTGAGGATGACCAGCGTGCTGGCCCGCGCGGGCGCGGGCGGGGTGAGGCCGCGGCCCTTCGCCAGCTCGTCCAGGTCCGAGGTGCCGCCGTCGGTCCAGGCGGTGTACGTGCCCTGCGGGACGTGGAGCCCCTCCAGGAGCGGTGAGAACTCCTCGTCGTGGACCAGGACGGTGATGCCCTGCTCCTCGACGGTCTCGCGGAGCTGCGGGCCGGCGAAGTCGGTGTTGAGCAGGCAGATCCGGGCCCCGAGCTTGGCCGCCGCCGAGATCGCCAGCAGCAGGCCCCGGTGGTTGCGGCACAGGATGGCCACGCGGCTCTCCGGGCCGATCCCGCGCCGGTGCCACGCGGTGGCCAGGGCCTTCGCGCCGGCTTCGAGGTCGCGGTAGCTCACCGGGCCGTGGTCGTCGACCACGGCGGTACGGTCGCCGAAGCGCGCGGCACCGACCGCGGTGGCCGCGCCCAGCGGCCCGTACGCGCGCATGGCCCGTACCACCGCGAGCGTCGTCCGTGGCGGCATCGGGGCGAGCACTCCGGCACGCCACGCGGCACGCAGCCAGGCGAGCCGGTCGACGGTGGACGCCATCAGCGCGTCCGGCGGGCGCGGGCGAAGGCCTTGCGGGCCTGCGGCACGTACCGGACGGCCTCGGGGAGCAGCGGCCACACCCGGTTCAGGCTCCGGACGACGGCAGCGAAGCGCTGGTGGCGGCGCTCGTCGGCGGCGCTCCAGGGCGTGTCGAGCAGCTCGCGCATACGCGGGTGCATGCCGCCCACCGTAAGGAAACGGGCCACCGAATTCAGTGGCGGACTGACGGCCCGCCACACGGGTGCGGGGACCTTCTTCGGCTTGGGCAGGCCCTTGGTGACGTAGCCGACGCCATAGCGCGCGGTCTTGTGCGCCACGATCTCGTCTTCGAGCATGCGCTTCCAGTACGCCTGGAAGCTCTCCCAGTCCTCCGGCATGGCGCGTTCGCTGACCCCGTACATGCGGTACCAGGTCTTGGACTCCTCGTAGACGCGGCGCTTCTCCGCGTCGCTCAAGGGCCGGATGAACGTCTCGACGCCGTACAGCATGTTGTCGAGGAACGTGGCGTGCGCCCAGTAGTAGGTCTCCGGATCGAGCGCGTGGTAGCGCGACCCGTCCGGCATGGTGCCCTTGATGTCGGTGTGGTAGTCGCGGACCTTCTGCCCGGTCGCCGGCGCCTGCGGGCCGCCGTAGACGGTGTCGAGGATCGGCCCGGCCGACCTCCGTACCCGCGCGAAGGTGTCCTCGAAGAACACCGAGTGTTCGAGCACGCCCTGGCCGAGGGCCGGCAGCATGTTCTGCAGGACGGCGGCGCGCGGGCCGACCAGCGCCATCCGGGTGTCACCGAAGAAGCGCCAGGTCAGCGAGCCCGGTCCCAGCCTCGCCTCCGTCATGACCGCCCCTCCTGTGTCTCGTCCCGGGTCTCGTCCTGGTCCTCGGGCGGCGTGAACGCGAACGGCATCCGCTTGATGCCGTTGATGAAGTGCGAGATCAGCCGGTCGGACTCGCCCTCGGCCCGGATGTCGGGCAGCCGGGTGAGCAGCTCGCGCAGCATCACGGTGATCTCGCGGCGGGCCAGGTGCGCGCCCATGCAGTAGTGCGGGCCGGGGCCGCCGAAGCCGACATGGGGGTTCGGCGAGCGCAGGATGTCGAACGCGTGCGGGTCGGTGAAGACCGCCTCGTCGCGGTTGGCGGAGGTGTAGATGAGGACGACGATGTCGCCCTTCTTGAGGGGAGCGCCGTTCAGCTCGCAGTCGCGGGTGACGTTGCGGCGGAACTGGATGACCGGGGTCGCGTACCGGACGACCTCCTCGACGGCGCCCGCGATCCGCCCGTCGAAGTCCTCCATCAGCAGCCGCCGCTGCTCGGGGAACTCGGTGAACAGCCGCAGCGCGTGCGCGATGGCGTTGCGGGTGGTCTCGTTCCCGGCGGTGACCAGCAGGATGAAGAACGAGCCGGTCTCCTGGGCGGTCAGCGACTCGCCGTCGGCGTTGGCGTTCACCAGCTTGGAGATCAGGTCCTCGCCCGGCGTGCCGCGCCGCTCCTCCCCCAGCCGCTTGACCAGCCGGAACAGGTCGTGGCCCGCCCGGACGAGCCGGCCGGCGCCCAGCAGGAAGTCGCGCCGGCGCGGGGTCCCGGTGAAGTAGCGCTCGTCGGCCTTGATCCCGTTGTACTCGGGATCGCTGTAGCCGAGGATCTCGTTGGTCCGCCGCAGCACCATGCCGTGGTAGCGGTCGGGGATCCCCATCAGGTCGCAGATCACCTCGACCGGGAGCCGGGCCGCCGCCTGCGCCACGAAGTCCTCCGGCCCCTCCGCGATCATCTCGTCGACGATCCGGGTGGCGCGCCGCTGGACGTCCTCCTCCACCCGGGCCAGCACCCGGGGGCTGAACGCGCGGGACACGACCCGGCGGATCTGGGCGTGCCGGGGATCGTCCATGTTGATCATCGAGCCGAAGAACCGGGCCGCCCAGGCCGGCATCTCGGTGAGCGTGTTGGTCGTGGGCTCGCTGCTGAACAGCTCCGCCGTACGGCTCGCCTCGATCACGTCCGCGTGCCGCGCCAGCGCGTGGAAGCCCGGCTTGGACCTGGTGAACGGGAGCTTCTTGATGGGGACGAAGGCCAGGCCGTCCATCTCCCGCATCAGCCCGAAGGCGGCCTGCCGGTGCGATTCGGGACGCGTCCAGAACGACATCTCCGACAGGTCGTACTCGCGCAGCTCCGGTGGGAGCGCCACGGAGGTCATCGGCCGCCCCCTGGACCACTGAGATACATAAAGATGAATATGTCTCTCTGTCTCCAGCCGGTCAAGCTCACGATGGTCAAGGTGACGTGACGCACACCCGGCGCAGCGGCCGGATCGGCGCGGGGGTGAGGCGGCCTGGCCAGTAGAGTGAGCGCCGAGATGGCGCCACCCGACGACGTCGCCTTCACGGCCGACGAGGACATCGAAGACCTGACCGCCCGCATCCTCGACGCCGCCCTGGAGGAGTTCGGCTCCTACGGGCTGCGCCGGACCAACGTGGACAACGTCGCCCGCCGCGCCGGGCTGGCGCGCGCGACCGTCTACCGCCGGTTCGGCAGCAAGAACGACCTGATGCGCGCGGTCGCCCTGCGCGAGAGCAGGCGGGCCATGGTCGTCATGGTGCGGGCCGCCGAGCACCGGCCGAGCATCGAGGACCGCCTGGTGGAGGGCTTCGTCACCGGGATCGGGCTGGCCCGCGCCAACCCGCTGCTGGCCCGGCTGATCAGTACCGAGCCGGAGCTGATCCTGCCCTACCTGACGACCGACTCCCGGTTCGTGCTGACGTTCGTCCGGGATTTCCTGGCCGAGCAGTTCCGCCGCTCCCCCGGCCCGCCGGCGGTCGCCGCGCCCGACGCCGCCGCCGAGATCATGGTCCGACTGGCGATGTCGTTCTACCTCGCCCCCGACAGCTGCATCCCGCTGGACGGCGAGGACGACCTGCGCGCCTTCGCCCGTACCTACCTGGTCCCGCTGCTGTACACAGGCGGCACGGGCGGTGGAGCGCGATGATCAGAGTGCTGCTCGCCGAGGACATGGACCTGATCCGAGGCGCGCTGGTCGCGCTGCTCGACCGCGAGCCCGACCTCCGGGTCGTCGCCGAGGTCTCGGCGGGCGACCAGGTGCTCCCCGCCGCGCTCGCGCACTCCCCGGACGTCGCGGTACTCGACGTCGGGATGCCGGGGATCGACGGCGTGGAGGCGGCGGGACGGATCATCGAGCGGCTGCCCGAGTGCCGGGTCCTGATCGTGACCGGGTCCGGTACGCCCGAGACGCTGCGCCGCGCGCTGGCCGCCGGGGCGGCGGGGTTCATGGTGAAGGACGCGCCGCCCGCCGAGCTGGCGGCGGCGATCCGCCGGGTCGCGGCGGGCGAGCGCGTGATCGACGCGCAGGTGGCCGCGCGGGCGCTCACCCAGCCCCCGAACCCGCTCACCGAGCGCGAGACCGACGTGCTGCGGATGGCGGCCTCGGGCGCCGACCCGGCCGAGATCGCCTCGACCCTGCACCTGTCCCGGGGAACGGTCCGCAACTACCTAGGCGCGATCCTCACCAAGCTCGGCGCCCGCAACCGTCTCGACGCGGTCCGGATCGCCTCCGAGGCCGGCTGGCTGTAGGACGGTCAGCTCGTACCGGCCTCCCTGGTCTCCCGGGTGCCCGGCGGTGGGTCCTGCGGTGAGCTCGCCGCCCAAGGCCGCCACGCGCGCGGTCAGGTTGGCGATCCCCTGACCTGGCGGCTCCCCGTCACCCGGCCGGACGCCGTCGTTGGCGACGCGCAGCCGTACCAGGTGACCCTCGCGGGACGCCTCGATCCGGCAGGTACGGGCGGCGGCGTGCCGGAGCACGTTGGTCACGGCCTCGCGGAGCACCGTCCCGAGCAGCGCGTCCACCGGACGCGGCAGCTCCGCCAGGCCGGCGGGCCACTCGACCGACACCTCTACGCCTGCGGCGGTGAGCAGCTCGCGTGCGGAGTCCAGCTCGGTGGCCGGCGAAAGGTCCGGGACCCTGTCGCCGGGGATGGCGCGCAGGTCGCCGAGCGTACGGCGCGCGATCTGGGCGACGTCGGCCAGCTCGGCCGGGGCGCGTTCCGGGGATCCGGCCGCGACCTGGGCCTTCACCATGATCCCCCAGAGGCCCGCGCCGAGCAGGTCGTGGACGTCCCGGGCGATCCGGCGGCGCTCCTCGGCCACGGCCAGCAGCGCCAGCGACTCCCGTACCTCGCGGACCTGGTAGACGAGGTGCGTGAACAGCGCGAGGCCGTAGAACATCAGCGCGCCGCCCGCGGTTTCGACCGTCCAGGTCGCGGCGTCGGCGAGGCCGCCGCCACGGGCCAGCAGGGCGGCCGGGACGAGCAGGGTGTACGCGCCCGCCCCGGCCCAGGCCCAGGCCACGCGACGGCCGGCCAGGACGATCAGGATCGAGCCCGCCGCGAACCACATCAGCTGCGGGTACGGCCGGTCGGGCGCCAGCAGCGGCAGCGCGGCGGCGAACGTCTGGAGCGGGAGCGTCCAGCGGGCCTGCCGTGGCGGTACGCCGGGCGGCCGGGGCAGCACGTGGTACAGCTGCAGCGCGACGACCAGCACGGTCCCTGCTGCGTACGCGACGGCCAGCGGGAGCGGCGGCCCGACCGAGGCGACGTAGATCATCGCGATCACCGGGTACCAGAGGTGCACGACGATGACGATCGGTACCGCCAGCCGGGGTGTCAGATCGCCCGGCGGCGCCGTCTCCGGTGGTTCCGGGGCTCGCCGGACCCGGGCGCGGGCGGCGGCGGCCCGTTCCAGGATCGCGCCGGGCGCGCCCTCCCCGGCCAGCCGGATGATCTCCGACAGCGTGCCGCCGAGCGCGTCTTCCAGAGCCCCGGACACCCGCGCGCGCTCCCCGGCGACCGATCGCGCGGCCAGCTCGCCACGGGACGCCTGGAGTTCGGCGCGCAGATCGCTGAGCCGGGTCAGGGCGAAGACGAACAGCCCCTGGCAGACCGCGTTCCCCATCGCGTTCGCGCAGGTGTAGAGGTCGGCGGTGTTCAGCAGCCCGGCACCGCCGGCCACGCCGGCGAACGCCGCCCAGCGCCACCGCCTCGGAACGATCAGCAGCACGGACGCGGCCAGGAAGCCGGCCGGGCCGCCGAAGGGGGTCAGCGCCGCCTGCAGCGCCAGCGTCCAGCCGCCCCAGCGGTCGCGGAACGCCCGCGTACGCGGCAGGCAGTGCACCGCCTGGATCGCGAAGGCGGCGAGGACCGCGGGTTCCAGGGCGGTCCCCGCCGGCGGGAGCGCCAGCCCGGCCAGCACGGCGAGGATCACCACGGTGGTCACGGGAGGATTTTAGGGCTTTGTCCGGTTCATGCGTTCCGCATGCCCGGAGGTGCCCAGCGGCACTGTTCCGGTCCCGGTCCAGGCCGGAAGGCTGCGGAGCATGAAGAAAGCGCTCTCGATCGTCCTGTGCGTCCTGGCGGCGCTGCTCTGCACGGCAGGTCCGGTGTCCGCCGGTCCAGTGTCCGCCGGTCCCGAGTCCGCCGCCGCGCCGCCCCGCCTGGAGGGCCTGCCGCAACTCCTCGACCGGGTGGTGCCCGCGCAACTCGCCGAGCACCGGATCCCTGGCGCGTCGGTCGTGGTGGTGGCGGGCGGACGGCAGGTCCTCGCCAAGGGTTACGGCGTCGCCGACACCGGCACCCGCGCCCCGGTCGATCCCGAGAGCACCGCGTTCTTCACCGGCTCGCTGGCCAAGCTGTTCACCGCCACCGCCGTCATGCAGCTGGTACGGCAGGGCAAGCTCGACCTGGACGCCGACGTCAACGGCCGGCTCGCCACGTTCAAGATCGAGGACACCTACCCGGGACGCCCGGTCACGCTGCGGCACCTGCTGACGTACACGGCCGGGTTCGACGACAGCGTGATCGGCCTGGCCGTCCGGGATCCGCGCGACGCGGGCTCGCTGCGCGACGTCCTCGCCGAGCGGCAGCCCCGCCGCGTCCGGCCGCCGGGCGCCGCGATCTCGTACGACAACTACGCGCTCGCGCTCGCCGGGCACCTGGTCGAGATCGCCTCCGGGACGCCGTACGCGAAATACCTCGACCGGCACGTGCTGGGCCCGATCGGCATGACCGGCAGCACCGCCGCCGTCCCGCCGCCCGCCGCGATCGCCGCCCGGCTGGCCAAGGGGTACCGGCCGTCCGGGACCGGCTTCGCCACCGTCAGCGGCCAGTACGGCGCGATCACGCCGAGCGGGCCGGGCACCATCGCCACCCCGGCCGACATGGGCCGGTTCATGCTCGCCCACCTCGGCGACGACGCCCGCTTGGGAGGCCCCGAGGTCACCCGCACGATGCGCCAACGGCAGCACGCCCAGGACGACCGGATGCCCGGGATGGGCTTCACCTGGGAGCAGCGTCCCCGCAACGGGCACGAGCTGGTCTACAAGGACGGCGACGTTCCCGGCTTCCACAGCATCCTCGCACTCCTGCCCGAGCAGAAGATCGGCGTCCATGTCGTCTACAACGGCGACGGCGCCGAGGGGAACGCGTTGTCGCTGGGCCAGAGCCTGGTGAACCAGATCGTCGACCGCTACCTCCCCGCCGGCGCCGCCACAGCACCGGTGGCCGCGCAGGGACTGAACGACGACGTGTCCCGGTACGCGGGCACGTATCGCAGCAACCGGACCAGCCATTCCGACCTGACGCGCTTCAACAGCCTGTTCGGCACTGTCACGGTCACCGCAGCCGGAAACGGCACCCTGACCACCACCGGCATCTCCCTCGATCCCGGCAAGGGGACGCAGCACTGGGTACGGACCGCACCGGGCCTGTTCGCCGAGAAGGGCGGCCAGGAGCGGATCGCGTTCGACCGCAAGGGCACCCTCACCGTGTCGGCCGATCCGGCCACGACGTACACGCAGCTGGCCTGGTACGACTCGCCCGGCCTGCACCTCGGGCTGATCGCCGCCGGGGCCGCCGCGTTCCTGATCGCGTTCCTGGCGTTCCCGATCACCGCGGGCGTCCGCGCCGCCCGCCGCCGCCCGGCCCACCCGGGCCCCGCCCGCGCGGCCCGGCTGCTCGGCTGGCTGGCGGCGGCGCTGGTCACGGCCTTCCTCACCGGAACGGCACTGGTGATGTCGGACGGCAACGCCGTCATGGAGGCGGTCTCCCTCGGCTCACCGAAACTGACCGCGCTGCCCTACGTCGCCACCGCCGCGTTCGCCGTCTCGATCGCGGTCCTGATCGCCGCCGTCGCCGCCTGGTTCAAGGGCTGGTGGGGCCGTCCCGGACGGATCGCCTACACGCTGCTCGCGCTGGCCGCCGTCCCGTTCTTCAAGCTCTGCATCACATACCACCTGGTCGCGCTGCCGTTCCCGACGTTCTGACCTCAGTCGAGCGCGGCGACGAAGCGCTCGGCCGGAAGCCGAACGGGCCGGGCCGTACGCGACACTGGCCGTTCAACCCCGCGAGGGGCGGGTAGGCCCCTGGTTTCCCCCGGCCAGTTGAACCTGTTGAAACGGAGAAGCGCCGTGCTGCTCGACCGGATGCGAACGATGGCGCGAGCGATCTGGGACACCGGCGCGCTGCGTCCCGTACGGCCCGACCGCGCCGTTCGGCTACCGCTGCAGTACGTGCGGTACGGCCCGGTGCCCGCGACGGTCGGGGCGATGGCGGCGCTGCGCTTCCCGGACCGTACGGCGATCATCGACGAGCGCGGGACGCTCACGTACGCCGAACTGGAACGGCACGCGTCCGCACTGGCGGCGGCACTGCGCGAGCGGGTCGGGACCGACCAGCGGATCGGCGTGCTCTGCCGCAACCATCGGGGTTTCGTCGAGGCGGTCCTGGCCGCGTCCCGGCTCGGGAACGACGTCGTGCTGCTCAACACCGACTTCTCCGGCCCGCAGCTCGGTACGGTCGCCGAGCGCGAGGGCCTGGGGCTGCTGGTCCATGACCAGGAGTTCGACGAGGTCGTGGACGGCTCCTCGTACGGCGGCCCGCGCCTGCACGCCTGGAACGACGGGACCGGTACGCGCGAGACGATCGACGGGCTGGCGGCGTCCACCGAGCCCGAGCCCATCCGGCCGGGACACCCCAGCAAGGTCATCATCATGACCTCGGGCACCACCGGCACGCCCAAGGGCGCCCAGCACGACATCGGGATCGGCTCGCTGCTGCCGGCGGCGGTCAGCCACCTGATGCGCGTGCCCGTACGGTCGGGTGCCCCGCTGGTCATCGCGCCGCCGCTGTTCCATGTGCTGGGCTTCGCCTACACGTCGGTGGGGCTCGGCATGGGGATGCCGATGGTGCTGTTCCGCCGCTTCGACCCCAAGGCGATCCTGGCCGCGATCGAGGAACACCAGGCGGAGACGCTGGTCGCGGTGCCGGTGATGCTGCAACGGCTCCTCGATGTACCGGACGGGCCGCGCCCCACATCACTGCGTTCGGTCGTGTGCGGCGGCTCCGCGCTGCATCCGCACCTGTCCGATGCGTTCATGGACGCGTTCGGCGACGTGGTCGTCAACGTGTACGGGGCCACCGAGACCGGCTGGGCGACCATCGCCACGCCCCAGGATCTGCGGGACGCCCCCGGAACAGTCGGCAGGCCGTCGTTCCGGCTCACGATCAGGATCCTGGACGAGGACGGGACCGAGCTGCCCGCCGGGGAGATCGGCGAGATCTACACCGGCGGCGGGCTGCGCTTCGCCGGCTACACCGGAGGCGGCGGCAAGCGGGAGCGTGACGGCCTCACCGGCACCGGCGACCTCGGCCACTTCGACCCGGCCGGTCGGCTGTTCATCGACGGGCGGGCCGACGACATGATCGTCTCCGGCGGGGAGAACGTCTTCCCCGGCGAGGTCGAGGAGCTGCTCGGCGCGCATCCCGGCGTCGCGGAGGTCTCGGTCACCGGCGTCGAGGACGAGGCGTTCGGCCAGCGGCTGGCCGCCCATGTCGTCCGCGCGCCCGGCTCGGACGTCACCGAGGACGACCTCAAAGCCCATGTGAAGGAACGGCTCGCGCGCTACAAGGTGCCGCGCGAGGTGCACTTCGTCGACGAGCTGCCCCGTACCAGCACGGGCAAGGTCAGGGCCAAGGCTCTGGCGGACCGACCCGGCTGAGGCGGCCTGGCTCGATCGGCCCTGACTCAGGCGGCCTGACTCAGGCGGCCTTGCAGGCAGTCCTAACTCAGGCCGCGCCGGCGCGTTGCTTCGCGGCCATGCAGATGCGGGCCAGATCGTTCAGCGCCTCTACGCGCCGCTCGTCCAGGGACCGCTCGTCGCCCGGCCGTCCCTCCGCCAGCGTGTCGATGACCAGCGAGAACACCGGCCACTCGGCCGGGCCGATGGCGCCGCGGAAGTCGACCTCGCCGTCCTCGACCTCGTCGAGGTCCAGGTTGCGGGCGAACGTCGCCAGGGCGGCCTCGGCCGCCACCACACCGATCCGCATCGCCAGCGCTGCGGGTTCGCGGTCCAGCCGCACAGGAAGGGAACTCACGCCCGACAACATAGAACACATGAGCGACTCGCGTCGAACGTTCGATCGAAGAGCCTGATCAGTGCGGCGGCCACGGCAGGACGGCGTTCGCCGGTACCCGGTCCCGCGGCACCGCGAACACCGCCGCCATCTTGTACGCCCGGTCGCAGTCGGTCCGGTCGAACAGCTTCGTGAGATCCGTCGGCGTACGTACCGAGAACTCGCGTCCCTTCGCCCACAGGGTGACGTCCCCGACCAGATCGCATCCGGTCACCGTGGTGAACGCCATCAGCACCTCGCTCCTGAAGTCGTGCCGGGACAGGCGTCGGACCATGTCGGAGAGCCGCCGGGCCTTCCCTGAGCCATCGGCCGCCGACGCCGGGCCGAAGTACGTCCGGACGTCGGCGGGGCTGCGCAGCACGGCAGGGCCCTCAGGCCAGTCGATATCCTCCTGGACGTCGGGCGCGAAGTAGATCCGTTCGGCGTCGACCTCCCCGCCCGGACGCAGCAGGGACCCACCGCGATGGCAGGCCCCCGCCACGGCCAGCATGATCACCAGCACGAAAATGGGCAGGACCGACAATCTCCAGGTGCGGCGCATATCCACCTAGGACGGCACCCGAGAAGCGCTGGTTCGGTTCTTGGTCAGGACGCGTGCGCGCAGAGGAAGGCGTAGGAGTGGGTGAAGTGCAGCTCGCCGTCCACCACACCGGGCCGCATCCCGGTGGTGGGGCCGCCCGCGACCTCGTCGGTCAGCTCCTGGCGGATCTGCGCGGCAGCGTCCGGATCGGTGTGCGCCAGCTCCAGCCAGGGCTCCAGCGGCCGGACGAAGTCGAACCGCTCGGCGCGCCTGAGCTCGGCCTCCGAGTCCGTGAGCAGCTCGCCGATCTGCGCCTCGGTGAGCATCGTGCCGTGCGACGGATCCCGCAGCCGCTCGATCCGGTCGGGGTCGGCGTCCATTCCTTCGGGCCGGACGAGGTCGGCGATGATCAGCGCCGCGCCGGGCCGGCTGACCCGGGCCATCTCCCGGACGACGGCGGCCGGATCGGCCACCTGGTGCATCGAGAAGCGCGTGACGACGAGCGTGAAGGACCGGTCGGCATAGGGCAGGTCGGCGGCGTCGCCGCGGGTGAACGTGACGTTGGTGACGGCGTCGCGGTCCGCCTCGCGCTTGCCCTGCGCGAGCATCGCCGGGGTCAGATCGAGCGCCGTCACGTGGCGCACCCGCCGCGCGATCGCGCGGGAAACCAGCGCGGTCCCCGCGGCGACCTCCAGGACGACGTCCTCCAGGTCCAGCTCCGGGTCCATGAACCGCACGAGCCGGTCCAGATGGCGGGTGAACGCGGCGTTCAGCGCCGGATCGCCGAACCCCGCCGCCTGCTTGGAGAACTCCCGTACGACCCGCTCGTCATGCGCCACGCTCACTGGCCCTCCGCTCAACCGCCGGGGTACTTGCGGGAATCATCCCCGATGACACGCACGGTGAACAGTGGTCAGATCGCGGGGATCGCGTCCAGGAGCGCGGTGAGGCCGGCGGCGTCGAGCAGGTCGGCCGGGCGGACGGTGACGTTCGCGCGGACGTAGTGGAACGCGGCACTGACCTGATCGACCGGGACACCCGCCAGCTCGGCCCAGGCCAGCCGGTACGCGGCGAGCTGGACGGCGGAGAAGCGGGCCTCGTCGCCGGACGGCGGCCTGCCGGTCTTCCAGTCCACGACCTCGTAGGCGCCGTCGCGGGACTGGAACACCGCGTCCATCCGGCCCCGGACCAGCCGGTCACCGATGATGGTCTCGAACGGCACCTCGATGTCGAGGGGCTCGCGGGCGGCCCATTCGGAGGCCTCGAAGCTGTCGCGCAGCGCGGCGAGCTGGGAGTCGTCGGCGGCGCCCTCATCGGCGGCGCCGGGCAGCTCGTCGGGGTCCAGCAGCCGCTGCTGGCCCCAGCGGCTCTCCAGCCAGGCGTGGAAGGCGGTGCCCCGGCGCGCGTACGGGGCGGGCGGGCGCGGCATCGGGCGGCGGATCTGGCGGGCCAGCGCGGCCGGGTCGCGGGCCAGCGAGACCAGGGACGAGACCGACAGGTGCGCGGGCAGCTCGACGAGCAGGCCGTCGCCGCCCCGGCCGCGGTCGCGCTCGGCGAGCAGCAGCTCCACGTCGCGGGCCCAGGCCGACATGCGGCCGCGGTCGGCGTCGCCCAGGCCGCCGTCCCCGGCCCAGGGGCGGGTCCGGCCGACCATCGCGTCCTCGACCATCCGGGCGCCCTCGACGATCGCCTCGTACCGTTCCCGGGACGCCGGGTCGCCGTGGGCGCCGCGCTCGGGCGGCCACGAGGAGGTGTCCGGCTCGGCCAGCAGCGGGTTGGTCTCGCCCTCCTCCGGCGGATCGGCCCAGAGCGCGACCGAGCCCGCGCCTTCGAGGCAGACCTGCCGGACCTCCTCCAGGAACGGGGACGGGCCGAGCGGCCGGCCGGACGCGCCCCACCAGTAGCCGGTGGTGATGAGCAGGCTGGACGCGCGGGTCACGGCGACGTAGGCCAGCCGCCGCTCCTCGCGCAGGTCGCGTTCGGCGCAGGCGGTGTCGAACGCGGCCAGGTCCTCCTTGTCGAGGCCGGTCAGTCCGGGCAGGTCGGCGCGGTCGCCGCGCAGCATGAACGGCAGGACGCGGGGGTTGGCGGTCCAGCGGGTGGCGTTCTGCGGCGGGGACGGGAAGATCGATCCCTTGGCCGGGCCGCCGCTCTTCTGCGGCGTGTAGGACAGGCCGGGGACGATGACGACCGGCCATTCCAGTCCCTTGGAGGCGTGCACGGTGAGCAGCTTGACGCTGTCGGTCTCGCCGACCCGGCCGGCCTCCAGCCCGAACTCCTCGCTCTCGGCCGCCTTGAGGTAGGCCAGGAACGCGCCCAGCGTCGGGTCCTCGGCGTCGCCCGCGAACGTGGCGGCGGCGCCGATGAAGGCGTCCAGGTCGGCGCGCGCGGTGACCGGGTCCAGGCCGGAACGGGCGGCGACCTCGATGTCGAGGCCGAGGGCCCGTTCGACCTCGTTCACCAGGTCGGGCAGCGCCAGGCCCACCTGGCTCCGGAGCTGGCGCAGCTCGTCGCGCAGCCGCCTGAGCCGCCCGTACCCCTCGGGGCTGTAGGCGTCGTGCGGGCCGAGGTCGTCGAGCGCGTCGACGAGGCTGCCGGTCTCCTGGTTCAGCTCGCTGACCAGCTGGCGGAGCGGATCGTCGCCGGGTTCCTCCACCGCCTGAGGGGCCTCTTCGGCGGGCGCCTCGCCGTCCTTGGGTTCGGCCTCCTTGGGTTCGGGTTCCTTGGGTTCGGGCGGGGTGACGTCGCGGGACGCCTCCTGGGCGAGCGAGCGGGCGCGGCGGCCGAGGGCCACCAGGTCGCGCGGGCCCAGCCGCCAGCGCGGCCCGGTCAGCAGCCGCGCGAGCGAGGCCCCGGCCGTCGGGTCGTGCATGACGCGCAGCGTGGCCACCACGTCCTGGACCTCCGGAACGGTCAGCAGCCCGCCCAGGCCCACCACCTCGACCGGGATGCCGCGCGTCTCCAGGGCCCGCCTGATCAGCGGGAACTGCGACCGCTTGCGCGCCAGGATCGCGACGTCCGAGTACTGGAGCGGCTCGTCGGCCGTCCAGGCGCCGCCGTCCGGGGCCGTCTCCGGGTCGCCGGCCATCAGCCGCGCGATCCGGGCGGCGATCCGTTCCGACTCGTCCTCGACGGTCTCGAACAGCGCGCATTCGACCCGTCCCCGGCCCTCGCGCCCGGCACCCGGGACCAGGCGCGGGACGGCCGCCGTGTCCGCCCGCAGCTCCTCCTGGACCTTGGCCGCCGCCTCCAGGATCTGCTCGCCGTTCCGGAAGCTCTGGCTGAGCTGGACGACCGGAGCCGTGTCCGGACGCCGTCCTGCGATCGGTGCATGCAGGGGAAAGTCGTACGCGAAGCGCAGCAGGTTGCCGGCACTGGCGCCGCGCCAGCCGTAGATGGACTGGCAGGGGTCGCCGACCGCCGTCACCGGATGGCCGCCGGCGAACAGCGACTTCAGCAGCACCAGCTGGGCCTGGCTGGTGTCCTGGTACTCGTCCAGCAGCACGACCGAGAACCGCGACCGCTCCATCATCCCGACCTCGGGATGCTTGTAGGCGATCCGCGCGGCCAGCGCCATCTGGTCGCCGTGGTCGATGACCTCGCGGTCGCGCTTGGCCCGGTGGTAGGCCTCGATGAGCGGCATGAGCTGCTCGCGGACGGCGTGCCTGGCCAGGATGTCCTTCTGCGCCTTCAGCGGCTTTTTGACGGCGGCGTACCGCTCGTCCAGCCAGGTCCCGACCTTGCGGATGTCCTCGCCGGTACGCAGGTGCTCGGACAGGTCGCCGGCCAGCTCCATCACGGCCTTGGTGACCGTGTCGGGCTGCCAGTCGATCCGGTCCATCGGGCCGTCGTAGGCGTCCACCACCCGGGAGCAGATCTGCCAGGCCACGGCCGGGGAGATCAGCCGCATCGTCGGCTCCAGCGCCTCGCGCAGCGCGTGGTCGCCGAAGAGGCGGGCGGCGTAGGAGTGGTACGTCGACACCATCGGCTCGCCGTCGAACAGCGACTCGCCGCCGAGCCGTTCCAGCTCGTCGGCGGGCAGCACCTCGCGCAGCTTGTCGAGCCGCTTGCGCACCCGCGCGCCCAGCTCGGACGCCGCCTTGCGGGTGAAGGTCAGCCCGAGCACCCGCTCGGGCCGGACGAACCCGTTGGCGACCAGCCACACCACCCGGGCCGCCATCGTCTCGCTCTTGCCCGACCCGGCGCCCGCGATCACCGCCATCGGCGCCAGCGGCGCCTCGATCACCCGGCCCTGCTCGGCGGTGGGCTCGGGGATCTCCAGCAGCCGGGCCAGCTCCGCCGGAGTGATCACCCGCCCTCCCGCGCTCTGTTCATGGGCCTACCTGGCCACCCTCATCGTGGACCGGGCAGCAGGAACGTACGGGGCAGGTCCGACACTTGTCGTTGGCGCGGGCCTGGAACACGTCGCCGGCCATGCCGGTGGCGACGATCTCGACGAGCTTCTTGGGCCACTCGGGATCGGCGTCCTCGGCCGGCGGCGGCTGCTCCTGCTCGCGCGCCTTGGCGGTGAACGCCGCCTTGCCGACCTGGATCAGCTTGGCCCCGCCCGGCTCGATCAGCCCGTGCCGCTCGAACGCGCCCAGCATCACCGCGTACTGGTAGACGCCCAGCTGCGGGTGGCGGCCCAGATCGTCCTTGGGTACGGCGGTGGTCGAGGTCTTGATGTCGATGATGACCGCGCGGCCGTGCTCGTCGCGTTCGGCCCGGTCGATCCGGCCCTTGATCACCACGCGGCCGAGGTCGACCTTGAACGACTCCTCCAGCGCGACGACCTCGTTGGGGTTGTCGCGGTGCCAGCCGAGGAACCGGTCGACCATCTTGGCGGCCTGCTCGCGCTGTTTCTCCGAGTACCAGGAGCTGCGGAACTCCAGGTCGTTCCAGATGTCGTCGAGCCGCCGGGCGAGATCGACCTCGGTCACCCCGTCGTCGGCGCCGGCCATCTCCGCCACCGCGTGGATGACCTTGCCCATCGTGCTGAACTCGTTGGGCCCGCCCTCCTGCGCGCCCACCGCCGAGGCCAGCAGCCAGCGCAGCCCGCAGGTGGTGAACGCCTCGACCTGGGACGGCGAGATCGTGATCTGCTCGTCCGCGGCGAACGCCGGACCGGCGTCGGACAGCGCGGTGATCGCGTACCAGTTCTCGGGCCGCGCGCCCCGTACGCCCGCGCGGGCCAGCCGGGCCAGGTGGCCGGCGGCGGCGCGGCGCATCGGCTCCGGCCTGGACGGGTCGGCCACCACCGAGCGCAGGTCGGCGACCAGCGCCGGCAGCGACAGCCAGCGGGTCTTCTCGTCCAGCTGGGACTGCTCGATCGCGCCGGGCAGCAGCTCGTTCAGGAACCGGGACGGCCGTTCCTCGGAGTCGTCGCCGCCGACCGCCGTCACGACCAGGCGCCTGCGGGCCCGGGTCACGGCGACGTAGAACAGCCGGCGTTCCTCGTCCATCATCTTGGCGGCCATCGACGCGCCCGCCGCCGCGCCGCCCTTGTCGCCCGGATGCGGGTCGCGTTCGAGCTCGCTGCCCGCCGCCAGCTCGACGAGCTCCTCCACGCCGAGCAGCGAGCCGCGCAGCCGCAGGTCGGGCCAGACGCCCTCCTGGACGCCCGCGACGACGACCACGTCCCACTCCAGGCCCTTGGCCCGGTGCGCGGTGAGGATGCGGACCGCCTCGCCCTGCGGGGCCTGCTCGGCGAGCGTGTCGCCGGCGATCTCCTGCGAGGCGATGTTGTCGACGAACAGCTCGGGCCCGGCCTGCGGCAGCCGGTCGACGAAGCGCGCGGCATGCTCGAACAGCGCGACCACCGCGTCCAGGTCGCGGTCGGCCGCCGCGCCGCGCGTCCCGCCCTTGACGCTCTGCGCCAGCAGGTCCTCGGCGAGCCCGCTCTCGCGCCACACGTCCCACAGGACGTCCTCGGCCGTGCCGCCCCGGCTCCCGGTCTCCCGGGCGATCTCGATCAGCCTGGCGACCCGCTCGGCCGGGGCGCGGACCTTCTCGTGGACGAGGATCAGCTCGCGCGGGTCGTCGACCGCCGCGATCAGCAGCTCGTTCAGCAGCCGGGTGCCGCCGGACAGGTCCTCCAGGTCGCGGAGCGCGCGCTTGAGCCGCCGCATGCCGAGCGCGTCGGCGCCGCCGAGCGGCCCGGTCAGCAGGTCCTCGACGACCAGCTCGTCCAGGTAGCCCTTCTTCAGCGCCGCGCGCAGCAGGACCAGGATCGGCCGTACGGCGGGCTCGGCGATCAGCGGGACCTCGTCGCCCGCGACGACGACCGGCACGCCCGCCTGCGCCAGCGCGCGGCGCAGCGCGGGGACCTGCCGTACGGCGCTGCGGACCAGCACCGCCATCCGCGACCACGGCACCCCGTCCAGCAGGTGCGCCCGGCGCAGCTCGTCGGCGACGAGGGCGGACTCCTGGCTCTCCGAGTCGGCGATCACGGCTCGCACTTCGTCTGTGCCGCTGTCATCCTCGGCGGGCTGGACGGGACGGAGCGCGCGGTGCTCGGCGGCCAGGACGCCGGCGGGCAGGCGGCGGGCGATCCGGCGGGAGGCCCCGAGGATCTCCGGGCCCATCCGGCGGCAGTCGCGCAGCGCGACCACCGGCGCCGGGTCGCCGGCGAGGGTCGGGAACCGCCGCGGGAACTCCAGGATCCCCCGGACGTCGGCGCCCCGGAACCCGTAGATCGACTGGTCGGGGTCGCCCACGACGACCAGGTCGCGACCCTCCCCCGCGAGGCCCTGCAGGAGCGCCTCCTGCGCGGGGTCGGTGTCCTGGTACTCGTCCACGAACACCACGTCATAGGCGTCGCGCTCGCGGATCAGCACCTCCTCCTCCGCGAGCAGCCCGGCCGCCAGGTGGATCAGCTCGGTGTAGTCGTAGGTCGGTACGGGGTCCACGGCGAACCGCTCCACGTACCGGTCCATGAAGCGGCCGATGGCCGTCCAGTCGTCGCGGCCCCGCGTGCGACCGAGGGCGACCAGGTTGTCGGGGAAGAAGTCGCGCTCGGCGGCGCGGAGGGTGAAGTCGCGCAGCTCCTCGGCGAAACCGCGGGTCGCCAGAGCTGCGCGGAGGCGCTCGGGCCATTCGCGGGCGCCGTCGGCCAGCTCGCCCTCGAGAAGGCGCCGTACCTCCAGCAGCTGCTCGGGCCCCGACAGCAGGCGCGGCGCGGGATCCTCGTTCTGGACGGCGTCGCGGCGCATCATCGCGTACGCGTAGCCGTGGAACGTCAGCGCCAGCGGCGTGCGCGTGGTGCGCCGCAGCCGTCCGGTGATGCGCTCGCGCAGCTCGCCGGCCGCCTTGCGGCTGAACGTCAGGACCAGGACACGTTCGGGGTCGACGCCGCGGTTCTCGACACGGTCGACCACGGCCTCGACGATCGTGGTGGTCTTGCCGGTGCCCGGGCCCGCCAGCACCAGCATCGGGCCGCCCGCATGCTCGACGACCCGTCGCTGCTGCTCGTCGAGCACCGGCGGGACGGCTCGCGCGGGACCCGCGCGGCGTACGAGACGGTAGGAGGCTGGTGGCACAACATTTCATTGGAGCAGATCAACGAGCCTGCTCTGACCACATCGGCCGCATGTCGCCTATGAGACTCGCGATCCCCGGCCACGGAGCGCGACCGGCCCGTCACCGCCCGGCCTCATACCGGAGCCGGGTGCGGGCGTCATCCGGCACCCTGCACAAAACCTCGGCGCGGCGGATGTGCGCTTTTCTCATTGTCGGCCGAAAAGACATGGGCCAGAGTCTCTGCAACCCCGGGAAATATACCGGAGGCCAGGAAAAGCGCCCGGAGCGACGTCGCAACAACCCCGTAATCCGCTCTTAATAAAAGCCTAGCAGTCTCGCCCCCGCACCTTTTCTCCGCACGGTTCCCCGCACTGGATGGTGAAGCGTTGTCCGCTGCCCACTGGATCTATCTGCTCGGCCTGGCGGCCCTGATCGCCACCGTGGTGGCCAAGAAGAACGTCATCGCGCTCGCGGTGGTCGCCACGTTCGTCACCGGCATCGCCTACGGCGGTAGCGTCGTCACGGGGCTGGGCGCGGTGTTCAACGGCGCCATCGTCGCCACCCGCGAGCTGCTGCCGATCTTCATCATCATCGCGCTGGTCACCGCCATGCTGGGGGCGATGCGGGGGCTCGGCGCGGACGCCCTGATGGTGCGGCCGCTGCGGCGGTTCTTCCGCAACGGCCATCTGTCGTACCTGGTGCTGGCGGTGGTGACCTACCTGCTGTCGATGTCGTTCTGGCCCACGCCGGTACTGCCGCTGATCGCGGCGATCCTGCTGCCCGCCGCCGTCAAGGCCGGGCTGCCCCCGTTCGGGGCGGCGCTGGCGATCGCGATCACCGGCCAGGGCATGGCGCTGAGCTCGGACTACATCATGGGCGTCGCCCCCGGCCTGTCCGCCGAGGGCGCGAACGTCCCGGCCGGCGACATCGCCGACAAGGCGCTGATCATCTCGCTGATCGCCGGGGTGGTCGCGCTGACGGTGGCCTACCTGCGGGACGTACGCACCAAGATGCTCGACCCGATGGCCTCGGCCGCGATCCGGCTGCCGATCACCGAGATGGGCGCCGTCCAGACCGCCGGTGGTAGCGGATTGGAACGTGCCGAAGGATCCGGCGGGACGAAGGCGGGCGGCGGGACGGCCACGCTGACCAGCACGGGCTCGGGCGGTGGCGACGGTGGCGGTGGCGAGGAGCCGGAGGCCAGGGGGACGACGCAGGCGCGGATCGTCGCCATCGCCGTGCCGGCGCTGTTCGCGCTGCTGCTGGTCTTCATGCTGCTGGGCCGGTTCACCTCGCTCGTCCCCAACATCGACGACGGCGCGGGCGCGCCGCTGGTCGGCGGTACGGCCGCGCTGGCGCTGGTCGTGATCGCGCTGGTCGCCAACCGCAAGGGCTGGCTGGAGGACGTCGGCGGGCACTTCACCGAGGGCATCGCCTTCGCGTTCCGGACGATGGGCATGGTCATCCCGGTCGCGGGCTTCGTCTACATCGGCCTGTCGGACTACTCCAGCGAGATCCTGGGGCTGCCCGAGGGGGCCAAGGCGCCGGGCTTCCTGATGGACGCGATCGCGAACGTCCAGCCGCACATCCCCCAGGTCCCGGTGTTCGCCTCGTTCGCGATGCTGCTGGTGGGGATGGTGATCGGGCTGGACGGCAACGGCTGGCCGGGGCTGCCGTTCACCGGCTCGCTGGCGGGGTCGCTGGGCGAGGGCTCGGGCACGGACGTGGCGACGCTGGCCGCGATCGCGCAGAACGGCGCCAGCTGGACCGGCGGCGGCACGCTGGTCATCTGGTCCTCGCTGATCGTGGTCGCCGGCCTCACCGGGGTCTCGGTGATCGACCTGGCCCGCCGCCTCTTCATCCCGGTCGTCGCCGGGCTGGTGGTGGCCACGGCGATCGCGACGGTGGCACTGTGACCGCGATGAACGTCACCCCCGCGGAGCGGACCGCGACCCTCAGCGAGCCGGCCACCACCCTCACGGAGACGGCCGAGCTGGTCAGGAGCGGCAGGGTCGCCGCGCGCGAGGTGATCGGCGAGGCGCTGGCGCGGATCGAACGGCTCGACGGCGGGCTGGGCGCGTTCGTCCATGTCGACGCGGAGGGCGCGCTCGAGCGGGCGCGCGAGATCGATGAGCGGGTGGCGCGCGGTGACGATCCGGGGCCGTTGGCCGGG
Source organism: Actinomadura sp. 9N407 (assembly GCF_044326315.1). Lineage (NCBI taxonomy): Bacteria > Bacillati > Actinomycetota > Actinomycetes > Streptosporangiales > Thermomonosporaceae > Actinomadura > Actinomadura sp. 9N407. Next base: position 165,090 of record NZ_JBIRAW010000015.1, on the reverse strand, counting down.
GTCCCGGTGGGAGTCAAGGAGCTGCACGCGGTGGCGGGCTGGCCGTTCGCCATGGGCAGCGCCCTGCATGCCGAACGGATCGCGGCCCACACGTCCACGCTGGTCGCGCGGGCCGTCGCGGCCGGCGCGATCCCGATCGGCGGGACGGCGTCGCCGGAGTTCGGGCGCGCCTCGTTCACCGCCTCGGCCCTGCACGGGGTGACGCGCAACCCGTGGAACCCGGCGCTGACTCCGGGCGGTTCCAGCGGTGGTTCGGCGGCGGCGGTCGCGGCCGGGATGGTGCCGGTGGCGACCGGGACGGACGGCGCCGGGTCGCTGCGCATCCCCGCCTCGTACTGCGGCCTGGTGGGCTTCAAGGGCACGTACGGGCGCGTCCCGCGCGGGCCGTACCACTGGGGTACGGCCGAGAACGACCACTACGGCGTGCTCACCCGTACGGTCCAGGACACCGCCCGCTACCTGGACTGCGTGTGCGGGACGGACGAGTACGACCGTTCCTCGCTGCCCGCGCCCGCCGAGCCGTTCGAGACGGCCCTGCGCACGGTCGAGCTGCGCGGGCTGCGGGTGGCATGGACGCCCGACCTGGGGAACGCTCCCTGCGATCCCGAGGTCGCGGCCGTGGTCGAGGCGGCGGCGGAGAGGTTCATCGCGGAAGCGGGCGTCCGGCGCGTATCGGCGAACCTGCACCTTGAGGCCGCGTGCGGCGCCGCGTTCCGCACGCTCTCGGTAGCGGACGTGCACGCCGAACTGCGGGCCGCTCCGGCCGGACGGCTCGGCGACGTCCACCCGACGGTACGGCGGTACGGGGACGCGGCGGCGGCCCTGGACGCCGACGCACTGGTCGACGCGCACGAGACGCGCGCACGGCTGATCGCAGAGCTGGCCGGGGCGTTCGAGCGGTTCGACCTGCTCCTCACCCCGGCCACGCAGGTCCCGGCGTTCCCCGCCGAGGGCCCGATGCCGGCCGAGATCGCGGGCCGGCCGGTGGACCACTGGGGCGCGCTGGCGGTGACGTTCCCGTTCAACCTGTCCGGGCACCCGGCGATCTCCGTCCCGGCCGGAACCGCCGGCGGTGCCCCCGTAGGCCTGCAGATAGTCGCCCGCCGCCACGAGGACGCAACGGTCCTGGCCGCAGCCCAGGCCGTAGAGAAACTCGGCCTCTGGCCCCGTTGACTCGTGGCGTGTTCGCCCTTCTGGACCGTTCCCGAGGGCGAACATGCCACGAGTCGACCTGCTGGTGGGCTACGCGGGGGGCGCGATTTTGTCTGCGAAGGCCTTGAGGGCCGCGGCGCCTACGGCCTTGTCCTGCTCGCCGTTGCCGCCGCTGACGCCGACCGCGCCGATGACCTGGCCCTCGTACACGATCGGGAAGCCGCCGACGAAGATCGCGAACTTGCCGGGGATCATCTGGTTGATCCCGAACGCCTCGTTGCCCGGCAGCGCCGGGCCGTTCGGCGGCTCGTTGAACTTGTGGGTGTCGCGCTGGTGGCCGGCCGCGGTGAACGCCTTGGCGATCGCGATCTCCACCCCGGTCAGCCGGGCACCGGTCATCCGGTGCAGCGCGATCGGGTGCGCGCCGTCGTCGGCGATGCAGATCGTCTCCTTGACGCCGATCCGCCGCGCCTCCTCCTCGGCCGCCTGCAGCAGCACGAGGGCGTCCTCCAGGGTCAGCCGGTGAACGGTCTGCATTCTTGTCTCCTGTTCCCGAAATTCCGCGAATACAGAAATGTGCATTCGAGGTATTGCCCGGCACGTTCCATTGCCGCAAGATAAGGGCAGCGGACAATTGGATTCCCGTCCCTGTCCCGCTCCGCCCGCATCTCGCTCACGGCAGCAAGTCTCCGGGACCCCACCGAACCGGACTATGTACACTCTGCCGAACCATCGGGACAGGATGTGGGCACATGGCACATCAGCACGCTGACGTCACCGCTATCGAGAACGCCGGCCGGGACGGCAAGACCAGCGTCGGGTCCCTGCTGGCCGAACCGCTGCTGCGCGGCAGCCTGGTCGCGGGCGCGGCCGGCCTGGACGGCCCGGTCTCCTGGTGCCTGCCGCTGTCGGAGACCCGGCGGTACGCCGAGGAGGGCATCGGCTCGCCCGATCTCGGCTGCATCGCCATCCATCTGCCCGCCACCAAGCTGGCCACGGCCGACGAGGCCGGTCCGCTGATCATGGAGCTGGCCAAGCGCGGCGCCGCGGCGCTGCTGGCCTGGCAGCCGCCGGGCACCCGGTCGGATCTGACGGCCGCCGCCCGCGCCGCCGACCGGGCGGGCGTCCCGCTGCTGGAGTTGCGCGAGGAGGCCGACTACCGCGCGGTGAGCCGGCTCGTCGGGCAGAAGGCGCTGGCGCAGACCTCGCACGTGCTGGAGTACGGGGCGCGCGTGCACCGTACGCTGGCGGGCGTCCTGGCGCAGGGCTCCGGCATCCCCGCGATGGCGCACGCGATCGCCAACCTGTCCCGATGCCCGGTCCTGATCCTGGACGAGGACGGCGAGCATCTGGCGTGGGCGGAGCCGCCGGACGGCACGTTCGTCGATCCCAGTGCCATCGCCGCCGCGCTGCCGCCCGGCCCGCCGCGTACCGACACCGCGTGGCCCGTCGTCGCCGACCTGCCGGTCGCCACCGGCGGCGAGCCGGAGGAGCTGGACCTGCGGCTCGATCCGGACGAGGACCCGCTGCGGGTCCTGGTCTCCCCGATCATCGTGGGCGGCGAGCCGTACGGGCGGCTGGTCATGGCCGAGCGGTCGTTCCCGCCGGACGAGCACGACCTGGCCCAGCACCGGGTGATCGCCGAGCACGGCGCGACGCTGACCGGCTCGGAGATGCTGCGCCAGCGTTCGGTACGGGCCGCCGAGGAACGGGCCAGGGGCGACTTCGTCGAGGCGCTGGTGCACGGCCGGTTCGCCGACCCGTACGAGCTGGGCGCCCGGGCCCGGCACCACGGCTTCGACGTCGACGCGCACTTCGCCGTGCACGTGGTGTCGGCCGCGAAACTGCTGCCGGTCGGCCGCGACTACCTGCGGATCAAGCTCACCGCGACCCGGATCGCGCAGGCGATGGACCCCGACGGCATCACGCTGACCGCCGCGATCGGCTCGACGATCGTCGTGATCCGGCAGCTGACGGACTGCGGTGACCCGCTGCGCGAGCGGCAGGAGGCGGGCAGGTTCGCCCAGCGGCTGCGGCGGCGGCTCGTCCAGCCGCTGGGCGAGGACCTGCGGGTGACGTACGGGCGGCCCGGCGCGGGCGCGGCGGGCGTCGCGGCGAGCTACTACGAGGCGCGGCTGGCGATGGGCCTGGCCTGGCACACCCATGCCGACCCGGTGTGCGGGTACGACGACCTGCGGGTCTTCGCGGCGCTCAAGGAGGTCGCGGGGAGCACCGAGGGCCGGTCGTTCGCGGTGGAGACGCTGTCGCCGCTGCGCCAGGCGGGCGGCGGCGATCTGGAGCCGATCGTGCTGGCCTACATCAAGGCGGCCGGGAATCTGAACGCGGCGGCGCGCTCGCTCAACCTGCACCGCAACACGATGCTCTACAAGCTGGACCGGGCCTCGCGTGCGCTGCGAATGGACATCCGTACGGCCGAGGCCCAGTACATGTTCTGGCTGGCGCACCACATCGAAACGCTGAGTTCCGTCACCAGCACCCTGGCGGACGAACTCTCCCCACCCGCCGAAACCCACGGACCCGCGCGTTGACTCGTGGCGTGTTCGCCTGTGCTCCGCCGTGGAAGGGCGAACACGCCACGAGTCAACGCGCGGGGGCGACGGGGTCGGGGCCCGCGAAGGAGAAGAGGAGGCCGAGCGCGGCGATCACCGCGCAGCCGACGAAGACGGTGCCGAACGCGGGGCCGGCGTCGAGGACGGCGGCGACCCAGGCGACGCCGAGGGCCGAGCCGCCGAAGCGCACCAGGTTGAACAGGCCGAGTCCGGCACCGTACCGGCCGGCCTTGGAACGCGTCGCGCCGGTCGCGGCGGGCGTCTGGACGAGGGCCACACCCGCTCCGGTCAGGAACATCGCGACCAGCAGTCCCGGGATGCCCCCGTACCCGACGAGGACGGCCGCCACCAGCGACTGGCCCGCCACGAGCAGGACCAGGCCGCAGCGCAGTACGGGCCGGGGACCGATCCTGTCCATCAGGACGCCGACGAGCGGGGCCAGCACCGACATCGCGATCGGCAGCAGGAGCAGCAGCGCACCCGCCGTGAGCGTGTCGGCGTTCCGCTCGGTGGTCAGGTAGAGGGGGACGGCGAGCAGCGTCGCGCCCAGGCAGAACATCTGCGCCAGGACGGTCAGGCACGACCGCAGGTAGCGGCTCTCCAGCAGCAGTCCGGGCGGCAGGAACGCGTCGGCCCGCCCGCGCTCGACGAGGACGTACGCGCCGGCGGCCAGCACGCCCGCGACGGCCGACAGCCACACGACGGGCGAGAACGGGCCCAGCGGCGCGACGGCGGAAGCGGCGCCGAGGCCGAGCCCGGCGGCGAGGGTGAGCAGCAGCGCCCCGCGCCATTCCAGCGGTACGGCGCGGGGGCGGTCGCGCGGTACGAGGCGCAGCGCGATCACGGCGGCGGCCAGACCCAGCGGCAGCATCGGCCAGAACACCGAGCGCCAGCCGAACCAGGTCGCCAGCCCGCCGCCGAGGGTGGGCCCGGCGGCCTGGCCGATGCCGTTCGCGGCGGCCCAGAAGCCGAGCGCGCGGCCGCGGCTCCCGCCCTCGAACAGCGTCGCGATCAGCGACATGACGGTCGGCAGCATCGCCGCCGTCGCCGCGCCCTGCACGGCGCGCAGCACGGCGAGACCGGCCAGGCCGGGCGCCAGCGCGGCACCCGCCGAGGACGTGCCGAGCAGGAGCATCGCCGCGATGAACACCCGGCGGTGGCCGTACCGGTCGCCGAGCCAGCCCGACACGGGCAGCAGCACGGCGAACGTGACCGTGAACGCGATGACCAGCAGCGACCCGGCCGAGACCGGGACGCCGAGGTCGTCGAGGATGAGGCTCAGCGGCACGTTCACGATCGTGTTGGCGAGGGTGCCGGTGAACGTGCCGAGCAGGAGCGGGATCAGTGCCGGCCAGTGCCGGCCGGTGCCGTCGGCCGGGGTGTCACTGCCCGACACGCGGCCGCCGCCGTGGGCTGGGCTGCTCGACGCCCGGCGGGATCGCGACCAGGATCTGCCCGTCCTCCTCCTTCACCGGATAGACCTGGACGGGACGGGTCGCGGGCGGGGTGATCGGCTCGCCGTCGGCGAAGTCGAACACGCTGCCGTGGCACGAGCACAGCAGCCCGTCCTCGGTGACCTTCCCCGAGGACAGCAGGCAGTCCAGATGGGTGCAGTAGTTGGACATGGCGTGCACGGTGCCGTCCCAGCGGGCGACGGCCACCTCGGCATCGCCGATGAAGAAGCGGCGGACCACGCCGTCGGGCACCTGGCCCGAGCGGGCCACGTACTGGTACTCCATCGGATGCGCTCCTTCGGCTCAGCGGGGGTCTTGATTGAGGGGATCAGGGCAGCAGGGGGTCAGGCGAGCAGGTCGGTCAGGTCGGCGTCCTCGTCGCGCAGGACGTCGGGGTCGGGGGTGAGGCGGGCCGCGACGAGTTCGCGCGCGACCGCCACATCGCCGCCGCGTTCCATCCCGAACGCGCCCCGCAGGACGCCGCCCGCGAGGTAGAACGCGACGAAGTCGAAGTCCTCGATCCGGCCGCGCACGACGAGCCGGTCGGCGTCGCCCGCGTAGCCGGTGTACTGCAGGTTCAGGTCGAACTGGTCGGACCAGAACCAGGGCGAGAGGGCGTGCGCGGTCGGCTTGCCGAGGATGTTCTTGGCCGCGGCCATGCCCTGCGCGTTGGCGTTGTCGAAGTGCTCGGCGCGGATGCGGCGGTCGAACAGCGGGTGGTGGAAGCTGGTCACGTCGCCGGCCGCGTAGACGCCCTCCTGGCTCGTCCGGCAGTACTCGTCCACCGCGATGCCGCCGCCGTCGGCCAGTTCGATCCCGGTGGCGGGCTCGGCGTTGGGCACCATGCCCGCGCCGACCACGACGATGTCGCCCTCGATCGTGGTGCCGGCGCTGGTGGTGACGACGGCCGCGTCCGGTGTCTCGCGGTACGACTCGACCTTCTCGCCGGTCCGCAGGTCGACTCCGGCGGCGCGGTGCAGGGCGGCGAGGGTGTCGCCGATCAGCTCGCCGAGGACGGCGCCGAGCGGCTGCGCTGCCTGCTCGACCACGGTGACCTCGGCGCCCAGCCCGCGCGCGGTGGAGGCGATCTCCGAGCCGATGAACCCGGCCCCGATCACGATCACCCGCGCGCCGGGACGCAGCTCGGCGCGCAGCCGGTCGGCGTCGGCCAGCGTGCGCAGGTAGCGGACGCGCTCGCCGGTCACGCCGGGCAGCCGCCGGGGCCGTCCGCCGGTGGCGATCAGCACGGCGCCGGCCGTCTCGGCGGTGCCGTCGGCCAGCTCCACGGCGCGGTCGGCGGCCCGGATCGCGATGACCCGCGTTCCCAGCCGCAAATCGATGGAGTTCTTCTCGCACCAGGCCGGGGTGAGCAGGCACAGCTCGTCGCGGTCCTGCTCGCCGGTCAGGTAGTCCTTGGACAGCGGCGGCCGCTGGTACGGGGCGTCGGGCTCCTCGCCGAACAGCGTGACCCGGCCCTCGAAGCCGCGGCGGCGCAGCGTACGGGCGGCCACGGCGGCGGTCTGCCCGGCCCCGGCGACGATGACGGACTCCAGCATCAGGACTCCTGCTCCTTCATCACGGTCACGGTCTCGGTGAGCACCCGGGGGCGCGGGTCCACGTAGACGACTCCGGCGTCGACCCGTACGGCGTAGGCGGGCTGGCACTCCTCGCGGTCCTCGATCTCCCCGGTGGCCGGGTCGATCTTCCACTGGTGGCCGGGGCAGATGACCTGGCCGAACAGCAGCGTCCCCTTGGACAGCCGGCGCTCCTGGTGCACGCACACGTCGTCCAGCGCGTACACGGTCTCGCCGACCAGGAACAGCGCGATCTCCCGTCCCGCGACGGTGACCGCGAGCCGCTTGCGGCGGCGCACGTCCGCCAGGGCGGCGGCCTCCACCCAATGCTCCGTCGTCATCGAAATCTCCCTGTTCCTCACTCCGGGTCCTCGTTCCGGCTCTCGCCCGCGCGGGCCTTGTCAGGCGGGGGTCCCTACCAGGTCCGGCTTGACGTAGGTGTCGTACAGGGCCTGGGTGTAGGAGAACCGCATCTCCGCACCCCACCGGCACATCTGCAGGCAGCGCTGCTGCAGCTGCGGGGTGTCGGCGTGGTCGAGCACGATCTGGTAGCCGCGCTCGCCGTGCACCACGTCCGAGGTGATGTGCAGGTCGAAGAACTCGATCTCGTCCTCGCTGAACCCGTACACCTCGCGAAGCGGCACGATCTGCTTCTTGTAGATGCTGGGCACCTGCGACTCCAGCCCGACGACCAGCGCGGCGGTGGCGACCACGAAGTTCTCGCGCATCGCGACCGCGTAGCACCAGGCCTGGAGGCCGCGGGTGACGGCGTTCATGTTGGACGGGTCCTCGACCCGCTCCTTGGTGGTACCGCACGCCTCGGCGAACTTGATGAGGAGGTCGGTGTGCCGGATGTCGGCCAGCTCCTCCTCGTACATGTTCTGCAGCGTGAAGTCCTTGGCCCCGGTGAACTCGTCGGGGGTGTTGGCGTACACGTAGGCGAGGTAGTCGGCGAACGGCCCCACGTAGTGGAAGTGGTTCTCCGCCCAGCGCGCGAAGTGCTCGCGCGTCAGCTCGCCGTCCACCCAGGCGCGGCTGAACGAGGCGTTCTTGGCCTCCCGCCCCTTGATGGCATTCGCGAGTTCCTTTCGGAATTCGTCCTTGGACAGCAGTTCCACCATTTCCGAGCTCCTTTCTTTGATATCAAGCTAGGAGGCGGACGGCCCTGATGACCATGGCCGGTCCGCACAGCGCGCGGGGGTTCCGGTGTGCACTCTGCACGGGTGCCCACGCGCGTCCACGCACGGGTGCCGCGCTGGTCAGGGCGACATGTAGACGCTCTTCTCCTGGGTGTAGAAGAGCATCATGGAGTCGCCCGCCTGCTCCTTGAATGTCTGCGTGCTGGATTCCTTGAGGCCACCGAACGGCACCGTCATGGACATTCCGCTGGTCGGCTGGTTGATCTTGACCAGGCCGCTGCGGATCCGGCGGGCGAACGCGAACGCCCGGTCCAGGTCGCGGGTCACGATGCCGGCGGAAAGGCCGAACTCGGTGGCGTCGGCCAGCGCGATCGCCTCGTCCAGGTCGGCGGCGCTCTGGAACGCCAGCACCGGGCCGAAGATCTCCTCGCGCGCGATCCGGTCGTCCGCGCTGACGCCCGCGAACACCGCCGGGGACACGAACAGCCCGGCCTCGTCGGCCAGGCGCCGCCCGCCGGTGAGGAGCTTGGCGCCCTCCTCCTCGCCGATCCGGACGTAGTCCAGGACCTTGGCGAGCTGGAAGTCGGCCGCGAGCGGGCCCATGTCGACGCCCTCGTGCAGGCCGTTGCCGACCGTGCGGGCCTCGGTGAGGCGTACGACGCGTTCCAGCAGCGCGTCATGGACGGTCTCGTGCGCGATGACCCGGCTGGTGCCCGTGCAGGCCTGGCCGCTCAGCCCGTACGCGCCCTTGGCGATGATCTGGGCGGCGCGGTCGAGGTCGGCGTCCTCCAGGACGATGACGGCGTTCTTGCCGCCCATCTCCAGCTGGCAGCGGCGGGACGGGCCGACGGCGGCGTGGATCGCGCGCCCGGCCTCGGTCGAGCCGGTGAACGTCAGCGCGCCCACGCGGGGATCGGCGGCGAGCGCGGCGCCCGGCTCGGCTCCGCCGTGCACCAGCGCGATCGCTTTCGGCGGCAGGCCACCGGCCAGCAGCGCCTCGACGAGCCGCTGGGCGAGCAGCGGGGTGACCGGTGACGGCTTGAAGACGACGCCGTTTCCGGCTGCGAGCGCGGGACCGAGCTTGCGGGACGGGATGTTCAGCGGGAAGTTCCACGGCGTGATCGCCCCGACCACACCGACCGGCTCGCGGCGCGTGTAGACCAGGCCGCCGTCGTCGGCGGGATGGCTCGTACCGGTGATGCGGAGCGCCTCGCCCGCGTAGAAGCGCAGGTTCTTGGGGGTACGGCTCGTCTCGATGGCCGCCTCGGCGCGGGTCTTGCCCTCTTCCCGTACGAGCTCGACCGTGAGCTGCTCGGCCCGTTCCTCCAGCCAGTCCGCGGCGGCCTCCAGGACGGCGGCGCGGCGTTCGGCGGGCACGGCGCCCCACTCGGCCGCGCCTTCCTGAACACCGGCGATCGCGGCGGCCATGTCCGCCGCCGACGACTCGGGGAACTCGCCGATGAGGTCGGCGCGGTCGGCCGGGTTGCGGCGGGCGAAGGTGCGCCCGCCTGCGGCCGGTACCCACTCCCCCGCGATGAGGTTGAGCCCGTTCTGCGGTCCGGTCTGCATGGTCAGCGGTCCTCCTGCTGGGTCGTGGCGGCGAGGGCGGTCAGTGCGGTGAGCTCGACTTCGACGGGGGCGCCGCCGGGCAGCGCCCGTACGCCGATGGCGCTGCGCGCGGGAAGCCGCGCGTCCGGGGTCAGCGCCGCGAGTGCGGCCGAGGCGCCGTCGGCGACGGCCGACAGTTCGGTGACGCCGTCCGCGCACGCGACGTACACGGTCATCCGCAGCCAGGTGCGGATCAGGTCCACGCCGCCCGCGGCCCCGGCGACGGCGGCGACCGCGTTGCGGGCCGCCAGTCCGGCGGCGTCGCGCGCGGTGGCGATGTCGACCTCGCGGCCGACGAGCCCGGTCACGGTGAGGGTCCCGTCGCGGCGCGGCGTCATGCTCGCGCTGGTGACGAGGGCGAGGTCCGGACCGTACGGGGCGATGACGGCGGGTACGTACGCGCCCTGCGGTTTCGGCGCATCGGGCAGTTCGGACACTGGTGGCTCGGACACTGGTGGCTCAGACACTGAGGGCCACCCCGTCCTGGCGCGGGTCGGAGGCACCGAGCAGCGCGCCCGTCTCCTCGTCGACCGAGATGATCTGGGCGCTGCCGCCCGCCGCCCACGGCCCCTGCACGGTGACCGCGTGGCCGAGGTCGCGCAGTGCCTCCAGGCGGGCGGGGCCGAGCCGGGATTCGACGCGCAGCTCCGGCGGATGCCCGATCGTGTCGGCGTCGCTGCCGGGATGGACGGTGAAGCGCGGCGCGGCGACGGCGGTCGCCGGGTCGAGGCCGTGGTCGAGCAGGTGTGAGACGAGCTGGGTGTTCCACTGGACCTGGCCGTCGCCGCCGGGGGTGTTGCCGACGTGCCGCAGGCGTCCCGCGTCGTCGGTGACCAGCCAGGCGTTGAGGGTGTGCAGCGGGCGACGGCGCGGGCGTACCTCGTTGGGATGGCCGTCGACGAGGTACGCGCCGCGGCCGAGCCGGTTGTTGAGCACGACCCCGGTGCCGGGCACGGTGATCCGCGCACCGAACGTGAAGGCCAGCGAGTGGATCAGGTTCACCGCCATGCCGTCGCCGTCCACCACGACCATCGACGTCGTGTCGCTGTCGATCGCGACGGCGGGGGTCGCGGGCGCGGGGAGGTCGCCGGCGGCGATCCGTTCGCGGGCGGCGGCGATCGCGGCCGGGGCGAGCAGGCCCTTCCAGTGGTCGTTGTCGGAGCCGCAGCCCGCGTACCGGTCGGCGAACGCCAGCCGCGCCGCCTCGGCCGACCAGTGCACCGACTCGGCCGACAGCCAGGGCAGCTCCGCCAGCCGCCCGTCGTTCAGGCAGGCCTGCTGGAGCGCCATCCAGCCGGGCGTGGGCAGCGGGGTCTGGTGGATCGTGGCGCCCTGGTAGCGGCAGGTCACACTGTCCCCGACCAGAGCCTCGCCCGATGCGGTCCACTCGTCCCCGCTGAACGGGGCGCCGCCGCCCGTGAGCGCGGCCACGGCCCGTTCGGCCAGGTCACCGGTGTAGAACGAGGCCGGGTCGGCGGCCAGGCGGCGCAGCGTCGCGGCGAGCTCGGCCTGCCGCAGCGGCGTACCGACCCGTGGCACGTTCCCGCCGGGCAGGTAGACGCCGGCCGTTCCCGGGTCGCGGGACAGCGCGGCGCGGCGTTCGAGGATGTCGTCCCGGGTCTTGTACGTGCAGGGCATGCCGCGTTCGGCGGTCTCGGCGGCCGGCGCCCACAGGCGCGGCAGGTCCCAGGTCGCCGCGTCGGCGTGCAGGGCGGCCAGGGCGGCGATCGCACCCGGTACGGCGACGGCCAGCGGGCCCTCCAGCGGTACGGCCGCCAGCCCGCGGTCCCGGTAGAAGCCGGGCTCGCCGCCGTCCGGGCCGAAGCCGCTGCCGCCGAACGAGGTGACCGTACCGTCAGGCCGGCGGACCAGGGCGAACGCGTCGCCGCCGATTCCGCACTGGCCCGGCAGCGCGAGCCAGGACAGCGCCGCCATCGCCAGCGCCGCGTCGGCGGCGTTGCCGCCCGCCTCCAGGACGGCCACCCCGGCGCGGCTCACCGCCGGATGGCTTGAGGCGACCATCCCGCGGGTTCCGACTGTCGGGCCGCGCCCCTGGCATCCGAACTCCCCGGTCAGGAATGCTGCTGGTTCTGCTGGCATGACCACAGTCTCGATGCCGGGCCCGCGCACCCGACATGGACGCAATGCCGAAGATCGGAGGTGATCCTTGGGCAGTCCGCACACCAGGCGCCGCCCCGGCCCGCGCCGTCCGTTCCCGGGGCGGCCCACCCTGCACGGTGCACAAAACGACCATGACCCGGCTGTGCACGTTCCTCATTGTTCACCAGCGAGCGATCCAGCAGATTCTCTGCATCCACTCGCGAGCCTCGACTCGTCCCCCACGAGGTCGACAAGGAGGTGGTGGCGTGCAAATCGGCGCCGCCCACTGGGTCTTTCTGTCCGGAATCGTGGTCATCATCGCGGCCATGATCGCTCGCAAGAACGTCGTGATCCCCGCGATCGCGGCCACCTTCTGCACCGCGCTGGCCTATGACGGAAGTCCCGTCCGGGCGCTCCAGTCGGTCTTCAACGCCAGCCTCACGGCGGCCACGGAACTGTTCAGCATCTTCCTGATCATCGCGCTGGTGACGGCGCTGCTCGGCGCGCTGCGCGCGCTGGGCGCCGACCGCCGGATGGTCGAGCCGTTCCGGCACGTGATGCGCACCGGCCACTCGGCGTTCTGGGTGATCGCCGGCATGACCTACGTCATCAGCCTGTTCTTCTGGCCCACTCCCGCGGTACCGCTGATCGGCGCCATCCTGCTGCCGGCCGCGATCTCCGCCGGGCTGCGGCCGATCGCCGCCGGCATGGCGATCGCGATCGCCGGCCAGGGCATGGCCCTGTCCAGCGACTACGTCATCCAGGTCGCGCCCGGCCTGTCGGCCAAGGCGGCGGGCGTCAGCACGACCGCCGTGGCCGACCGCGCCATGGTGCTGTCCCTGATCACGGGCGCGGTCGCGCTCGTGATCGCCTACCTGATGAGCCGCCGCGAGATGCGCGAGCCCGATCTCCAGCACCTGGTCCGCTGGGAGGCCGGCACCGAGGAGACGACCGCGCGGGTACGGCGCCGCTTCCTGTCCGTACGGAAGGGGTCGGCCGAACCGGTCGGCGCCGCGGCCGGCGGCGGTTCCACGTCCGTACTCGACTCCGTACCCGACAGGGAGGCACCGCGCCGGGACGTGATGGCCGACATCGCGCTGAGCACCAGGACGGCCGGCGGCGGTGGCGAGAGTGGCGAGACCGGCGAAGGCGGCGGCGACGAGGACGGCGGCCGCATCGTGCGGCGGTCCAAGGCGTTCGCGGTCATCGTCCCGGCGACGCTGGCCGGGCTGGTCGTCTACATGATGCTCGGCAAGTTCACCGACCTGGTGCCAGAGGTCGTCGGCGGCGACGCCGCGGCCGTGGTCGGCGGCGTGACCGTACTGCTGCTCATCGCGGCGGCGGTGTCGCGGGACGGCGCCCGCTGCCTGGACACCTGCGCCGACCACATCGTGGACGGCCTGGTCTTCTCGATGAAGGCGATGGGCGTGGTGATCCCGATCGCCGGCTTCTTCTTCATCGGCAACGCCGACTTCGCCGGCAAGATCATGGCGCTCGGCGAGGGCGTCGAGGCACCCGGCTTCCTGTTCGAGCTGGTCACCGAGATCGAGCACGTGATCCCCGACAACGGGCTCATCGTCGGGTTCGGGCTGCTGCTGGTCGGCATGATCACCGGCCTGGACGGCTCGGGCTTCTCCGGGCTGCCGCTGACCGGCTCGCTGGCCGGCTCGCTCGGCCCGGCCGCCGGCACCGACCCCGCGCTGCTGGCCGCGATCGGGCAGATGGGCTCGGTCTGGACCGGCGGCGGCGTGCTGATCGCCTGGTCCTCGCTGCTCGCGGTCGCCGGGTTCGCCCGGGTACCCGCGCTGGAGCTGGTCCGCCGCTCGTTCGTGCCCGTCATCGCCGGCCTCGTCATCTCGACGCTGGTCGGAATCGTCATCTACTGAGGAGCAGGGTGAGCACGACCACAGAATCGGCCCGGCCCGCCAAGGCCGGGCCGGTCCCGTCCCCCGGCCGCCGGACCCGCACGCTCCTGCTGGTGGCGCTGACCTTCGGCGCCGGCGTCATCGACATCATCGGCTTCCTGGGCATGCACCAGGTGTTCACGGCCAACATGACCGGCAACATCGTGCTGTTCGGCCTGGCCGCCGGCGAGGCGAACGGCGCCGACCTGGCCCGCTGCGGCGTCGCCACACTCGCCTTCGCGCTCGGCCTGCTGCTCGGCTTCCGGATGGCCGGACGCGGCGACCCGTCCCGGCTCTGGCCGCCCGGAGTGACCCGCGCGCTGGCCGCCGACCTGGTGCTGCAGGTGCTGTTCCTGGTCGGCTGGGCCGCCACGGGCGCCCGCCCGGAGGCCGCCACGCTGCTCGTCCTCATCGCGCTGTCCTCGGCCGCGATGGGCGTCCAGACCGCCGCCGCGCGCACGCTGGCGGCCGACGGCATCACCACCACGTTCGTGACCGGGACGCTCACCTCGATGATGGGCTCGCTCTCGATCGGCTCGTCGGCGTCCGCCGGCGTCCGCACCGCCGTCATCGGCGGCCTCACCGCCGGCGCGGCGGCGGGCGGCGTCCTGATGGGTCCCGCCCCCGTACTGGCCGCCGCGATCGGCCCGGTCATCGTGGTCATCGTGATCGCGGTGGCCTTCACCCTCCACCGCAAGCCCGCCTCCCCCCTCGGTTGACTCGTGGCGTGTTCGCCATTCCCAGCGCTGCGAACAGGCGAACACGCCACGAGTCAACGTGGGGGTGGGCCGTCCCAGCGGGCTCGGCGCATGTCGACGCGGCGGCCGTCGGGGCGGAGGGGGGTTCCCTCGACGCGGTACTCCGCCAGGGCTTCGACGTCGAGACCTTGGGGCGGGCGGCCGTCGGCGCGGACCACCCGCCACCACGGCACCGCACCGCCGTACAGCGACATCACCCGGCCGACCTGGCGCGGCCCGCCCGTCCCCACCAGTTCCGCCACGTCGCCGTACGCGAGGACGCGGCCGGGCGGGATCCGCTCGACCGCGTCCAGGACCGCTTCGGCGTAATCGTCAGGGGCTGTCTGCACCGGACGATTCTGGCGCGAGGGTCTCCGGCTCCGCCACTGCGGGGCCGGCCAGGTACCGCCGCCGCCTCACCGCCATCCACACGGCGAGCAGGATCGCGGCCAGCCCGGCGAGCGTCAGCGCGCCGAAGCCGCCCAGGATGAACGGGTTGTACGGGACGGCCCGGACGGTGCCACGCGGCTCCCCGAAGTGCGCGCCGTCCTTCACGACCGCCTTCGCCACCACGGGCGGCACGGGCAGCTCGGACAGCTTGCCCGCCGCGTCGAGCGCACCCTTCGCGTTGAGATACCCGTAGCCGAGATCGGTGTCGTAGCGTCCCTTGCCGTCCGGATGCCGGGCCGAGGTGGTGAGTGCCTGGGTGACCTGGGCGGCGGTGAGCTTCGGATACTCCGACCTGACCATCGCCGCCGCGGCCGTCACCCAGCTCATCGCCGCCGGGCCGCCCCAGTACGTCCACAGTCGGCCGTCCGGACCGGTCGATGGGATCTTGATTCCGGGAGCGGACAGGAGCACCGCCGAGCTCTTCACGGTGTGCTTCTTGTCCCGCCGACCCTTCGCCGTGGCCGCCCCGACGCCGATGACCCCCGGCGCGGCGGCCGGGAAGACCGGATCGCCCGGCCGGACCCCGCGGGGCGCGCCGGACGTCGCGTTGACGGCCACGATCACCGCGTCCTTGCGCTGCGCGTGGGCGACCGCGGCCAGCAGGTATTCGGGCTGGTCATCGGTACTGTTCCACGCGAAGTGCACCGCCTCCACGGCGATGACCTCGGCTCCCTGGTCGGCGGCATAGCGGATGCCCCTGCCGATCGCCTTTCCCCAGCCGTTTCCGTTCTTCTCCAGCCAGTCGCGCCCGCCCGGCTCGTCCGGCGTGGCATAGACCCGTACGGGCAGCAGCGTCGCACCGGACGCCAGGCCCCGTACACCGAGCGGCGCGTCCGCCGTCGGGCCACTGCCGACGATCAGTGAGGCCATCAGCGTGCCCATCTCCCGCTTGGGACGCGGCGTGCCGACGAAGTCGCGGCCCTTCTCCAGGGCCCCCTTCAGCGTCCGCACTCCGGGATCCACACCGTCGGAGAGCAGTGCGATCTTCACGTCCTCACCCCGGTTGACCTCGCCTCCCTTCACGAAGTCGGCCGCGAAGCGCAGCAGCCAGTCGCCGGGCGCGGCCGCGTGGGCCGCGTCCGCCGACAGCGGCGGCAGGAGGCCGAGCAGCAGGGTCGCGACGGCGAGCCCCGCACAGCGCCGGATCAGCATCGGACACCTCGCTTCCCGCAGACGTCGCCGCCGGGCAGGAAGGGCGTCATGATCTTCTGCATCGTGGTCTCGGCGAACCGGAACGTCTCGACGGTGTTCGCCTGTTCGGGATCTCCCCTGTCGGCGAGCCAGCCGCTGGAGCGGAAGAACAGGTACGGCGTGGTGTTGGACGTGAGGTCGAAGGCCTGGCGCCGGTGGTCGTCGAACGGCGCGGTGACCGTTCCGGGGAACGACACCGCACGGACCCCGTACTTCTCCTTGACCGCCTTGGAGCTGAGCGCGGCCTCCGCCTTCATGGCCCGGTCGGCGTCGGGCAGCACCGCTATGCCGAACGTCGCCACCAGCGTCCCGGAGCCGTCGACGTAGGTGGCGCGCAACGTGGCGCGGCACCCGTGCTCGGCCAGGATCTTGGCCATGGGGGCGTCGAAGGCCGCTTCGCAGGACGACTCCGGGGCGATCCCGGCGCGCACGCCGCTCCAGAGGACGCCAGGGGTGGACTCTTCGCTCGCACGCTGGTCGAAGCGGGCGGGGAAGATCTCGGCGGCCTTCAGTCCGCGCCAGCGGGTGCTGGACTCGATCTTGGCCGCGGTCTTCTTCTCGGCCTCGGTGGGCTCTCGGGTGAGGTCGTACGCGATGGCGGACACGCCACCGGCGACGGCGGCCAGGCCGAGCACGGCCGCAGCGATCACCGCGATGAGCGGGGGTCTAGGAATCGGGGGCACGTTGCCAGATCCAACTGGCATCGCGTCTCATCAAGATCACGGTGGCGAGTCCGGAAGCGGCCAGCACGCAGAGGACGACGCAGGCCCCGAGCAGCCACCGGTTGCGGTACACGACCGTGACCGGGCGCGCCTGCTCGCCGCCTGACTCGTCCCCGAACCGCTCGCGCGGGGAGAGGCCCAGGTCGCGGACGCGGGCGCCGGCGAGCCTGTCCGCCTCGGCGAGGGCGCCGTGGGCGTCCACCCGGCCGAAGCCGACGCCGAGGTCGTAGCCGCGGGCGGGACGGGCCTGGGTGCTGGCCACGATCGCCTGCGTGACCAGCGCGGGCGCGAGTCCCCGGTGCCGGGACCTGACCAGCGCCGCCACGCCCGACACGAACGCGGTGGCCGGGCTGGTGCCGTCCCCGACCCAGTAGCCGCCGCCGGGCCCGGCGCCGAGGATCCGGACGCCCGGCGCGGACACCACCACCGCCGGGTTCCGGTTGGAGAACCCGGCGTGCGCGCCCTGGGCGTCGACGGCCGCGACCGAGATGACGCCGGGGAACGAGGCCGGGTACGAGTACGCGGGCCGGCGGTTCCGCTCGCGGCTCTCGCCGCCGTTGCCCGCCGCCGCGACCACGACCACGTTCCGGCCGATCGCGTACGCGACGGCCGCCCGTTCGGCCTTGGTCGGGTACGACCGGCCCAGCGACAGGTTGATCACGTCGGCGCCGTGGTCGGCCGCGTACCGGACGCCCTTGGCGATCGTGCCCTCGTAGCGCTCCTCGCCGTTGAAGGCGTCGAAGCCGCGCTCGTCACGTTCCAGGATGACGCGCAGGGCCAGCACGCGCGCCTCGGGAGCGACGCCCATCAGCCCGTCCCGGCCGCCGAAGCCGTGCCCGTGTCCGGCGATGATCGACGCCATGTTGGTGCCGTGCAGGCGCTTGGGCGCGACGCCCGGCGGGTTGGCCCCGACCGTGTAGTCGGGGCCCTCGGTGACGGAGCCGGTGAGGTCGGCCTGCTCGGGGTCGACGCCGGAGTCCAGGACGGCGACGGTGACGCCACTGCCGCGCGACAGCGTCCAGGCGCGCGGCACGTTGATGGACTCCAGTACGGGCGACATCGTGTTCCGTACCTGATCGGCCCTGGCGGGGGCCGGAGGGGCGAGCAGCAGCGCCAGGGCGATCGCCGCGATCAGGCGGGCCGTCCTCAGCACGACCACTCCCGGGCGTCGCAGCGGATCGCGGCGGGCGCGGCGAGGGGGCCGAGGACGCGGTCGGCGAGCTGGGCGGCGAGTGCGGCCGGTTCCGCCTGCCGGTCACGCTTGGCGACCGCGGGACGCCCGTCGGCGTACCCGGCCGTGGCGGCCACGACGTAGGGGCCGCGCTGCCGTACGGCCGCCGTCTGCCGTACCGCGTCCGTGAAGCGGGCGGTCACCGAGTCGGGGAAGGCCAGCGCGCGCAGCCCCGGGGCAGGACTCTGTGCCGGGAACCAGGCCGCCGCGTCGCGCGCCTGCTTCTCCTCTAGGAACACGACCACGCCCACCGTTACGGCGATCCCTTGCAACTGGTCGAGATAGGTGGCCCGGAGCACGGCCTGGCATCCGCGTACCGTCAGCGAGGCGCGGAGCCTGTCGTCCACGGCGCGCGCGCACTCGGTACCGCTGTCGATCCCCACCCGGCGGGCCGTTTCCGTGGACCCGACGTCATGGGTGTATCGCAGCTCGGCGGGAAAGATCTGTCCGGCGGGCCACACCAGGTGACGGCGTGCGATCTCCCGCGTCCGCGCGGCCTGGCGTTCGGCCGGGGTGGGATCGCGGGTCAGCTCGGCGACCATCCGGGTCCCCGCGATCATGAGGATCGCCAGGCAGGCGATGGCGAGGACCACCACGACGACGGTACGGGGACCGGGCCGGACGTGCTCGTCCAGGTCCTCTTCCGGGAGGGACGTCTCGGCGCGCGCCACGAGCGGAGCGTAGCCGAACCGGGGTCAGTACGGCTCGCGCGGATCCGGCGGCGGTCCCCAGCCCTGCGGAGGCTCCGCGGGCGGCTGGACGCGGAGGTCCCGGGAGGTCCGGGGAGGCGGGCCCGCACCCGATCCCGGCGGCGTCCAGTGGTCCGGAGCCGCGCGCGGCGGCGTCCAAGAGTCCGGAGCCGAGCGCGGCGGCGGTGGCCCCGCGCCGGCGGGAATTCCGGCGAACGCGGGCCGCGCGCGCCGGGGATTGCGGCGCGCAAGCGTGATCCAGATGAGGAGTGCCGTCACGGTGCCGGCGATGCCCGCGGTCGTGACGACGGCGGCGACGGCGCTCATCCAGGCGGGATGTTCGATCACGTCTACCGGCCCGGTGTCGCCGGTACCGAAGCGCTGCCCGGCGGACTTGCCCGCGGCCCCGGCACGCGGCTTGGTCAGGGCGTCCGCCGCGGTGAGCGCGCGGGCGGCGTTGACCTCGCCGAAGCCGACCTGCTCGTCGTAGGTCTTGCCGGGCGCGTACCGGGTGCTCTGCACGAGCGCCTGGGCGACCAGCGTCGGAGGCAGTTTCGGGTGCCGCGACCGGATGAGGGCGGCGATGCCGGACACCAGCGCGGTGGAGTCGCTCGTCCCGGAGGACATGTAGTAGTCGCTGCCCGGGCCCGCGGACGGGATGCCGTCGCCGGGGGCCGAGACCAGTACCGAGTAGTTGGCGTTGGAGAACTTGGCGCGCCGGTGGTCGTCGTCGGTGGCGGCCACCGCGATCACGCCCGGGTAGGACGCGGGGTAGGTGTAGTCGGCGAAGCCGTCCTCGTCCAGCCGGCTCTTCTTGTCGCCGTCGTTGCCGGCCGCCGCGACGACCACGACGCCCTTGCCGATGGCGTACGCGATGGCCTCGCGCTCCGTCGGGCTCTCGGAGTAGTGGCCGAGCGAGAGGTTGATGACGTCGGCGTTCTTGTCGGCGGCGTACTTGATGCCGCGCGCCACCGCGTCCTCGGCCCGTTCCGACGAGCGGAAGCGCGCGTAGGAGGCGTCCTCGGGCTCGCCGATGCCGCGGATGGCCAGGATGCGCGCCTGCGGGGCCACGCCCATGATCCCGTTCCGGCGGCCGGGCCCGTGCCCGTGCCCTGCGATGAGCGAGGCCATCGAGGTCCCGTGCAGCCGGGCCGGGCGGCTGTCGCCGTCGATGTCGGCCAGCATGTTGGGACCGGTGGTGACCGAGCCGGCCAGGTCGGCCTGCTTCGGGTCCGTCCCGGAGTCCACGACGGCCACGGTCACGCCCTTGCCGCGGGTGGTCTTCCACGCGGTCTCCAGGTCCAGCGTCCGCATCATCGGCCGCTGCCGGTCGCGGATCTCGTCGGCCTGGACGGGGGCGGCGGGGACCAGGACGGCGGCGGCCAGCGCCAGCAGGGCCACGGCCCCGCTCGCCGTCCTGCGAGCCGTCCGCGTTGTCGGCACCGTCAGCACCGGGGTCAGCACCGCCATTCGCGTTTCGAGCAGTCCGGCAGGGCCTGCGTGGCGAGGGGCTTGGAGATGGCGAAGGCCAGCTCCGACGCCAGACCGAACGGCCGGCCCGGACGCTTCTTGGTGATCGCCTCGGCCGGGCGGCCGTCGGCGTACCCGGAGGTGGTCAGCAGGACGTACGGGCCTTCCCGGGTGACGGTTCGATCCTGCCGGGCGGCGTCGGTGAACCGGGCGGAGGCCGTACCGGGGAACGGCGAGGCGCGCAGCGCGGGCCGTACGCCGCCCGACCGGTCCTCGTCCGGCGTCCCGGGCAGCGCCCTCATCGCCTTGTCGGCGCGCCACTCGTCCGGGAACGCGACCACGCCGACCGTGACCACGATGCCCTGGAGCTGGTCGGCGTACGTGGCGCGCAGGATGGCGCGGCAGCCGTGCCGGCGCAGCACCGCGGTGTACTCGGGGTCGACGGCCGTGTCGCAGCCGGTCTGCGGCACGATCCCGGTCCGGGAGGCGAGCTCGCTCTTCTCCCGGCGCACGGTGTAGGCCACCCGCTCGGGGAAGATCCGTCCGGACGGCCAGACCTGCCAGCGGCGCGCCACCTCGGCCTTCGCGGCCCACTGCAGCTCGGCGTTGGTGGGCTCGCGGTTCAGCATGGCGTAGGAGCCGGTGAGCGCCACGGCGCTCATCATCAGGTAGCAGGACGCGAGCGCGGCCGCGACGACCATCCACTGGCGCCCGCGCAGGCCGAGCACGGTCGCGGGCGGGGCCGCGGCGGCCGGCGGGACGCCGGCCGGATTCGCCGGAGGACCCGAGGGGGCCGGCGGCATGGGGGGAGGGGGCATGAACGCCACAACCGCACAGATTAGCTGTGCTTTGCCCCGTTCCGCCCTGTCGTCAGGGTGATCTGTCAAGGCCCGGCACCGGCGCCGCCCGCCCAGAGTGGCCCTCACCTGGGGGGAATGCCCGGCGGCATGGCAAGGTTGTGCCGTGAAGAGGCAAGCGCAGCCGATGGCGTCTGCCGCCTGAACCCCAGCCGAGCGTCAGCACAGGAGCACTCACCGTGTCGTTGCCACCTCTGGTCGAGCCCGCAGCGGAGCTCACCCATGACGAGGTCAATCGTTACTCCCGGCATCTGATCATCCCCGATGTCGGGATGGCCGGGCAGAAGCGGCTCAAGAATGCCAAGGTCCTGTGCGTCGGCGCGGGCGGCCTCGGCTCCCCCGCGCTGATGTACCTGGCCGCGGCCGGCGTGGGCACCCTCGGCATCATCGACTTCGACATCGTGGACGAGTCCAACCTGCAGCGCCAGGTCATCCACCGCCAGTCGTCGCTGGGCAGGCCCAAGGCCGAGTCGGCCGCCGAGACGGTCCGCGAGATCAACCCGCTGATCGACGTCGTGGTGCACAACACGGCGCTCGACAACGACAACGTGATGGACATCTTCAACCAGTACGACCTGATCCTGGACGGCACCGACAACTTCGCCACCCGCTACATGGTGAACGACGCCGCGGTGCTGCTCGGCAAGCCGTACGTGTGGGGTTCGATCTACCGGTTCGACGGCCAGGCGTCGGTGTTCTGGGCCGAGCACGGTCCCTGCTACCGCTGCCTCTACCCCGAGCCCCCGCCCCCCGGGATGGTCCCCTCCTGCGCCGAGGGCGGCGTGCTCGGCGTGCTGTGCGCGTCGGTCGGCTCGATCCAGACCACCGAGGCGATCAAGCTGCTGGCCGGGATCGGCGACCCGCTGGTCGGCCGGCTGATGATCTACGACGCGCTGGAGATGACGTACCGGCAGGTCAAGGTCCGCAAGGACCCCGAGTGCCCGCTGTGCGGCAAGAACCCGACGCAGACCGGCCTGATGGACGACTACGAGGCGTTCTGCGGCGCGGTCTCCGAGGAGGCCGCCGACGCGGTGAAGGACGCCACGATCACGGCCACCGAGCTGAAGGCCATGCAGGACCGCGGCGACGACATCTTCCTGATCGACGTGCGCGAGCCGAACGAGTACGAGATCGTCTCGATCCCGGGCGCCACGCTGATCCCCAAGGGCGACTTCCTGGACGGCAGCGCGCTGGAGCGGCTGCCGCAGAACAAGAAGATCGTCCTGCACTGCAAGTCGGGCGTGCGCAGCGCCGAGGCCCTGGCGGTCGTCAAGAACGCCGGCTTCGCCGACGCCGTCCACGTGGGCGGCGGCGTGCTGGCCTGGGTCAAGCAGATCGACCCGAGCCTGCCCTCCTACTGAGGTTCTCCAGGTAGCCGAGGCTCCTCGGGGAGCCGAGGTTCCCCAGGGGTCGCGTCCCCGGCCTGCGCGCAGGCCGGGGACGCGTACTCCAGCCCGAGGTCGGCCGCGATCTCGATGAGCATCAGCTCGAACATCGGCTCGGCGTCGTCCAGGGCGAACGCCAGATGCCCGAAGACCTCCAGGCTGACGGCCCCCTGCAGGCGCATCCAGCATTGCAGGAACGCCTGGAGCACCCCGAGCGGCAGGTCCAACCCGCCCAGCGCCAGCTCCCGGTAGCGCCGGAGCTGCTCGCGCAGCCGCGGATCGATGTCCTCCTCGTCCGCGATGGGGAACGGGTGCTTGCGCCACAGCTCCAGGTACAGCATCAGGAACGTCCAGCCGAACTGCCGGGCGTTCTCCTCGGCCAGGTCGGCCTGCACGCCGTGGTCGGCGTGGACGGCGAGTCCCGGCAGCGGAGCGCCGAACACCAGCGCGTACTCCCGCCGGTGCGCGAACGCCCAGCGCCGGAAGGTCCGGGCCGCCGTCAGGAACTTGGCGCTCATGTCGCCCCCGGGGAGCGCGTGCAGCCCCTCCCTCAGCGCGTCGGTGAGCTCGCCGAAGATCTCCGCGATCAGGTGGCGCAGCAGTTCCTCGTGGCTGCCGAAGTAGCGGTACAGGGCCGGGGCGGTCATGCCCATCTCGCGGGCGATCGCCCGCAGCGTCACCGCCTGCGGTCCCTGCTCGACCAGGATCCGCCGGGCCGTTCCGGTGATCTCCCGGACGGTCGCCTCGCGCAGCCGGTCACGCCGTGACTTCACCACGCGCTCCTCTTCCACCGCTCGCCCTCTTCCACCTCGTCCGCCGGCACGTCCGCCGGCACGTCCGCCGGCCCGTCCCACCTGCCCGTCAATCTGCACGGGCCGGCCGCCTCCGCATGATTCCCCATTCACCCCGTTGACGAAAGCTAACGCCGTATGCAAAGTTAACACTGTTCGCAAGTAAACGCCGTTCACTGACGTGACGGTGTGTAGCGATTCAGTGGGGAGAACGGACATGTTCGAGAGCTGGGGCCGGTGGACGTACCGGCGGAGGCGGCCGGTCCTCGCGGCCGCGCTGGTCGCGATCATCGCCGGGGCCGTGTGGGGTACGGGGGTGTTCGGCGCGCTCACCTCGGCCGGCGGGTTCGACACGCCGGGCAGCGACAGCGACCGGGCCTCCCGGGTCGCCACCCAGGCACTGGGCCGCGACGACGCCGACGTGGTGATCCTCTACACCGCCGCCGACGGCCGCACCGTCGACGACCCGGGATACCGGAGCGCCGTCGAGGGCGCGCTGGCCGCACTGCCGGCCGGCGAGATCGGCAGCGTCGCCACGTACTGGACGACGAAGTCGCCGCAGCTCGTCAGCCAGGACCGCACCAGCACGTACGCCGTGCTGGGGCTGGCCGGCGACGCCGAGGCGCGGGACGGCGCGTACGAGGCCGTCCGCGACGATCTGGGCAAGGTGGGCGGCGGGCTGACCGCCGAGGTCGGCGGCGCCATCCCCACCGAGGTGGCGATCAACGACCGGGTCTCGGCCGACATCGCCCGCGCCGAGAGCATGGCGCTGCCGATCCTGGTGATCCTGCTGCTGGTCATCTTCGGCGGCGCGGTCGCGGCGAGCCTGCCGCTGCTGATCGGCGGGGTGGCGATCCTCGGCTCGTTCACCGCGCTGCACCTGCTGACCTACGTGACCGACGTATCGATCTTCGCGGTCAACATCACCACGTTCCTCGGGCTGGGCCTGGCGATCGACTACGGGCTGTTCGTGGTCAGCCGGTTCCGGGAGGAGCTGGGGCGTACCTCGTCCACCGAGGACGCGCTGGCCGCGACGATGGCCACCGCCGGCCGTACGGTCGCGGTCTCCGGGATCACCGTCGGGGTGTCGCTGGCCGGGCTGCTGCTGTTCGAGCAGAACTTCCTGGTCTCGATGGGGTACGGCGGGATCGCGACCGTCCTCGTCTGCATGCTCGGCGCGCTGACCGTACTGCCCGCGCTGCTCGCCGTCCTCGGCCACCGGGTCAACGCCCTGCCGGTCCGCCGCCGCAAGCGCGCCGGCACCGGC
The DNA here is from genome assembly GCF_044326315.1 of Actinomadura sp. 9N407. NCBI lineage: Bacteria > Bacillati > Actinomycetota > Actinomycetes > Streptosporangiales > Thermomonosporaceae > Actinomadura > Actinomadura sp. 9N407. The sequence continues at coordinate 140,799 of NZ_JBIRAW010000015.1, read as the reverse complement.
CCGTCCGAGAGCGGCTGGTGGTACCGGCTGGCGCACAGCGTGATGCGCCGCCCGCTGATCTACGCCGTCGCCACGGTCGCGCTGCTGCTCGCTCTCGGCGCCCCGTTCCTGGGCGTCAACTGGGGCGGAGTGGACGGCAAGGTCCTGCCCGCCGGCACCGAGCAGCGGGTCGTCGCGGAGACGCTGGAGTCGAAGTTCACCCGGAACGCCACCAGCCCGATCGTCGTCGTCGCCGACGGCACCGCCGACCGGGCCCGGATCGGCGCGTTCACCGAACGGCTCCGCGCCGTCCCGGGCATCACCGGTGCCGCTCCCACCGGAGCCGAGGGCGACACCACCCGCATCACGCTGCTGTACGAGGCGGACCCCAACTCCGGCGCCGCCCGGGACCTGGTCCGTGACGTCCGCGCCGTGGCCCCGCCGGCGGGGGCCGAGGTCTACGTCGGGGGCGTCACGGCCGAGGTCGTCGACCAGCTCGACAGCCTGGCCGGCACGCTGCCCTGGCTGGCGCTCACGGTCGGGCTCGCCACGTTCGTGCTGCTCTTCCTGGCGTTCGGGTCGATCGTGCTGCCGCTCAAGGCGATCCTGATGAACCTGCTGTCGCTGTCGGCCACGTTCGGCGCGGTGGTGCTGATCTTCCAGGACGGCAACCTGTCCGGCCTGCTGGACTTCACCGCGACCGGCTCCATCTCGCCCGCGATGCCGATCCTGATGCTGGCCATGCTGTTCGGGATCTCGATGGACTACGAGGTGTTCCTGCTCTCCCGGGTCCGCGAGCAGTACGACCTGACCGGCGAGAACACCCCGGCCGTCGCGATCGGCCTGCAGCGCACCGGCGCCATCATCACCAGTGCCGCGCTGCTGTTCGTGGTGGTGATCGGGGCGTTCGCGACCTCCGGGATCACGTTCATCAAGATGACCGGGGTCGGGATGGTGATCGCGATCGTGGTGGACGCGACGATCGTGCGGGCGCTGCTCGTACCGGCGACCATGCGGCTGCTCGGCCGCGCCAACTGGTGGGCGCCCGGGCCGCTCGCCCGCGTCCACCGGCGGTACGGGATCCGCGAGAGCGACGTCCCGGCCGAACGGCCGCTGGAGCCCGCCGGCACCTGAACCCGCACCTGGACCGGCACCGCCCGAACAGGGGTGCGCCTGGCTTGGCCTGGCGCACCCCTGTTCGGGTGATTCACCGCAGGTCAATAGCATGGTGGGCATGGCATGGACGCGATATGTGGCGATCGGCGACTCGTTCACCGAAGGGATCGGGGACCCCTACCCGGGCGGCGGCTGGCAGGGCTGGGCGGACCGCGTGGCGACGGAGCTGAGCGCCCGTACCGGCGGCTTCGCCTACGCCAACCTCGCGATCCGCGGCCGCCTGCTGGACGCGGTCATCGACGAGCAACTGCCCGCGGGGCTCGCCCTGGAGCCCGACCTGGTGTCGCTCTCGGGCGGCGGCAACGACCTGCTCCGCCCCGCCACGGACGTCGACGTCCTGGCCGGGCGGATGAACGAGGCGGTGGCCCGGCTGCGTGCCGCCGGCGCCGACGTGGTGCTGTTCACGGGCGTGGACCCGGTCGGCAGCGCCGTGATCCGCCGGACCCGCGGCCGCGTCGCGGTCTTCAACGAGCACCTGCGCGGCATCGCCGTCCGGCACGGCGCGTACGTGGTGGACCAGTGGTCGATGGACGTCCTGCGCGACTGGCGGATGTGGGACGTGGACCGCCTGCACATGGGGCCCGAAGGCCACCGCCGGGTCGCGCTGGCCATGCTGGAGACCCTCGGCGTCCCCGGCCTCGGCGACTGGCGCGTACCGGAACTGGACCCGCTGCCCGAGCTCAGCCGGGGCGCGCAGCTGCTGTTCGACGTGCGCTGGGCGCGCGGCCATCTGGCCCCCTGGGTCGGCCGCCGTCTCCGCGGCCGGTCTTCCGGAGATGAAATCTCGGCGAAGCGGCCGTCCCTGTCGCCGTTCGAGTGATGCGCTGATCACGTTCCGTGTGCATGATCGTTCCGTCCGTCACTCGACGAGAGGGAGACATCATGCCGACGATCAGACGCGCGGTCCTCACCTGCGCCACCACGGGGCTCGCGCTCGGCCTGCTCGCGGGCACGGCGCAGGCGTGCCCGGAGCCGCACAGGGTCAAGGCCAGCGGCCCGACCAACACCTACGTCAAGGCGTACAAGAAGGTGAAGACGAACGTCCACGTCCGTACCGAGCACGGCAAGACGACCGTCCGCCTGAAGGTGACCGGCATGCCGAAGTCCGCCAAGGGCAAGCGCTTCGGGGCCCACGTCCACCGCAACGCGTGCGGGCCCAAGCCCGGCGCCGCCGGCGGCCACTACCAGAACCCGGCCGCCAAGCCCGGTACGCCGCTGCGCGAGAAGGAGGTCTGGCTCGACATCAAGGTCGACCGGAAGGGCCGCGCGACGTCCAAGGCCGTCGTGCCGTGGAAGATCGCTAAGGACACCGCGGGCTCGGTGGTCGTGCACGCCAAGCCCACCGACCACCAGACGGGGGAAGCGGGCGACCGCCTCTTCTGCACCACCGTCCCGTTCGGCTCCTGAACGAGGCGTGACCCGGCGGCGAGCCAGCGGCGGCTCGCCGCCCACCCACCCCGTTGACTCGTGGCGTGTTCGCCTGTCTGCGGCCGTGGGAGGGCGAACACGCCACGAGTCAACAGAGCGGGCTAGGCGGATTTGCGGCTGCGCGGCTTGGGTTCGGTCTTCTTGGCCGGAGACGACTTGGCCGGGCCGGATTTGGCCGGGCCCGACTTGGCGGAGGACGACTTGGCCGGTGCCTTCTTCTTGGCGGCGGGCTTCTTCTCGCCGCGGTCCTTCTTGGCGGCCTCGACGCTCGCGCGCAGCGCGCTCAGCAGGTCGGCGGCCGGCTCCCCCTCGGCCTCCGGCTCGGGCCGGGTGACCTCGCGGCCCTCGATCTTGGCGTCGATCACGGCCTGCAGCGCCTCCCGGTAGGCGTCCTTGTAGTCGGACGGATCGAACTCCCCCTGCATGCTCTCGATCAGCGAGGTGGCCATGCTGAGCTCCTGCTTGCGGATCTCGATGTCCTCCTCCAGGAACGGGAAGTCGGGCGCGCGCACCTCGTCCGGCCAGAGCATGGTCTCCAGGACGAAGACGCCGCCGCGGACCCGCAGCGTCGCGAGGGACTCGCGCTGGCGCAGCGCCACCTTGACGATGGCGACCTGGTCGGACTGCTCCAGCGCGTCGCGCAGCAGCACGTACGGCTTGGAGCCCTGCGCGTCCGGCTCCAGGTAGTACGTCTTGGCGAAGTAGATCGGGTCCACCTCGTCCTGCTCGACGAACTGCAGGACGTCGATGCGCCGGCTGCTGGACAGCGGGAGGTCGGCGAAGTCCTCGTCGGTGAGCACGACCATCTCGCCGCTGGGCAGCTCGAAGCCCTTGGCGATGTCGGAGTACGGGACCTCCTCGCCGTCGACGGAGCAGACCCGCTTGTACTTGATCCGGCCGCCGTCCTCCCGGTGCACCTGGTGGAAGGAGACGTCCCGCTGCTCGGTCGCGGAGTAGACCTTCACCGGGATCGTCACCAGGCCGAAGGAGATCGCGCCCTTCCAGATACTGCGCATGATCCGTCCTTACCCCGGCACCTGTGCTCCTTAGCGTCGCAACCGGGCGCGATTTACGCCAGAAAGACGCTCTTGATCCTTTTTTCTCCGAGCGGAGGGGAGGGTAAGACGCGGATATGACCATGCCGTGGCCCGTACGCCCCATGATGGCCGCCACCGGAGACCTCCCCGACGACACCAAGCTCTGGGGGCTGGAGCTCAAGTGGGACGGCGTCCGCGTGATCAGTTACGTGTCCGCCGACGGCGTCCGGGCCAGTGGGCGCCGCACCACCGAACTGGCCGGACGCTACCCCGAGCTGTCCGGCCTCTCGGACCTGCTGCCGCACCACGACGTGATCCTGGACGGCGAGGTGGTGGCGTTCGAGGACGGGCGCCCCAGCTTCGAGCGGCTGCAGCGCCGGATGCACGTCGCCCGCCCCGACCCCCGGCTGATCCGCGAGGTCCCGGTCAGGTACGTGGTGTTCGACCTGCTCTACCTGGACGGGAACCTGCTGCACGACATGCCCTACATCGACCGCCGGACGCTGCTGGCGGACCTGGACCTGGCCGGTACGGGACCGGTCGAGGTGCCGCCGTTCCTGGACGGCGGGGACGCCGCGCAGGTCGCCGAGCTGATGGAGTTCACCAAGGAGCAGCATCTTGAGGGCCTGATGGCCAAACGGCTGGACTCGGTTTACCGGCCGGGCCGGCGGGTCGAGTTCTGGCGCAAGGTCAAGAACTTCCTCACCCGCGAGGTCGTGGTCTGCGGCTGGAAGCCGGGCAAGGGCCGGCGCGAGGGCGGGGTCGGGTCGCTGCTGCTCGGCGAGTACGACGGCAAGGGGCGGCTGTGCTTCGTCGGCCATGTCGGCACCGGCTTCAGCGACCGGACGCTGGACGAGCTGTACCTGGCGCTATGGCCGCTGCGCCGCCCGGTCAGCCCGTACGACGAGCCCGTACCGCGCGAGTTCGCCCGCGACGCGCAATGGGTTGAGCCGCGCCTCGTCGGGGAGGTCGCCTACAGCGTTCGGACCAGGGACGGCCGGCTGCGCTTCCCGTCGTGGCGCGGCCTGCGCGACGACAAGGACCCACTCGAGGTGACGCGTGAGCCCTAAGAAGACCAGCGTCCAGGTGGAAGGCCGCGATCTGGCGCTCTCCAACCTCGACAAGAACCTGTACCCGGAGTTCACCAAGAGCGAGGTCATCGACTACTACGTGCGGATGGCGCCGGTGATGCTGCCGCATCTGAAGGACCGTCCCGCGACCCGGATCCGCTGGCCCGAAGGGGTGCACGGCGGCTCGTTCTTCGAGAAGAACGCGCCCTCGTACACGCCGGACTGGGTCCGTACCGCGCGGGTCCCCACCCCGGGCAGCTCCACCGGCCGCGACCATCTGGACTTCATCGTCGTGGACGATCTTCCGACGCTGGTGTGGTGCGCCAACCTCGCGGCGCTGGAACTGCACGTCCCGCAGTGGAGGGTGGGACCGCGCGGCAAGCTGCACAGCCCCGACCTGATGGTGTTCGACCTGGACCCGGGCGCGCCCGCGACGATCGTGGACGCGTGCGAGGTGGCCCGGCTGCTGCGCGATCTGCTGGCGTCGGACGGGCTGGAGTCGTACCCGAAGACGAGCGGCAAGAAGGGCCTGCACCTGTACGTGCCGATCAAGGAGAGCTCGCGGACGTCGGAGTACGCCAAGGAGGCCGCGCAGCGGCTGGAGTCCGAGCATCCCGGCCTCGTGGTCAGCAAGATGGAGCGACGGCTGCGCAAGGGGAAGATCTTCGTCGACTGGAGCCAGAACAACCCGGCCAAGACGACGGTCGCCCCGTACTCGCTGCGGGCCGCCGATTCGCCCTCGATCTCCGCCCCGATCACCTGGAAGGAACTGGAGGCCTGCGACGGCGCCGACCGGCTGAGGTTCACGCCCGACGAGGCGCTGGCCAGGGTGGACGAGCACGGCGACCTGCTCGCGCCGCTGCTGGACGAGGACCGGCCGTCCCTGTGAACAGGTCGGAGGCCGGCGAGGAGGACCGGCGGGAATGGACCGGGCGGTGGCCGGGTACGACCTCGCCGCCACGGCCTCGCGGGGAAGGATGACGCAGATGAGCGAGATGGACCGAGCCGACCAGGAGCCCGGGAACGAGGTGGGCGAGGAGGCCCCGGAGGCCGACGCCGCCGAGCAGCGGACCGCCCTCCGTGACGATGACGGCCGCCTGGAGTGGCCGCAGCAGGTACCCTTCGACGCGAACGAGGCCGACGCGGCCGAGCAGGGTCGGGTGGTCGACCTCGACGAGGACGACTACCGCTGATCTCGATCCGGTCCCGATCGGGCCGCTGTGCCGCGTCACAGCCGATCGCCTCGGCGTTGTGGGTGACCCGCGAGGTTACCGGCGCGTAGGATGAGCAGATTGGTTCCCAGCGACGGGTACCCCTTTCCGTCGCACTGATTCGGTGATCGGAGAGTGTGGTGACCGCGACCCCGGACGCCCGCCCTCGTGGCACGCGACTGCCGCGACTGGCGCGCCGCAGGCAACTGCTCGGCGCGGCCCAGGAGGTGTTCGTCGCCCAGGGCTATCACGCCGCGGCGATGGACGAGATCGCCGAGCGGGCGGGCGTCAGCAAGCCCGTCCTCTACCAGCACTTCCCCGGCAAGCTCGAGCTCTACCTGGCGCTGCTCGACGAGCACGCCGAGGGCCTGGTGAAGACCGTCCGCGACGCGCTGGAGTCCACCTCGGACAACAAGCTGCGCGTGCAGGCCAGCATGGGCGCCTTCTACGACTTCGTGTCCGGCGACGGCGAGGCCTACCGGCTGGTCTTCGAGTCCGACCTGCGCAACGTGGCCCCGGTCCGCGCGCGGGTCGAGCGGGCCAACCAGCAGTGCGCCGAGATGATCGCGCGCGTGATCGCCGAGGACACCGACGCCCCGACCGACGAGGCGTACCTGCTCGGCATGGGCCTGGTCGGCATGGCCGAGGTCAGCGCCCGCTACTGGCTCTCGCAGCGCCGGGCCATCCCCAAGGACACCGCCGAGAAGATCATCGCCCGGCTCGCCTGGCGCGGTATCTCGGGCTTCCCGATGAACCCCTGACCCTGTTCGCCCACGGCGCCGCGTTCACGCGCGGCGCCGCGTTCACGCACGCCGCGTTCACGCACGGCTCGGCGTTCACTCACGGCGCAGCGCCCGCGCGGACGCGCGTGCCGATCTTCGTGCGACCATCGGAGTCGGACGTCCCGCCGGGGGTGGCGGGGCCCGAGGGACACAGGGAGCATCCGTGCAGGTTCGCATCGGCGTCCAGTTCGTGCCCAAGGAGCTCGTGGTCGAGACGGCGGAGACCGCCGAGGAGGTACAGCGCGCGCTGGGCGACGCGCTGGCCGAGGAACGCGGCGTCCTGGTGCTCAAGGACCAGCGCGGCGGCCGGGTGGTGGTGCCCGCCGACCGGGTCGGCTACCTGGAGATCACCGAGGAGGAGGGCCGGACGGTCGGCTTCGGCGGCAGCCAGTACGCCTGACCTGCATCGGCTCCCCTCCAGGTTTGAACCCGACTGAACGGGCATATCGATCGCCGACCGCGGGTCGTGGTCACCGACAGGAAACGCGACCCTCGAGAACGGATGGTGATCGACCATGCTCACGACGATCCTCTGGTTCATCGTCGTCGGGGCCGTCGTCGGGGCAGTGGCCCGGCTGATCGTCCCCGGCCGCAACCCCATCGGAATCCTGCTGACGATCCTCGTCGGCATCGCCGGCGCGCTGCTCGGCGGCGTGGTGGCCGACGCGCTCGGTGCCAGCACGCTCGTCGCGATCGTCTTCGCGGTGGTGATCGCCGCGCTCGGCGTGGCCGCGCTGACCGCGATGAACACCCGTGGCGGCGGCAAGGGCTGGCGCGCCAAGCGCCACACCCACTGAACCCACTGACCCCTACCCCCTGACTCCACGACGAAGGCCCCCGCGCCCTGCACGCGGGGGCCTTCCCCTGTCTCCGTACGCCTCCGCACGAACGGCTAGGGCGTGCCGGACGGGGACGGCGTCGGGGTGGCCGACCTCATCTCGTCCACCACCAGCGGCGTCATGAACCGCGCGAGCTCGCCCACCGGGAACGCGACGCTGACGGTCTGGCACACCTGGCCGCTCATGGTCATGTCGAGCCTCTCCACCGCGATCTCGACGTTCACTTCCTTCGGCCGCAGGTCCACCTGGATCGCCGATCCGGGCCGGTGCAGGTCGGTGGCCTTGAACCGGAACGGCTTGAGCGGCTCGTCCAGGAACGGCGCATCGGGCCGCAGGCAGCGGTCGCCCCGCTTCAGCACATCGGCCAGCGCGGTCAATCCGGCGGGCTGGAACGTGGTTGCCTTGAAGAGGTCGGCGGCACCGAGCGTGCGGCCGTTGGACAGGTCGATCACGACCGTGCTGCCGCTGGTGAAGTTCTTCACCCAGTTGCCGAACGAGCCCGGCTTGGGGCTGACCCCGAAGCCGTAGGACACCGACAGCAGCCGCTTGGTGCTGAGCGTCACCTGGGCGGTGGAGTGCACCTCCTGGACGTCCTCCCGCCCCGCGTACTCCTTGCGGTAGCTCGCCAGCCCCGTGTCGGACGCGGCGCGCAGGGCGGCGTTGATCCGCTTCTCGACGGCGTTGTCGCGGTGCCCGCTGATGGTCACGTACTGCTGCGACGCCGCGGCCGAGCCGCCGCCCGCCGGCCGGTTCGCGGTCACGACCTTGGCGCTGACCGGGACCAGCGCGGCGGCTGCGGGCGGTGCGTCGCCGCCGCCGGTCCCGACGACGTACGCGCCTGCCCCGCCCGCCGCGAGCGTGGTCGCGGCCACCGTCGCCACGATCTTGGTACTGGCGGCGGCGAAGATCCCGCCGCCGGACGTACCCGCCACGGCCCCGACGCCGCCCGCGCCGCCCGCCGCCCCGGCACCGCTTGCCGCGCCCGCGCCCGCGCCGCCCGCCGCCGCGCCGCCTCCGGCCCCAGCGGCCCCGGCTCCGGCCGCTCCGGCCCCGGCTCCGGCCCCGGCGGCTCCAGCTCCAGCTCCGGCGGCTCCGGCCCCGGCGGCCGAGCCCGCCGCCGCGGTGCCCGCGACACCGGCGGAGGCCGCGGGCATCAGCCCGGCGGCGATCAGCGGGAACAGCGCCGCCAGCGCCACCGCCGCGCCGGCCATGGCCCGCACGCCGCGCTGCTCCCAGCCGGGCCCGTACGCGGCCGTCGCGGCAGACTCCAGCTCGGCGACGAACTCGGCGGCCCCGTACGGGCGCTGCTCCGCCGCCTTGGCCATCCCGCGCGCCACGAGCGCCCGCAGCGGCCCGGGAACGGCCTCCACCGGCGGGGCCGTGTTGAGGTGCCCCTCCCGCAGCACGCCCAGGCCCTTGCCCTCGTACGGGCGGCGGCCCGTGACGCACTCGAAGAACACGCAGGTCGCCGCGTACACATCGGTGGCCGGGGACGCGGGCTCGCCGTTCCACTGCTCGGGGGCCATGTACGCGGGCGTCCCCGAACGCGCCCCTTCGCCGGAGAAGCCCGCGATCCCGAAGTCGATCAGCTTGCTGAGCCCGTCGGCCTGAACGACCACGTTCGCGGGCTTGTAGTCGCGGTGCACGACCCCGACCTCATGGGCGGCGGCCAGGCCGAGCAGCGAGCCCTTCAGTACGGTCAGCGCGGCCTCTGGCCCCAGCGCCCCGTACCGGGTCAGCAGTTCCTTGAGCGAGACCCCGTTCACGGCCTCCATCACCAGCGCGGCGCCCTGCTCTCCGGCCACGAACCGGTAGAGCCGGACCACGTGCGGGTCGGTGACCCGGCCCAGCATGACCGCTTCTTCCCTGAGCTGGTCGATGGCGGTGCCGTCCTCCTCCCGCCGGCTCAGGTACTTGATCGCCACGGGCGTCCCGGCGGTGGCGTGCCGGGCCAGCACGACCCGTCCCTGCGCCCCCGCGCCCAGCTCCCGTACCTCGGTGAATCCGTCGACGCGCCAGTTCTCGCTCATGTCCGTTCCGGGCTCGGGGAGGCCACCGGCAGCAGCGCCGCCACCTCGGGCTTGATCAGATCGATGATCTTGGCATAGGGCACCGGCCAGACCGCGCCGAGGCCGCATTCCGCGTGCGGCACGACGTACTCGAGCTGGACGTTCTCCCTGGTGAACGTCACCTGCACCGTCGCGATGCCGGGCACTCCGCGCGGATCGGGCTCCAGGTCGGCGGGCTTGAGCGGCCCGCTCAGGCAGTACCGGTCCTGGGTGGTCTCCGGGGGCAGCAGGCGCCCGATCGCGGCGACCCCGGACGCGCTCAGGTCCCGGAAGACGTCCTCCGCGCCGAGCACCCGCCCCGTCCGCAGGTCGACGGTGACCGTCTCCCTCGGCGCGATGTCCTCGTCGGCGACCGAGCAGGTCTTGGTCTCGAACGCGTAGAACACCGAGACCAGCCGGGGGCCGCTGTAACGGACGGTGGCCTTGCTCCCCACGGTGGCGCATCCCGGCACGGCCGCACCGGTGTGATTCCCCGCGATGTACGTGCGGAACGCGGCGATCCGGCGGTCCAGCGGCGCGCGCAGGGCACTGTTGACCCGCCGCACGAGCCCGTCGTCCACCAGGCCGCTCAGCTGGACGAACTGCGCGTTCTGGACCTGGAGGCTGGGCCGTCCGGGGATCGCGGTGGTGGTGTTCATGGTGGAGACGGCGGCGACCGGGCGGGTGACGGGATCGTCCTGGTCGGCCACGACGTACGCGGCCGTCCCGCCTCCGGCCGCCACGGCGGTGGCCGCGCCGACCGCCACCGCGACCTTGGCCCCGGTCGCGGCCAGGACACCACCGCTGGCGGCACCGGCACCGGCGCCCGCTCCTGCGGCTCCGGCCCCGGCTCCACCGGCCGCGCTCGCGGCACCGGCGGCACTCACGCCGACCGCCGCCCCGCCGGAGCCGAGGGCTGCGGCGCCCAGCGGGAAGAGGGCGGCCAGCGTCACCGCCGCGACCGCGAGCGCGCGGGTGCCGCGCCGTTCCCAGTCCGGGCCGTACGCCGACGTCGCGGCCGCCTCCAGTTCGGTCACGAACGCGGCGGCGCCCGGCGGCCGCTCGCCGGGCTCCTTGGCCATCCCCCGCGCCACCAGGTCGCGCAGCCGTTCCGGTACGGCCTCCACCGGGACGGCCACGCTCAGATGCCGGTACATCAGGCCCGCGGCGCCGTCGGCCACGTACGGCCGGCGGCCCGTGACGCACTCGAAGAACACGCAGGTCGCCGCGTACACGTCCGTGGCCGGGGACGCGGGCTCGCCGTTCCACTGCTCGGGTGCCATGTACGCGGGCGTCCCCGAGCGCGAGCCCTCGCCCGACAGCACCGCGATCCCGAAGTCGATCAGCTTGCTCAGCCCGTCGGCCCGCACCACCACGTTGCCCGGCTTGTAGTCGCGATGGACGACACCGGCCGCGTGCGCCGCCGCCAGTCCCAGCAGCGAGCCCTTCAGGACCGCCAGCGCCGCCTCCGGCTCCAGCGCGCCGCTCTCCTCGAGCATCCGCTTGAGCGAGACGCCGTCCACGGCCTCCATCACCAGCGCGGCACCCTGGCTCCCGGTGACGAACCGGTAGACCCGCACCACATGCGGGTCGGTGACCCGGGCGAGCATGGCCGCCTCGTCACGCAGCCCCTGGACGGCCCGGCCGTCGCCGTCCCTGCGGGCCAGGTACTTGATCGCGACCGGTCCGCCGCCCTCGTCGTGCCGGGCCAGCACCACCCGGCCCTGCGCCCCCGTACCGAGGTCGCGTACCTCGGTGAACCCGCCGATCCGCCATCCGGGCGCGGGCTCCGGGCCGGTCATCGCGCCCCCGCGGCCGCAACCGGCCGTCCTCCGGACGGCACCCCGCTCCCCGTCGATGCCCCACCCGAACGCATGCGTCCCACCCTCCGTGCCCGCTCCTGTACGGCAAACGATCCCGGCGAATCCCAGAATGTCATGATCATGCACGCGGTTGGCCGACAGTGGCCGTACGGGATTCCGGGCTCCGCCGCGCCTGTATAGGCGGGTGCCCACCCCCGCGCCACGCCCGTGACACCCGGCCCGCTACTCTTCAGCGACCTCATATACACCAGCCCCAACGGCAGTGGGAATAGCCGGTACGGGGCAATGTGTTCTCATAAGAGATCGACCATTGGTGTACGCATGCCACGGTCGGTACACTGCGTTGCGGAGTGTGACCGCACGCAGCCACAGCGCGTGACTGCTTTCAACCCCTGACTGCGGTCGCCGAAGGAATCTTGATCGACGGCTGGTCCCTCCCGCGCGAGCGCGCGGCCCACTCGACCCGGCGTGCCGCGAAGCCGCGGCACCGGGGTGACGAGCGCCGCCGCCCGGGAGTGAGGACCCCGCATATTGGAGGCTGAAAGCCCTGACTACCTTTCGCGAACTCGGGGTCGTACCCGAGATAGCCGATGCCCTCGCCACCGAGGGCATCGTGGACGCGTTCCCCATCCAAGAGCTCGCTCTGCCGATCGCGCTGAGCGGGCACGACATCATCGGCCAGGCCCGTACCGGCACCGGCAAGACGCTCGCCTTCGGCGCGGCGCTGCTGCAGCGGATCGAGCACGGCGGCAAGCGGCCCCAGGCCCTGGTCGTCGCCCCCACCCGTGAGCTGGCCCTCCAGGTCACCGAGGACCTCGTGGTCGCCGGCGGCAAGCTCGGCACCCGCGTGCTGCCGGTGTACGGCGGCCGCGCGTACGAGCCCCAGATCTCGGCGCTGCGCGACGGCGTCGACGTGGTCGTCGGCACGCCCGGGCGACTGCTCGACCTGGTCAAGCAGAAGCACCTCGACCTGTCCCAGGTCTGCATCCTGGTGCTGGACGAGGCCGACCGGATGCTCGACCTGGGCTTCCTGCCCGACATCGAGCGGATCGTCGAGCAGATCCCGGCCAAGCGCCAGACCATGCTCTTCTCGGCCACCATGCCGGGCGAGATCGTGTCGCTGTCGCGCCGCTACCTGACCCGTCCGACCAACGTACGGGCCGAGTCGCACACCGAGTCCGAGGCCACTCCCCAGGTCGTCCAGCATGTCTGGCAGGCCCACCAGATGGACAAGCCGGAGATGGTGGCGCGGCTGCTGCAGGCCGACGGCCGCGGGCTGACCATGGTCTTCTGCCAGACCAAGCGGACCTGCGACAGGGTCGCCGCCGATCTGGCCTCGCGCGGCTTCGCCGCCGCGGCCGTGCACGGCGACCTCGGCCAGGGCCAGCGGGAACGGGCACTGCGCGCGTTCCGCAACGGCAAGATCGATGTGCTGGTGGCCACCGACGTGGCGGCCCGCGGGCTGGACGTCGACGACGTCACCCACGTGGTCAACTACGAGTGCCCCGACAGCGCCGACACCTACATCCACCGGATCGGCCGTACCGGCCGGGCCGGCAAGGAAGGCGTCTCGGTCACGCTGGTCGACTGGTCCGACCTCACCCGCTGGAAGCTGATCAACAGCACCCTGGGCATGGACTGCGCCGTCCCGGAGGAGACCTACTCCACCTCCGAGCACTTCTACTCGGTGCTGGGGATCCCGGCGGGCACCACCGGCAAGCTCCCCAAGGCGCAGCGCGGCGAGCGCGCCGGCCTGGACGCCGAGGAGCTGGAGGACATCGGCGAGACCGGCAAGACCCGGTCGCAGCCGACTCGCGGCCATGACCGCGAGCATGACCGCGAGCACGACCGCGACAGCGAGCCCGAGCGCCCCCGCCAGCGGCGCAAGCGCAGCCGGAGCCGCACCCGCAACGGCCGCCCGGTCGAAGCGGGAGCCACCGAGGGCCAGGCCGAGCCCGCCACCACGGCGCCGGTCACCAAGGCACCTGCCACCAAGACGGCGCCCGCCGCCGACGAGGACCGTTCCGGCGGTGCCGTCGCGACCGAGCGCAAGCGCAGCAGGAGCCGCCGCCGTACCCGTGGCGGCCAGGCCTCCGCCGGGGGCGACGCCCCGGCCGGAAGCTCGCTCAACACCTGATCCGCACGCTGCGAGATCACGTTCCGCGTGATCTCGCAGTGACCGTGGCCCTAACCCCGGAGCCGCAGTGCCGTTCCGGGAAAGTCCGTGATGAGCACCGCGACCCGCGGATCCGCGAGGAAGCGGCTCATCAGCGGCTCGGCGTTGACCGTCCAGACCATGGCGGGAAGACCGGCGCGCGCGCACCGGCCCAGCACGCCGACGCGCGCCAGCCGGTGGTTGATCGCCACCAGGTCGGCCCCGCACTCGCGGATCGCGCGTAGCGGGGCGTAGTCGCGGACCGCGGCGCCCCGCTCCCAGAAACCCCGCCCCACCGACAGTGCGGTGGTCACCTCGGGAAAGCGCCGCTTGATCTGCGCGATCGAGGCCGGCTCCCGGGTCGTCACCACGAACCCGTCCGGCCCGAACGCCGCCAGCGCCAGCGCGACCGCCTCGTGCTCGCAGCCGCGCTCCTTGAGATCCAGATGGCCCCGGGCCCGGCCCCGGATGATCTCCAGTGCCTCCGCCACGAGCGGTACCGGCCGCGGCGCCAGCTCCCGCAGCCGCGGGTACGGGCAGCGGCTCAGCGGCACCCCCGCGACGGCGGCGTCATGGTGCACGACCAGCGCCCCGTCGGACGTACGGCGGACATCGATCTCCACGTACTCGGCCCCCGACGCAGCCGCGTCGTGCAGGCCCGCTAGGCCCGCCGAGTCGCGGCGATGCGCCGAGATCGCGACCCCCCGTTCCACAGCCCCGGACGTTACCAGCGAAGGACCTTGACCGGTGTCTTCGCGGACGAATTGAGTAGGGTGGCACCCTGTGAGTACGCCCCGGTTCCTGACCCTGCCCCCCGGCGTTCGCCGGACGTCGGTCGAGACCTCCCGCGGTAGCTTCGCCGCGCTGGAGGCATTGCCCGGCTCGGGCGTCCCCGAGCGCTGTCCCGCCTTGCTGGTCCCCGGTTACACCGGCAGCAAGGAGGACTTCCTGCCGGCGCTGCAGACCCTCGCCCGCTCCGGGCGCCGGGTCGTGGCCGTCGACCAGCGCGGCCAGTACGAGACGCCCGGTTCCGACGACCCGGCCGACTACACCCGGGCCGCGCTCGGCGCCGACATCGTCGCGCTGGCCGACGCCCTCGGACCCGATCCGGTCCATCTGGTCGGGCACTCGTTCGGCGGCCTGGTCACCCGGGAGGCGATCCTGTCGGAGCGGCTGCTGCCCGCCTCGTACACGATCATGGGCTCCGGCCCGGCCGCGATCGCCGGCAAGTCGTTCGACAACACCCGGGCGCTGTGCGAGGCCATCCCGGTGGTGGGGCTGGAGCAGATCTGGACCCTCCGGCTGGAGCCGGACGCGCTCCGCAACGGCCTGCACCCCAAGATCATCGGCTTCCTCAAGGCCCGCACGCTGGCCAACTGCCCGACCGGCCTGGTCGCGATGGGCGGCGAACTGACCTCGGCCCCCGACCAGGTGGACGAGCTGGCCAAGATCGCCGACGATGCCGACCTCAGGATCCTGGTCCTGTACGGCGAGAACGACGACGCCTGGCCTCCCGCCGTGCAGGCGGCCATGGCCGAACGCCTCGACGCCGCCAAGGTGGTCATCCCCGGCGCCGCACACTCCCCCGCCGTGGAGGCCCCGGAGACCACGGCCAGCGCCCTCACCGACTTCTGGAACCAAGCCGAACGCAGCACCCGCTGACCCGCTGAGATGCACCCGTCCAGGTCCGCGTGACGTCGCTCACGCGGGCCCGGTGGTGCGCGCACGCCGGTGTAATGACACACTTACTTGAGTTTGTCTCACGAGTGCCGTGTTGTCTTCAAGGCGAGGTGCCCCGCATGCCCGCGACCGTCATGCCCCCCGAAAGCGTCACCTGGCGCGTCCACATCGACCGGTCCATGTGGGTCGGCGGCGTGCGTAGCCTCATGTTCCAGGCCCTGCACCCGATGGCCATGTGGGGCGTCTGGCAGAACAGCAACTTCCAGGAGGACCCGTTCGGGCGCCTCCAGCGCACCTCCGACTTCGTCGGGCTGTGCACGTTCGGCGGTGAGGAAGAGGTCGAGACGGCGGCGGCCCGCGTCCGCGCGATCCACCGCAGCCTGCGGATCCTCAACCACGACACCGGCAAGAAGGAGCGGCTCGACCAGCCCGAACTGCTTCTCTGGGTGCACTGCGCGGAGGTGTACTCGTACCTGACGACCGCGCGGCGGGCCGGGCTGCTGCTCACGGACGCGATGGCCGACCGGTACCTCGACGAGCAGCGCGAGTCGGCGACGCATGTGGGCCTGCACGCCGAGGACGTCCCGGGCAGCGTCCGCGAGATGGAGGAGTACATGGCCTCCATGCGCCCGCAGTTGCGGGTCACGGAGGAGGCCGCCGCCACCGTGAAGTTCCTGCTCTGGCCGACGATGCCGGAGAACCTGAAGTTCCTCGCGCCCGGCAAGCCGGGCTACTTCCCGTTCGGGGCGCTCTGCTACTACTCGTTGCCGGACTGGGCCCGGAAGATGTACGGGACGCTGCCGGAGGTACCGCAGCCGGCCGTCACCGCCGCGCTGCGCTCGTTCCGGCTGGCGATGAACTCCGTACCGGAACGGGTCCACGACTACGCGTTCGCCAAGAACACGCGGGAGATGCTGGAACGTGCCCGGCAGGGGCTGGCCGCCGAGGGCTACGACACCAGCCACGGCCTGTACGGGCTGCGCGACCCGCGCCGCTGGCCCGACAAGGCCCTCATCTCCGCCTGACCTACCCCGTTGACGTGGGGGGCTGGATCAGCCAGGGACGGATCTTCTCGGGGTTTCGCACCGCCCAGATATGCCTGATCCGGTCACCCGCGATCTCGAACGCGAACACGGTCGCGATGGTGCCGTCCTGGTGCGCCACCAGGCCGGGCAGGCCGTTGACCGTGCACTCCCGGAACGTCGTGCGGTCGCCGGCCACACGGGCGATCTCGGCGTAGGCGCGGGCGATCCGCTCACCGCCCACGATCGGCTGCAGGTGGGTGACGGCCAGCCCGCCGCCGTCGGCGGTCGCGGTGGCGTCGGGGTCGAGCAGGCTGATCAGGGCGTCGATGTCCTTGGCCTCCCATGCCGTTCTGAACCGGCTGACGATGGCGGCCTGCCCGGCGGTCGGGCCCGCCGGCGTCCGCGCGGTGCGGACGCGACGGCGGGCGGACGAGGCCAGCTGGCGGCACGCCGCCGGAGTGCGGCCGACGATCTCGGCGACCTCGCCGAAGGGGTAGCGGAAGACGTCGTGCAGGACGAACGCGACGCGCTCGGCCGGGGTCATCGAATCGAGGACGACCAGGAAGGCCATCGTCACCGACTCGTCGAGGGTGACCCGATGGGCCGGGTCGATCCCGCCGACGCCGGAGCCCCCCGTGATCCACTCCGCGGGGTCGGGCAGCGGTTCCGGGATCCAGTCGCCCACGTACGTCTCCCGCCTGGCCCGCGCCGAGCCGAGCAGGTTCAGGCAGATGCGGCCGGCGACCGTCACCAGCCAGGCGCCGGGTGACTCGATGGCCCGCTGCTCCCGTGCGGACATGGCGTACCAGCGGGCGTAGGTCTCCTGCACGACGTCCTCCGCGTCGGCGAGTGACCCCAGGAGTCGGTAGCCGAGATTGATCAGCCGGCGCCGCTCGCTCATGATCGCGCTGAGGCCCGGATCGCTCTGCTCGTCGCCGGGCCCGGCTGTGGTGGTCATGGTCTGGCCGTCTCCCTCGCTCGCTTCCGCGCCTCTACCCGTTACGACAAGACAGCCCTTCGGATTGTGAGGCCGACGTGCCGCCTCACAATCCGAAGGGCTGCGCGGTCGTACGGGTGAGGACGACGACACGACGGATAGGGGACTTCGATGAACGACTTCCAGGCCATCGCGGACCGCGTCGAGATCGAGGCGCTGCGCGGCGAGTTCACCGACGCGGCGATGATGCGCGACCGGCTCCGCATGGCGTCGCTGTTCATACCGGACGGTGCCCTGCGCATGCCCGACATCCCCGCCGAGCTGGTCGGCCGCGAAGAGATCATTACCGGGGGCGAGCGGCTGCAGCGCCAGTGGGACTTCTTCGTACAGACCACACACCCCGGCACGATCCTGCTCGACGGCGACACCGCGACCGGCCGTGCCTACATACAAGAACTCGCGCGCACCCTCGACGGACGCCAGGGACTGAACTATGCCATCTACCACGACCGCTACCAGCGCACCGTGGAGGGCTGGAAGTTCGCGGAACGGGTGTACGAGATCAGGTACCTCGACACCTCCCCGCTGGCGGGCACGGCGCCCCATGCGGCGCGGGGGTCCGGGAACATCCCGGCACACGCCGCATCCTTCACCCACCCGGCATCGGCCGAACGACTGGAGCGGGCAGGCGCCGCACTTCGCGCCAACGGGTTCGCCGCCGAGATCCTCGATGACGCCGCGGCCGCGCGCGCCCGCGTCAAGGACCTGGTCCCCGAGGGCGCCTGCGTGCTCACCGGGGCCAGCGAGACCCTCAGGCTGTCCGGCATCGACGAGGACATCAACGCCGGCGGCCGGTACGACGCCATCAGGCCGCGCGTTCTGGCCATCGACCGGGCCACCGGTGCCGACGAGATCCGAAGGCTGACCGCCGGCCCGGAATTCGTCGTCAACAGCGTCGCCGCGGTCACCGAGACCGGCTCGCTCGTTCTCGCCTCGGGCAGCGGCAGCCAGCTCCCCGCCGACGCGGGCGGCGCCGCCCGCGCGGTCTGGATCGTCGGCGCGCAGAAGGTGGTGCCCGACCTGAGCACGGCGCTGCGCCGCGTCGAGGAGCACGCCCTCCCGCTGGAGAACGCCCGCGCCCAGGCGGTGTACGGGATGCCCAGCGCCGTCAACCGCCTGCTCATCCTCAACGCGGAACCCCGTCCAGGGCGCGGCACCGTGCTGCTTCTCCGGGAGGCCATCGGATTCTGACCATGGCGAGTGCTGCGACACCGGCTCGCTCCGCTCGGGGCGAGGCCGGTCAGTCGGTGGGGAGGGCCGCCCAGGGGTCCTTGCGGGGGGCGGCCTGCAGGCCCTCGGGGCAGTGCCGGGCGAAGTCGCAGTACGAGCACAGGTTGCTCGGGCGCGGCGGGAAGACCTCGTCGTACGGGGCGTGATCGACGGGGGCGCCGTCACCGGGGCGGGGCCGCGGCACCTTCGACGACCCGGGTTTCGACGACCCGGGTTTCGACGGCGCGGGTGGCGACGGCGGCTGCGGCTTGAGCCGGTTGCGGTACGCGTCGTCGGCGGCGCCGGCCTCGGCCGCGATCTGCTCGGCCCGCCGCAGGTGCCGCTGGAGGGACTCGTCGGTGTGCTCCCACACCGCGACCTCCCCGGACGGCAGGTGGTGCAGCTCCACGCGATGGCACGGGCGGCGCAGCACCCGGGCGGCGGCCATCGCGTAGATGGCCAGCTGGAGCGAGCCGCGGGCGTCGTCGGAGGTCAGGATGTGCCGGCCGGTCTTGTAGTCGACCACGACCAGCTCGGAGCCGCGGATGTCGAGCCGGTCGATGCGGCCCGACACGGCGATCCGGTCGGTACGGGTCGCCACGGTGCGCTCGACGCCGATCGGCTCGTCGGCCGGATCGAGGTGCGCGACGTACCGTTCGACCATCTCCCGGGCCCGGTCGCGCCACTCGGCGGACTGGGCGGCGTCCCGAAAACCATCGGTCAGCCAGCCGCGGGCCAGCAGCGTCCCGGCCGACTCGACCGAGCGCTCCGCCTCGGGCAGCCGCCACCAGGCCGCCAGCGCGTTGTGCACGCTGGAGCCCACGCTGTTGTGCGCCCAGGGCGCGCCCTTGGGCGGCGACGGCCGGTCGAGATAGGTCATCCGGTACCGCCGGGGGCAGTCCAGCCAGGCGTTCAGCCGCGACGGCGTGCAGGAGTACAGCCGCTGCGGCATGCCTTCCAGGCCCAGCTGCTCGGCGACCATGACTCAGCCGTCCGTTCCGTCGCGGGGGATCAGCCGTCCTCGCCCTCGCGGGCCAGCGCTCCCCAGCTCTCCCAGCGGGCGTCCTCCTCGCCGGTCGTGGTCTCCTCGCCCTGGCCCGGCAGCACCCGCAGGTCCTTGGGCAGCGGGGTGAGCAGCGCCCCGATCGAGTTGAGCTGCTTGCGCAGGTCCTCGAAGGCACCGCCGATCGAGCCCGGCTTGCTGCGGTGCAGCGTGTCGCCGGAGAACAGCACTCCGAGCTGCTCGCTGATCACGCACACCGCGCCCGGGCTGTGCCCGGGGGTGTGCATGATCTCCAGCTGGGTGTCGGCGATCTCGAACACGCCGCCGTCCTCCAGCCAGATGTCGGGCTCCACGGCCTTCAGCGCCTTGGCGTCGTCCTCGTCGTCCTCCTCCTTGGCGAGGCGGCCGAAGTAATCGCGCCAGAGCAGCCGGTCCGCGCGGTGCAGCGCGATCGGTGCCCAGTTCTCCTCGTCGTCCTCGCCGGCCGCGGCCACCTCGAGCACCACGTTGAGGTGGTGCTCGTTGCCGTCGGTCAGCAGGACGGCCATGACCTCGCGGTCACCGACCTTCTTGAGGATGGCGTCGGCGTCATACGCCGGATCGATCACGATGACCTCGTCGTCGTCGCCGACGATGTAGGTGTTGTTCTCGACGTCGTACTCGGTGTCGTCCAGGGTCAGCGTCCCTGACGTCACGACCTGTTCGATGCGCGCGTCCACGCCCCGCACCCTATCGCCTGCCCGCGACCGCGTGGGCGGATCAAACGGTGTTCAGCTTCACCCGCTGTCCAGGGGTGCCCTCGGCGGCGAAATCGACGTGCCCGGTGTACCGGTCGGCGATAGTGATCTTGATCTGAACGCTCTGGCCGGATCTGAGCGTGCCGAAGGACCGGCTGAGGGTCACGTTGGTCACCTGCGCCGTCCACTCGACCGTCCCGCCCTCGGCGGTCAGCGTCACGTTCACCGACCCCTTGTCCTCCACCTTGATGTCGCCGACCGGGCTGACCATCAGGCGGGGGCCGGTCGGCGGCTTGGTGGTGGGCGCGGATGAAGCGGGGGTGCTCCGGCCGGCGTTCCCGGCGGCGGTGCTGCTCTCTGATCCGGCGCCCGGGGTTACCCCGTTGGTGCCGGAGTCCTTGCTCAGGGCCCAGAAGACGGCGCCGATCGCGACGAGGACCGCCACGACGGAGACGGCGGCGGGTGCCAGCCAGCGGCTGCCGCCGGAGGCCGGGGCCACGGCCGTACGGGGTTCCACGGCCGTCGGAGGTCCCATCGCCGGGGGCGGCGGCACCGGGGACCGGAGCAGCGGGCCGTCATCACGGGTGGCCGCGAGGGTACGACCCTCGGCCATGATCTCGGTGGGCTCGCCGCTGTGCCCGATCAGGCGCATCAGCAGGTCGGCGGCCGTTGGCCGGGTCTCGGCGTCCTTGCCCAGCGCCACGCGGACCAGCTCGCGCAGCGGTTCGGGAGTGTCACCGAGGGCGGGCTGGGCGTTCAGGATCCGGCCCATCACGGCCGGGATGGTGTCGTTGCCGAACGGCGCGCGCCCGGTCGCCGCGTACACGAGCGTGGCGCCCCAGGCCCACACGTCGGCGCGCGGGCCGACCGCCTCGGCGCCCACTTGCTCGGGGGCCATGTACGAGGGCGTGCCGACGACCGCGCTGGAGCCGGTGGAGCCGGGGTCCAGGGCCTTGGCCACGCCGAAGTCGATCACGCGCGGGCCGTCCTGGGCGAGCAGCACGTTGGCGGGCTTGAAGTCGCGGTGCACGATCCCGGCCTGGTGGATGGCGGCCAGCGCGGTGGCGGTACCGATCGCGAGCCGCTCCAGCTGCGCCCCCGGCAGCGGGCCCCGCTCCGCCACCACCTGGGCGAGCGAGAGGCCCTCGACGTACTCGCTGACGATGTACGGGCGGTCGCCGTCGATGTCGGCGTCCAGGACCTGGGCCGTACAGAAGCGGGCCACCCGGCGGGCCACCGACAGCTCCCGGACGAAGCGTGCCCTGGCCGGGTCGTTCCCCCGGAGCGATGCCTGCAGCAGCTTCACCGCGACCTGCTGACCGGATTCGTTCGCGCCCAGGTAGACCACACCCTGGCCGCCCTGCCCGATCCGGCCGCGCAGCTCGTACGAGCCGATCCGCCGAGGGTCCTCCGGCAGCAGTGACGCTACTTCTGACATTCCGGTCCTTCCGCCGTCAACGGCAGGATCGTAGTCCTTCGGCGCCCGCCGATGCGGGCCTGTTTCCAAGACGGCCGCCTCCGGGAGCGGCGGCGAGCAGGGCCGCGTAGTCCTCCGGGGACGTGGTCTCGCTCCCCAGCCGGTCGCCGGTCATCTCGCCGTGGTCGTCGCTGGAGCCGGTGATGAGCAGGCCCAGGGCCGCCGCGACGTCGCGCAACCGGGCGCGGTCCTCGGGCGCATGGTCGGGATGATCGGTCTCGACTCCGGCGAGTCCGGCCGCGGCCAGTTCCTCGATCACCTCGTCGCCGAAGACGTAGCCGCGCTTCCGGGACCGCGGATGGGCCAGCACACAGGCGCCGCCGGCCTCCCTGACCAGCTGTACGGCCCGTACCGGATCCAGCGGGTACGGCCCGACATGGGCGCGGCCGCCCGAGCCGATCCAGTCCTGGGTGAACGCGTCGTCCACGGTCGCGACCACCCCGGCCTCGACCATGGCCCGGGCGACGTGCGGACGCCCGACCACCTCGCCGCCGGACAGCTCCCGTACCCGTTCCCAGGTGACGTCCGCGCCCAGCGCGCGCAGCCGGTCGACCATGCTGCGCGCCCGGTCCAGCCGGTGCGCGCGGATCCGGGCCAGCTCGCCGGCCAGCCCTGGCGCGTCCGGGTCGAACAGGTAGCCGAGCAGATGCAGGCTGCGGCCGTCGTACCGGCAGGACAGCTCGATCCCCGGGACGAGCGTCAGGCCGTCCGGCAGCGCGGCCCAGGCCTCGTCCCAGCCCGCGACCGTGTCGTGGTCGGTGAGCGCGAGCACGTCGAGCCCGGCCTCCCGCGCGCGCCGGACGACCTCGGCCGGCGGCCGGGTGCCGTCGGAGGCGTCGCTGTGGGTGTGCAGATCGATGCGCATCCCTCGTTCCTACCAGGAGCGGGGGCGGGGCGGCTCACTCCTGGAGGCGGGGACTGAACGCTCCGTACGGGAGATCGGGGTCCATTCCGGGCTCGCGCAGGTCGAGCAGATGCGGCCGTTCCAGCATGAGGACCCCGGCCTCGGCGGGCCACAGGACCACCCACAGCCAGTCGCCCATCGCCTCGCCGACGTAGACCGCGCGGTCGGGCTCGGCCGGCAGCGACCACATCGGCACCGAGTGCCCGCTGGTGGCGGTCGGGCCCTGGACGTCGAGCTTGCCGTGCGGCGGGTTGCCGTCGAAGGCGCCGCCGGGGTCGGTCCCCTCCAGGCCCGCGTAGAACGCCCCGAGGCCCGTCCCCGGCTGCTCGGCGATCAGCAGCATGTCGGCGGGACCGCCGCTGAGCACCGCCGGGCCGCTCAGGGCGACCGTGCAGGCACGCGCACCGCTGCGGTCGTCGCCGACCGTACAGAATCCGGTGACCAGCCAGCCCTTCGGCAACGGCCAGGGGACCCAGACCGGTACCCGGGCCTCGCGCAGTACCGCCGCGAGCCCGTCGGCGCTGGGCCGCTTGGGCGGCTGTCTCGGCAGTACGACGCCGTGCACGCCGCAGCTCCAGTCACTCGACCAAAGGCTGGGCGCGCTAAGCCGCCCACCACAACGTGGGCATGTGGGCTCGGCCCTCATGGCTACCAACCCTGCGTGCTGGGGCCGCGCCCCGTCAAGATCCCCCAGCTCAACCAGGTGGAAAAGGGCGACAAAATAGCGGGGTGAGGGTGCGCTGCGTGGGCGGGATCGCCGTGGACGGGTCCGGACGGCTGCTGATGATCAAGCGGGGCCATGCCCCGGCGGCCGGAACGTGGTCGGTCCCGGGCGGGCGGGTCGAGCCGGGCGAGAGCGACGAGGCCGCCGTCGTACGGGAGATGCGCGAGGAGACCGGTCTCGTGGTCGCCGTGGGCCCGCTGGTCGGCACCGTGGAGGCGCCCGGAGCGGGCGGGGTGACGTACGAGATCCACGACTACGCGGTGACGGCCCAGGGCGGCGTCCTGGCGGCCGGGGACGACGCCGCCGACGCCCGCTGGCTCACGCCGGACGAGCTTCGCGCGCTTCCCACGGCCCCCGGTGTCATCAGCGCCCTCACCAGTTGGGGCCTGCTTGCTGGCCCTGGCTGAACGACGGGGACGGCTCCGCCGGGGTGTCCACCGCGTCCACCGGGTCTCCCGGCGTGGTGGCGGCGTTCGGGTCGGCCACGACGGTCTGGATCCGCATCCGCCGTGCCAGCCAGGCCACGCCCGCCGCGTACAGGAGCATCGGCGCCACGTCGGCGATGACGTACTGCCACGGCACCCAGCCCTGCTCGATGTCGAGCTGCCCCACGGCCGCCGGCAGCAGGAAGGCCATCAGGTTGTTGAAGACGTGCAGCGCGATGGCGGCCTCCAGGCCACCGGTGCGGACCGTGAGCCAGGCCGCGATCACGCCGAAGAGGAAGACGTCGAGCATCCCCCAGCCGGTGTAGCCGTGCCCCGCCATGAACAGCGCGGAGCCGACCGCGATCCCCGGCCACGGCGTCCGGAAGACCTTGCTGAACGCCCGCCCGACGCGGCCGCGGAGGTTCTCCAGCGTGCACGCCCCGATGGCCTGCAGCAGCCAGCCGCGGAAGACGTACTCCTCGGCGGCGGCCTGGAACGGCACCAGCGAGATGATCACGACGGCCGCGATCAGGAACGAGCTCCAGCCGACCCAGTGCTCGTCCGCCGCGACGGGATCGTCCACGGCCAGGCTCGCCAGCAGCGACGTACCGAACGACACGGCGCAGAACAGGAGCGAGAGGCCGCCGCAGACCAGCAGCCAGCGCCGGCGCAGCCGGCCGGCGACCGACGACACGGTGCCCGGCCGCCGCTGCTGGACCAGCCACGGGACCAGCAGCGCGAACGGCAGGAAGACGATCAGCGAGACGAGGTTGAAGCCGAGGTCGGCGATCTCGTGGCCGAGGATGGTGTCCCCGGTTCCCGGTTCGCCGGGGACATCGCCCGTGATCAGCGCGGCAATGATCATCGCGACCACGCCGAGCACCATCAGCACGATCAGCCCGCCGCCCAGGATGGCCAGCGACCCGACCAGCGGACGCCACCAGCTGTGCGCGTCCGTACGGGCCATGTGGTGGTACTTGGCGCCCGGCCGCAGCGGCACGACCCACGCGCGCTTGGGCGGCGGCCCGTAGCCGTACGGCCCGTACGGCTGCTGGGGAGCGCCGTAGGGCTGCGGGTGCGGCCGGGGCTGCCCGTAGGGCTGTCCGTATGGCTGAGGCTGCCCATAGGGCTGCGGGTACGCGCCGTACGGGTCGCCGTAGGGCTGGGGCTGCGGGAACTGGCCCGTGCTCCCCCATCCCTGCGGCTCAGGCTGTGCCGGTTGAACTGGCTGTGCCGGCTGGACGGGCTGTGCCGGTGGAGGCGGTTGTGCCGGCTGGACGGGCTGCGGAGGCGGCGCGGATTCGGGAGCCGGCCGCTGCTCCCCGGACCGGTCCCTGGACTGCCCGGGGTCGGGCGGGGCCCAGCCGTTGTCCGCCGGATCCGACACGCGCGACCTCCTGGAGAGAACTCGGAGAAAACCTTTGCCTTGCGTCGAATCGTACGTGCCGACCGGTGCTCCCCGTCGCGCCCTCAGCCTGGGACGTTCACCGCTCCGGAGGCTCGAACGTCCTGGTCCGGGTGAGTCCGGCGGCCCGGCCCTTGGCGGCGATGACCAGCGCCATCTTCCGGGACGCCTCGTCGATCATCTCGTCGCCCAGCATCGCGGCTCCGCGCCCCTCGACCCGCGTGCTGTGGTCGTAGGCGTCCAGGATCAGCTCCGCGTGGTCGTAGTCGTCCTGCGCCGGGGAGAACACCTCGTTGCCCGCGTCCACCTGCGAGGGATGCAGGACCCACTTGCCGTCGAAGCCCAGCGCCGCCGAACGCTTCGCGACCCGGGTGAACGCCTCCACGTCGCGGACGTTGAAGTACGGCCCGTCGATGGCCTGCAGGTCGTTCGCGCGGGCCGCCAGCAGGATCCGCATCAGGATGTAGTGGTACGCGTCGCCCTCGGTGTAGCCGGGCGGCTGCTCCCCCACCACCAGCGTCTTCATGTTGATCGAGGCCATGAAGTCGCCCGGCCCGAACACCAGCGTCTCCAGCCGGGGCGAGGACGCGGCGATGGCATCGATCGCGACCATCCCGCGGGCGTCCTCGATCTGGGCCTCGATGCCGATCCGGCCCACCTCGTACCCCATCGCCCGCTCGATCTGGGTGAGCAGCCGGTCCAGCCACTGCACGTGCGAGGCGTCCTGGGCCTTGGGCAGCATGACGCAGTCGAGATTGGCGCCCGCGCCCTCCACGACCTCGATCACGTCCCGGTACGCCCAGCGGGTCTCCAGATCGTTGATCCGGACGACCCGGGTCCTGCCCGTCCAGTCCCCCTCGTTGAGCGCGGCGACGACGTTCACGCGCGCGTCCTCCTTGGCGTCCGGGGCCACCGCGTCCTCCAGATCCAGGAAGATCTCGTCGGCGGGAAGGCCCTGGGCCTTCTCGATGAAGCGGGGATTGCTGCCGGGGACCGCAAGGGTCGTACGTCGCGAGCGCATGCCGCGGATGCTACCGAGCGGGCGGGTGTGGCAATCTGGCGGGATGAGCGAGCGAAGCGAGGTCATGATCGCCGCTTTGCCCGGGGGGTGTGGGGGGTCGTCCCCCCACAGGGGGCAGGGATGAGCGCGGCACTGGTGGCGGAGGCGGCCAAGAAGTCGGGGCTGCTGTGGCTGACCCTGCCCGGGCTGACGCAGCCGCGCGCGGCCTGGCATCTCTGGCACGGCGACGCGGCCTACGTACTGACCGGCGGCGAGGGCGAGCAGCCGATGCCGGGCCTGCCCGAGGCCGAGCGTGTACAGGTCACGCTACGCAGCAAGGACAAGGGCGGCCGGCTGATCTCCTTCGTCGCGGCCTGCGAATCGGTCGAGCCCGGTACCGACCTCTGGGACGAGGTCGCGCCGCTGCTGGCCAAGGACCGGCTGAACGCCGCCTCGCACGAGAGCCAGCTGGAGCGCTGGGCGGACGAGTCGTACATCATCCGGCTCACCCCGACCGACGAGGTGCTCGAGGCGCCGGGCGACTACCCCGACGACTACGCCGCCGTCCGTCCCGTACCGACCCCGGCCACGACCGCGGGCCCGCCGCCGCGCATGATCGGCGGCAGGCGCCGCAAGATCGACCGCTAGCCGCCCCGGCGGACCGGCGGGCTCACATCGGCAGCTCGCTGTTCGCGCCGATCGCGCGGAGCTTGTCGGGGTTGGCGACCAGCTGGACGGCCGTCACCCGTCCCGCGTCGTCGACGTCCAGCGTGATCGTCGTGATGGGGCCGTCCGGGCCGTCGATCACGACGCCGGGCACGCCGTTGATCTCGGCGCGCCGGATGCGCATGTCCTCGGGCTGCACCCCGGCGTACGGGACTCCCGCGACGGCCACCAGCCAGCGCCCCACCTTGGGCGCGCCATGGATCGTCCGCAGCGCCGCCCTGACCTTGCCGCCGCCGTCGGTCCACAGCGTCACGTCGGGCGCCAGCGTCTCCATGAGCTGGTTGAGGTCACCGCCGAGCGCCGCGTCCAGGAACCTCTCGGTCGCCGCCCGCCGCTCCCGCCGGTCGGTCTCGAACCGGGGCCTGCGGGCTTCCACATGCTTGCGGGCCCGGGTGCCCAGCTGCCGGACGGCGTTCTCCGACCGGTCGAGCGCCTCGGCGATCTCCCCGTACGGGAAGCCGAAGACCTCCTTCAGCAGGAACACCGCGCGTTCCAGCGGGCTCAGGGTCTCCAGCACCACCAGCATCGCCATCGACACCGACTCCGACAGCTCGGCGTCCTCCGCGACGTCCGGCGAGGTCAGCATGGGCTCGGGCAGCCACGGCCCCACATAGGTCTCGCGCTGCACCCGCGCCGACCGCAGCCGGTCCAGGGCCAGGTTGGTGGTGATCCGGACCAGGTACGCCCGGGGCTCGCCGATCCCGGACCGGTCCGCCGCCGACCACCGGATCCAGGCGTCCTGAACGACGTCCTCGGCATCGGCGGCACTCCCCAGCATCCGGTAGGCGACCGCGAACAGCAGCCCCCGATGCTCCTCGAAAAGGGCGTCCGCCGCGTCCGGTCCGTCCATCAGGCCCCTGCCCCTTCCCTCACGGAGATGCTCCCTCCGCCTCCCGCCGCGGGATCTCGCAGCGGTCCTTGAACCCCTGGCCGGTGAGCCCGGCCGCCGCGTTGAAGCGCGAGCGGAGGTTCTCCAGCGCCACCATCATCGTCAGTTCGACCAGCTGCCGCTCGTTCAGGAACCCGCGAAGGGCGGCCGACAGCTCGTCGGTGACCTCGGGCGGGTCGGCGGTCATCGCCTCGGCGTACTCCATGACCAGCCGCTCCTCCTCGGTGAACAGGTCGCTGCCGCGCCAGGCCGGGACCGCCTCCAGCTTCTCCAGCGGGATGCCGTGCGTGGTGGACTCCCAGGTCCCGAAGTCCACGCACCAGGAGCAGCCGATCTTGACCGCCGAGGCCATCACGGCCAGGTCCTTGAGCCGGTACGGTACGGCCTTCCAGCGCAGGGCCTGGGCCTCCAGCATGCCGTATCCGGTGGAGACCGCCATGTGATGCCCCATGGCGCGCGCGGGGTCCAGCTCCGCGCCGAACTTGCGGCGGGTCAGCCAGGACGCGAGCCGGTAGCCCAGGGTCCGCGGCGGGTCGAGAGAGATACGGGACATGACGGTTCTCCGTTCCGTTGGTGTCATTCCCTTGGACGGGCGGCGCCGCCGGGATGTGACATGCGCTCCGTCCACCTCCTCCGTTCACCCGCCGGCCTCGGATGAGCCCCATGATCGTGGGTAATCTCCCTTTCATGACCGGAGCTCCGACGCGGGTGTACATCGCGCGGCTGGCCGGTATCGCCGTCTTCGACCCGGCCGGCGACCAGGTCGGCCGGGTCCGCGACGTCGTGGTGGCGCTGCGGCTCGGTACCCGGCCGCCGCGGGTGCTGGGGCTGGTGGTCGAGGTCTCGCCGCGCCGTCCGGTCTTCCTGCCGATCACCCGGGTCACCGTGATCGAGGCGGACGCGATCGTCTTCGACGGCCGGCTCAACATGCGCCGGTTCCACCAGCGCGCGTCCGAGACGCTGGTGATCGGCGAGGTGCTGGACCGCACCGTACGGCTCACCGAGAACGACGAGCCGGTCGGCGTGGTGGACGTGGCGATGGAGCCGACCCGGACCCGGGACTGGCTGATCACCAAGCTGGCGGTGCGCCGGTCGCGGGGACGGGGCGGGCGCGAGGGCCGAACGGGCCGGGGCGGCCGGATGCGCGGGCACGGGCTGCGGCGCAGCGGCGAGACGTTCGTCGTCGACTGGGACGCCGTGCACGGCATGTCCGCCGTCGAGCACGGCCAGGGCGCCGCCGGGCTGATCGCCGCGTTCGAGCAGATGAAGGCCGCCGACCTGGCCGGGGTCGTGCACGAGCTGTCGGAGAAGAGGCGGACCGAGGTGGCCGCCGCGCTCGACGACGAGCGGCTGGCCGACGTGCTGCAGGAGCTGCCCGAGGACGACCAGATCGAGATCCTGAGCCGGCTGGAGGCGGAACGGGCCGCCGACGTCCTGGAGGAGATGGAGGCCGACGACGCCGCCGACCTGCTCGGCGAGCTGCCCACCGAGCAGCGCGAGCGGCTGCTGACGCTGATGGAGCCGCAGGACGCGGCCCCCGTACGGCGGCTGCTGACGTACGCCGACGACAGCGCGGGCGGGCTGATGACCAGCGATCCGGTGGTGGTGCCGCCGGACGCGTCGGTGGCCGACGCGCTGGCCAGGATCCGCAACCCGGACCTGAACCCGGCCCTGGCCGCCCAGGTGTACGTGTGCCGCCCGCCCACCGCCACGCCGACCGGCCGCTACCTGGGCACCGTCCACTTCCAGAAGCTGCTGCGCGAGCCACCGCCGACCCTGGTCAGCGGGATCGTGGACAGCGACCTGGACCCGATGCGGCCCACCATGCCGCTGCAGGACGTGGCGACGTATCTGGCCACCTACAACCTGGTGGCGGGCGCCGTCGTGGACGAGAACGGCCACCTGCTCGGCTCGGTCACCATCGACGACGTACTCGACCACCTGCTGCCCGGCGACTGGCGGGAGAGCGCCATGGAGGCCGCCGCCGAGGAGATCGGCGATCCCGAGGAGGAGGCCCTGCGCGGCGGCCGGGCGGCCGGGCCCGAGGGACAGGGCGGACAGGGAATCAGCGATCGGGGGAATCCGGCATGACGACGCCACGCCTGGACCAGCCGCGCGAGCTGCGCCGCAACCTGCTGCCGCGCCCGCACTACGACCCCGAGTCGTTCGGCCGGCTCTCGGAGCGGATCGCCCGGTTCCTGGGCACCGCCCGGTTCCTGGTCTACATGACGGCCTTCGTGCTGGTGTGGATCGCCTGGAACGCGCTGGCGCCCGCCGCGCTGCGCTGGGACCCGTACCCGTTCATCTTCCTGACCCTGATGCTGTCGCTGCAGGCCTCGTACGCGGCGCCGCTGATCCTGCTGGCGCAGAACCGCCAGGACGACCGCGACCGGGTGCAGTACGAGCAGGACCGGGGCCGCAACGACCGCACCATCGCCGACACCGAGTACCTCACCCGGGAGATCGCCGGGCTGCGGCTGGCGATCAGCGAGGTGGCCACCCGCGACTTCCTGCGCTCGGAGCTGCAACAGATGATCAAGGAGCTCGACGGCGACCGCAAGGAATCACACCCCACCCTCTCCTGACCGGTGAGGAGTTTCTACGAGTTTGGCCAGCATCGCGGCCAGCATGCGCAGGTCGGCGTCGTCCAGGCGGCTCAGCACGTACTCGCGGACGCCCCGCTCGTAGGTGGGGGTCGCGGCGGCGAGGCGGTCGCGGCCGAGCGGGGTGAGCACGGCGTACAGGCCGCGCGCGTCGCTGGAGCAGGACTCGCGGATCACCAGGCCCTCGCGCTGCATCCGGTCGACCAGCCGGGTCAGCCCGCTGCGCGACAGCAGTACCCGGTCGGCCAGGTCGTTCATCCGCAGCCGGCCGCCGGGCTGCTCGCCCAGATGGGTGAGCACGTCGTACGCGCCGAGGGCCAGATCGTGATCGGCCAGCAGGTCGGCCTGGAGCCGGCGGGAGATCTGCACCTCGGCGCGCAGCATGGCGCGCCACACGGTGAGCTCTTCGGCCGAGATGGTGGGGCCTGGCGGCGTCGTCACGCCCCGAATGGTACGCGCGCGTGGGCCGGTGCGCGGGCACACCCGGGGAGTTCATACCATGGGGGGCATGGCCTCCCAGTTGACGATCGAGCAGGTGACCGAGGCGCTCGCCACGGTGAACGATCCTGAGATCCGCAAGCCCATCACCGAGCTCGACATGGTCAAGAGCGTCGACATCGCGCCGGACGGCTCGGTGGCCGTCGCGATCTACCTGACCGTGTCCGGCTGTCCGATGAAGGACACGCTGATCAGGACCATCACCGAGGCCGTGCAGCGGCTGGACGGCGTGTCCTCGGTCGCGGTCGAGCTGGACGTCATGAGCGAGGAGCAGCGCAAGGCGCTGCAGACCAAGCTGCGCGGCGGGGAGGCGGCCAAGGAGATCCCGTTCGCCAAGCCCAACTCGCTGACCAAGGTCTACGCGGTGGCGAGCGGCAAGGGCGGGGTCGGCAAGTCCTCGATCACCGTCAACCTGGCCGCCGCGCTGGCCGCGCAGGGCCGCAAGGTCGGCGTGGTCGACGCCGACATCTACGGCCACTCGGTGCCGCGGATGCTGGGCGTGACGGACTCGCCGACCAAGGTCGAGGACATGATCATGCCGCCGTCGGCGCATGACGTGAAGGTGATCTCGGTCGGCATGTTCACCGCCGGCAACCAGCCGGTGGTCTGGCGCGGTCCGATGCTGCACCGCGCGCTGCAGCAGTTCCTCGCCGACGTCTACTGGGGCGACCTGGACATCCTGCTGATGGACCTGCCGCCCGGCACCGGCGACATCGCGATCTCGGTCGCCCAGCTGCTGCCCTCGGCGGAGATCCTGGTGGTCACCACGCCGCAGCAGGCGGCGTCGGAGGTGGCCGAGCGGGCCGGGGCCATCGCGGCGCAGACCCACCAGCAGGTCGTCGGCGTCATCGAGAACATGTCCCACCTCACCTGCGCGCACTGCGGCGAGCGGCAGGAGATCTTCGGCTCGGGCGGCGGCCAGGTGGTCGCCGACGCGCTGACCCAGACGCTCGGCACCCGCGTCCCGCTGCTCGGCCAGGTGGCGATCGACACCCGGCTGCGCGAGGGCGGCGACAACGGCGTGCCGCTGGTGCTGTCGGAGCCCGACGCCGAGGCGGCCAAGGAGCTGCGCCGGATCGCCGACTCGCTCGGCGGCCGGTCCCGCGGCCTGGCCGGCATGTCGCTGGGCATCTCCCCCAAGGGCCGCTAGGGGTCACACGAACGGCGAACGGCCCCGTCCAGGAGTTCCTGGACGGGGCCGTTTTGCATGTTTGGAAGCACTGCCATGTTCAGGAAGCGCTGCCATGTTTCAGGGAGCGCTGCTCAGCCGCTCACGTCGCTTCGTTGTCGTACGGGGGGCGCTCTCCGTACTCCAGGCCACCGGCCGCCGCCGTCGCGTACGACGGCTCGTCGTCGAACAGGCCGCCGGAGCCGTTGGGACGCACGTCGTCGTCGTGGTCCTCGAGCAGGTGCTTGCGGACGAACGTCTTCGGATTGAGGTCCGCGACGTCGAAGTCCTTGAACTCCGGCCCGAGCCCCTCCTGGAGATCGGCCTTGGCGCTGTTGGCCATCTGCCGCAGCTGGCGCAGCATCCGTCCCGCCTGCCCGGCCGCCTGCGGCAGCTTGTCACCGAAGATGACCAGGGCGAGGACGACGAGCAGCAGCATCTCGCCCAGTCCGACGTCGAACAAACCGACCTCCACGAGCGCCCAGAGGGACCGGACCCCACGGTCCGGTCCCCCCAGCGTATCCCTGGTCCGGACGAACCGGACCCCGCCTCAGTTGGCCTGGCCGAGGGTGACCTCGACCGTCGTCTCCTTGCCACCGCGCTGATAGGTGACCTTCACCTTGTCGCCGGGTCCGCGGCTGCGGATCTGCGCCGACAGGTCGGCCGGTCCCTCGATCGGCTGACCGCCCAGCTTGGTGATCACGTCACCGGGGCGCAGCCCGGCCTTGTCGGCCGCGCCGCCCTTGACGATCGGCTGCACGTTGCCCATCGGCTCGGTGGCGATCTTCACGCCCGGGCCCTGGTACTGCTGGTCCATCCCGATGCCCAGCTGGGCGCGGCGGGCGGTCCCGGTGTTGATGATCTCTTCGGCGACCCGCCTGGCCTGGTTGACCGGGATGGCGAAGCCGAGCCCGATGCTGCCGCTCTGGGTCTGCCCGCCCAGCCCGCCGCTGCCGAGGGTGGCGATGGCGGTGTTGATGCCGATCACCCGGCCGCGGGCGTCGACCAGCGGACCACCGGAGTTGCCGGGGTTGATCGCCGCGTCGGTCTGGATGGCGTTGAGCACCGAGCCGTCCCCGCCGCCGCCCTCGCCACCGGTCGGCACGGCGCGGTTGGTGGAGCTGACGATCCCGGTGGTCACCGAGCCCTGCAGGCCCAGCGGCGAGCCGATCGCGATCACCGGGTCGCCGACCGCGATCTGGTCGGAGTTGCCCATCTCCAGCGCCGGCAGGTCGTGCGTGCCCTCGGGCTTGAGGACCGCGATGTCCGAGCTCGGGTCCTTCCCCTTGACCGTGGCCGGCAGCGTCTTCTTGTCGTTGAAGACGACCTGGATCTCGCCGCTGCCGCCGCCCGCGGACACCACGTGGTTGTTGGTGACGATGTAGCCGCCCTTGACGATGAAGCCGGTGCCGCCGGCGCCCTCGCCGCCGGGGCCGGCCACCCGGATGCTGACGACGCTGGGCAGCACCTTCTGCGCGATGCCCGCGACCGAGTCGGGCGGCCGGTTCTTGTTCTGGCCGCCGGCGGTGCCCTCACCGCCGAGGCTGATGCCGCCGGGCTCGTTGTCACCGGTCGCCAGCACGCCGATCCCGGCGCCGAGGCCACCGGCCAGCAGCGCGATGATCAGCGCGATCACGGCCATCAGGCCGAGGCCGGGGCCGCCGCGCGAGGCGGACGGCAGCGGCGGGACGGGAGCCCAGTTGGGCCCGCCGGGCGGCTGGCCCATGGCACCCATCGGGCGGGGACCGCCCTGCGGCGGTCCCAGCGGGCCGCCACCGGGCGGGGGCCCGGCGAGCGGGTTCCCGGGCGGCGGCTGGTGCGAACGCTGGGGCGGCCAGCCGTACGGCGTGCCCTGGCGCGGGTCGCCGCCCTGCTGCTGGTGCGCGGCCGCCATTCGCGGGTCCCGCTCGTACCCGTGCGGGACGAAGCCCGGACGGTGGCGGTTCGGGTCGCCGCCGGGCGGAATCGCACCCGGGGGCACGCCGCCCTGATGCAGGGCGGCCTGGGGCCCGGTGCCCTGAGGCCCGGGACCGGGCTGCATCGCCCCGGCCGCGACCGGCCCGTCCGGGACGACCCCGTCCGGCACCACGTCGTGACCGGCCGGCTCACCGAGGCGGTAGCCGCCGGAGCCGTAACCGCCGGGGACAGCGTCCTCCGGTACGGGCTGGTCGACCGCCGTGGCGGACGGCGGACCCGGCATGTCGTCGTCGCTGCCGTAGGAATCGGGCGGGGCGAAACCCGCCACCAGCCGGTCGGAGATCCCCGGGGTCTCCTTTCCGAAGGCGACCGGAGCCGCCTTCGCGCCCGGCTCGTCCAGGTCGCCCGGGCCGGTGTCGTCTCGATCGTCCGGTAGGCCGGGCTCCCGGTCGGTGCTCCCCTGCCCGGCCCCGGCCTCGTCCGCTTGGCCGGTGTCGAGATCGTCCTGCTGGGGACCGTCCGTGGCGCTCTGCGCTCCTCCGGCGCTGGCCACGCCTCGCCCGGCCTCCTGGCTCAGATCGTCATCGTCCTGCGACGACCCGAGCGGCCCGCGGCTCTCTTCCGTCATCCCCATCTCTCCTACCGAGCATGGTTCCCGTCAACGCGCTCATCGTGCCCAGCCGGGCATGTGATGAGCGTAAAAGGCCTACAACCCCGTTCCAGTGGGCCCATCTTGCTACGTAAGGCGCGCAAACGGCGCATCAGGTTCCATGACATCATTCCCCGCGCGCCGCCGTGCCATCTGCACGATGGGTCCAGCTGGCACGACGGGTCAGCCAGCACGGGTCAAGCCGGGAGAGTGGCCTGCGGGAAAGCGCGTTCAGGGCCCGGGTGCCGGCGGGACGGGCGTGCGCCCGTCGGCCGGATCGGTCATCGGCAGCCCGCCGGAGGTCAGCGCGTGCTCCACGGCGAACCGGTCGAAGGCCGGGCTGACCGTGGGCGCCGTCCGGTTGCCGCCGGCCGCGTAGGAGGCGGCGCCGAGGCCGAGCACGAGGGTCGCGGCACCGACGGCGAGGTAGCGCCGGGACGGCCGGTACAGGGCCGCGCTCGCGCCCGCGCCGATCCCCGCTCCGACGCCCGCGCCGCGTCCGCCCTTACGGGACGGGGCGGCACGGCCGGCGGGCCGGTTGTCGCGGGGCCGGGAGATCCCGGCCATGGGCATGCCCGCGGGAACCCGCCGCGGGGCCGCGGGAGCCACCGGCTGCTGCCGTACGGGCTGCGCGGGCGGCGGGACGTCGGCCTCGGCCGCGCCGGGATCCCCCAGGCCGCGCAGCCGGGCCATGAAGTCGGGGGTGGGAAGATCATCGGCGCCGTCCGCGGCGGGCAGATCGCCAAGCCCCCGCAGCCGGCCCTTGAGGCGGCGCAGCGCGTCGGCCTCGGACCGGCATCGCGTGCACAGCGCGAGATGGGCGAGCGCGCGATCGCGCTCCTCGTGACCCAGCTCACCGTCGACCAGAGCGGTCAGACGCTCCCCCAGACAACTCACGCGGCTCCCTTGTCATCAGATCGTCACGCACGGTCCCCCGCGCGCCGGTCTCGTTACGCGCCTCCGGGCCGTCCCGTCGCGACCTCGGCCGCATGGGCGCCGACCAGGGCCTCGGCCCCCTCCGAGCCCGCGGTGACGGGTGCGGAGTCAGGTGCGGTGGCGGCCAGCGCGGCGGCTTCGGCGGACGCCGCCGTACGGGCACCACGGCGGAGCGGTGCCCGGTGCTCGAGTGCGGCGCGCAACTGCGCGCGCCCACGGTGGATCCTGCTGCGCACGGTTCCCAGTTTGACGCCCAGCGTCGTCGAGATCTCCTCGTACGACAGGCCCTCGATGTCGCACAGCACCACGGCCGCGCGGTATTCGGGGGCCAGGGCGTCCAGTGCCGCCTGGACGTCGGCGTCGAAATTGCTGTCGTCGAACGCCTGCGCCGGCGTGGGCTCGCGGCCCTGCAGCCGCTCGGCGGCGTCGTCGCTCAGTCCCTCGAAGCGGATCCGCTGGCGGCGTCGCGCCATGTCGAGGAACAGGTTCGTCGTGATCCGGTGCAGCCAGCCCTCGAACGTGCCCGGTGTGTAGTTCGACAGCGACCGGAACACCCGGACGAAGACCTCCTGCGTGAGGTCCTCGGCGTCGTGCTGGTTGCCGGTCAGCCGGTAGGCGAGGCGGTAGACGCGCCCGGAATGCTGGCGGACCACCTCGTCCCAGGACGGAGGCGCCCATTCGGCGTCCGGTGCGTTCTCCCGCGCCGCCGCGGCCTCCCGGCCACGCCCGGCCACGGCGGACAAACCGCCGCCCTGCCGGGGACCTACCCCCACAGCGCCCTTAAATGTAAGTGCTGCCACTCCCATGGTGCCGGGTTGTTCCTCTCTGATGGCCAACGCTGTCGCTTCGAAACGACACGGTCGCGCCTGGGCTGGGGCGGTTGTGGACCGACGTCAAGTAGAACGTCATGAAAGGCCAGTTGGTTCCCGACCAGCGATAGGGTCTTTCCAGCATGAGCCAGGCGGGGGTCCCCCGAGGAGGCAGCCATCAACGCCATTCAGGCCACCCTGGCCTACGTGGAGGAGTTCCTCCCCGAAGACGAGCCGCTCCTGAACGCGCGCCGGCGCGGCCGGGAGGTCGGCGCCATGCCGATCGGCGCGGCCGGCGGGGCCGCGCTGCGGTTCATCGCCACCCTGCTCGGCGCCCGGACGGTCGTGGAGGTCGGCTCCGGCTGCGGCGTGTCCGGGATCTGGCTGCTGCGCGGCATGGCCAAGGACGCCGTGCTGACCAGCGTGGACGTCGACTCCGAGCACCAGCGGATGGCCAAGCAGGCCTACACCGAGGCCGGCCTGGGCGCCTCCCGGACCCGGATGATCACGGGCCGGGCGCTGGAGGTGCTGCCGCGCCTCACCGACGGGGCGTACGACATGGTCTTCTGCGACGCGCTGAAGCAGGAGTACCCCGACTACCTGACCGCCGCGCTGCGCCTGCTGCGGCCGGGCGGCGTGGTGGCGTTCGACAACGCGCTCTGGGACGACCGGGTCGCCGACCCCGCCAAGCGCGACCCCGACACCGTGGCGATCCGCGAGGTGGGCACCATGATCCGCGAGGACGAGCGGCTGGTGCCGCTGCTCCTCCCGGTCGGTGACGGCCTGCTCTGCGCGATCAAGCGCGACTGACGTCCCCCAGCGAACGGGTCACCCATGAACGAGCCCAGGACCGACCCCGAGACCGAGCCTGAGACCGAGGCCGTGGCCGAGACCGAAGCCGAGGACGTGGCCGAGGACCTGGACGTGGCCGAGGCGCCCGAGGCCGTGTTCCAGGTACGGGTCAGGATGACCTGGCGGGGAGTCGGGCAGGTGCTCGCCTTCCTGATCCTGGTGCTCGCGGCGGCGGGCTTCGTCGCGGGCGGGCTGAGCCGCGGATCGGGTACGGCCGCGATGGTGTTCATCGTGCTCGGCGCGCTCGGGTTCGCCCTGTTCGGTGCGGGACTTCTGGCGACGGCCGGCCGGGTGCTGGGCCGCCGGCCCGTACTGGAACTGACGCCAGAGGGGGTGCTGCGCCCGGCCCGCTGGCCGATGCCGCGCCGTGCCGACCGGACGCTGCCCTGGTCGCGGATCGAGGCGATGACCGCGCTGCGCCGCGGGGTGCCCTCCACCCGCCGCGGCGAGCAGGACTACCTGGTGTTCCTTCCGTCCGCCGAGCTGGTCGAGATGGCCCGTACGGCGGACCGGCCACGGCTGATCGCGCTGACCCTCACCGACGTCCCGGCGACCGCCGAGGCCGCCGCCTGGTGCTTCGCGGTGGAACCCGCCTGGGACGCCTCGCTCAAGGAGATCGTCGCCCAGGCCCGCCGCCGGGCCCTGATCCCGGTGATCGACCGCCGCAAGCGCTGAGCCCGCCCGTACCGGCCGCCGGACCCGGCAGGCCCGGCGGTCAGGCCTGAGGGTCAAGCCTGAGGTCAGGCCGTGCGCTCGGGGGCGAGCCAGGACAGCAGCAGGCGGGCGCCGAAGCCGGTGGCGCCCCGGCTGATGTCGCCGTCGTCGGATGTGGCGCGGCCGGGGCCGGCCACGTCCAGGTGGGCCCAGGTGCGGTCGCCGGCGAACTCGCGCAGGAACAGCGCCGCCATGATGGCGCCGCCGCCGAAGCCCCGGCGCTCGATGTTGGACACGTCGGCGACGTCGGACTCGATCGCCTGCCGGTACTCCTCGACCATCGGCAGCCGCCACACCGGCTCGCCGGCGGCCGTCCCGGCGGTGGTGAGGGCCCCGGCGAGCGCGTCGTCGTTGGCGAACAGCGCGCCGTGCCGCAGCCCCAGGGCCACCTTGGCGGCGCCGGTGAGGGTGGCGACGTCGACCACGACGTCCGGGTCGAGCTCGGCGTCGGCGTAGGCGAGCGCGTCGGCCAGCACCAGCCGGCCCTCGGCGTCGGTGTTCAGCACCTCGGAGGTGGTGCCGCCGAAGTGGGTGATCACGTCGCCCGGACGCATGGACGAGCCGGACGGCATGTTCTCCGCGGCGGCGACCAGCCCGGTCACCCGGTCGCGCACGCCCAGGGCGCGCAGCGCGCTCATCACCGCCATGACCACGGCACCGCCGGCCATGTCGGTCTTCATCGTCTTCATGCCCTCGTTGGGCTTGAGGGACAGGCCGCCGCTGTCGAACGTGATGCCCTTGCCGACCAGCACCACGTGCCGACCCGTACCGGAACCCGCGTCCTCGGGCTCGTACGACAGCTCGATGAGGCGGGGCGGCCGCGCGGAGCCGGCCCCCACCGCCAGCAGGCCGCCGAAGCCGCCCTCGACCAGTTCCTTCTCGCCGCGGACGCGGGCCGTGAGGCCGGTCTCGGCGGCGATCCGCTCGGCCTGCCCGGCGAGCCAGGACGGGTCCTTCTCGCCGGCGGGGGTGTTGGCGAGGTCGCGGGCGAGCGCCGACGCGCGGGCCACCCGGCCGCCGCGCTCGGCGGCGGCCTCGATCGCGGCCGGGTCGGGGCCGGTCAGCGCGAGCGTGCCGAGCGGGGCGCGGGCGGGCGCGGCACCGATCTTGAAGGCGTACCCGCCCAGCAGTGCGCCTTCGGCGAACGCGGCGAGATCGCCCTCGGGTACCTCGGCGACCAGGGTGGCGCGGCCCTTGCCTCGGCGGGTGAGCGCGGCGCCCGCGCGGCGCAGGTCGGCCGGGGAGGCGTCACCCACGCCGTACAGCACCAGCTCGCGCGGCCGGTCGCCGATCCGCGCGGTGGTCGAGACGATCTCGCCGGGCTCGCCCTTGGCCCGGTGCAGGGCGAGTAGCTCGTCCAGCGTGCAGGGGAGCGACCCGGCCACCGGCGACTCGGGTGCTCGCGGCCCGGAGCGTACGGGGACCGCCACCACCTCGGCCTCAAGCCGGCCGGCCGCCTCCAGGACGTCCGTGCCGGCCTGCTGGACCCGGGTCTCGATGGGCATGGTGGTGGTCCCCCCTGAGCTGATGCTTGCTGAAACTGTCTGCGGTACGGCGGGGGTCCCGGCATGTGCCGGGACCCGCACTCGTCCTAGAACCGCGGCCGGTCCGTCCGGGGAGCGGCCCCCGGTCCCCCGGCGATATCGGCCGCCGATCCTGCCTGAAGCGGGCTCAGCCCACGACTCCCTTGATCGCCTCGCCGAGTTCCTTGGCCTCATCGGCGGAGAGCTCGACCACGAGGCGACCGCCACCTTCGAGAGGGACCCGCATGACGATCCCGCGGCCCTCCTTGGTCACTTCGAGCGGACCGTCTCCTGTCCGCGGCTTCATCGCCGCCATGCGTGCATCCCCTTCCTGCCTAGGGCCGCGTGGGGCCTCCGGGCACCGTTGGCCGCGTGGCCGCCTGTCGCATCCGCGTCATCAGTAATGGTTCATTATCCCGTGTTCGGAGCGCGAAGTGGTAACGATCAGCAAGCGGGCACCGGGAGACTGGATCCATGAACGCTCGTTCGGCGCTGTTCGATCTGTACGGCGACCATCTCCGGGAACGCGGCGGGCGGGCACCGATCGCGACGCTGGTCAGGCTGATGGCCGCGCTGGGCGTGGCCGCGCCCGCCGTCCGCACGGCCGTTTCGCGGATGGTGCGGCAGGAGTGGCTCGAGCCCGTACGGCTCCCCGCCGGGCCCGGCTACGCGCTGACACCCCGGGCCGTCCGGCGCCTGGACGAGGCCGCGCACCGCATCTACCGCGATCTCGGCCCCTGGGACGGCCACTGGCATCTGCTGGTCCTGGAGCGCGTACGGGAGCGGGCGAGGCGGGACCGGCTCGCCGCCGGGCTGGCCTATCTGGGCTATGCCCGGCTGGACGAGACCACGTGGATCGGCCCCCGCGCCAACCCGGAACTGGACCCGTTCCTGACCACCGAGGCCGTACGGGCCGAACGGTTCAGCTCCGCCTACGAGGGAGACGCTCACGGCCTGGTCGCCCGGGCCTGGGACCTGGACGGGCTGGCGCGGGCGTACGAGCGCTGGCTGTCCGATGCCCGGGAGCTGCTGGCCGGAGGGCCGGTGGAGACCGATGAGCAGGCGTTCGCGGTCCGCAGCCGGCTGGTCCACGAGTGGCGCAAGTTCCTCTTCCAGGACCCAGGGCTGCCCCCGGAGCTGCTGCCCGAGGGCTGGCCCGGCATCCTGGCAGCACGCTTCTTCGACGACGAGGCCGCGCGCCTCTTGCCCGCGGCCTCGCGGTTCGTCGAAGGTTGCCTGGAGGATCCACGTGGAGATTGCGAGGACGACGACGGTGTCTGACACGGTGCTGTACGACCTGACCGACGGTGTGGCCACGATCACGCTCAACCGTCCCGGGGCGATGAACTCGCTGACGGTCGAGATGAAGGAGGCGCTGGGTGAAGCCGTCCGGCGGGCGGCGGGCGACGACGCCGCCCGGGCGGTGATCCTCACCGGGGCCGGGCGGGCCTTCTGCGCCGGACAGGACCTGCGCGAGCACGCGGACAACCTGGCGTCGGGCAAGGGCCTGGACGGCACCGTGCGCAAGCACTACAACCCGATCGTCGAGGGCCTGGCGACCATGCCCAAGCCCGTGCTGGCGGCCGTCAACGGTGTCGCCGCCGGAGCGGGGGCGGCGCTCGCGTTCGCCTGCGACCTGGTCATCGCCTCGGAGAAGGCGTCGTTCGCGACCGCGTTCACCAAGATCGGCCTGGCCCCCGACAGCGGGATGTCCTGGACGCTGCAGCGCCTGGTCGGCCGGGCCAAGGCCGCCGAGCTGCTGCTGCTGGCCGACCCGGTCAAGGCGCCCGAGGCCCTGGAGCTGGGCCTGGTGTCGCGGCTCGTGCCGGCCGACGAGCTGGCCCCCGCCTCGGTCGAACTGGCCCGCAGGCTGGCCGCCGGGCCGACGCGCTCGTACGCCGCCGTCAAGAGCGCGCTGAACCACGCGGCCACCCACGACCTGACGTCCTCCCTGGAGCGGGAGGCCGTGCTCCAGGACGAGTGCGAGAAGACCACCGACCACCGCAACGCCACCGAGGCGTTCCTGAAGAAGGAGCAGCCCCTCTT
This sequence comes from Actinomadura sp. 9N407, assembly GCF_044326315.1. Taxonomy (NCBI): domain Bacteria; kingdom Bacillati; phylum Actinomycetota; class Actinomycetes; order Streptosporangiales; family Thermomonosporaceae; genus Actinomadura; species Actinomadura sp. 9N407. Next base: position 99,335 of record NZ_JBIRAW010000015.1, on the reverse strand, counting down.
CGAGGGCCGCTGACCGCAGCGGAGGCTGGCGGACGTTCAGCGGGGCCCCCGTGGTCAGCGGGGCGAAGCGTCCCGCAACTGGGACAGGACGGCCAGCACCCGGCGGTGGTCGTCGGGGGTCTGGTGCAGGTCGAGCTTGCCGAAGATCGAGCCGACATGCTTGATCACGGCCGCCTCGGAGACCACGAGTTCGCGGGCGATCGCCCCGTTGGAACGGCCCTCGGCCATCAGGGCGAGGACCTCGCGCTCGCGCGGGGTGAGCCGTTCGAGCGGGGTGTTCCCGGACCGCCGGGCCAGCAGGCCGCGCACCACGTCGGGGTCGATGACCGTACCGCCGCCGGCCACCTCCACCAGCGCCTGGACGAACTCGGTGATCTCGCCGACCCGGTCCTTGAGCAGGTAGCCGACCGCGCCGCCGGTCTGGAGCAGGTCGGCGGCATAGGACTGCTCCACGTACTGCGACAGGACCAGGACGGGCAGGCCCGGACGCTCGGCGCGCAGGGCCAGGGCGGCGCGCAGTCCCTCGTCCCGGAAGCCGGGCGGCATCCGGACGTCGGTGACGACGATGTCGGGCTCGTGCTCGGCGACGGCCGCGGCCAGGGCGGGGGCGTCGGCCACCGCCGCCACGACCTCGTGGTCGAAGCGGGCCAGGATCTGGCTCAGCCCCTCCCGGAGCAGGACCGAGTCCTCGGCGATCACGACACGCACGGCATCTCCACTCGCAGGATCGTAGGCCCGCCGGGCGGGCTGGACACCCGCAGCGTGCCGTCATGGACCGCCACCCGGTCCGCCAGGCCTTGCAGGCCGGTGCCGCCGGACGGGTTCGCGCCGCCCCCGCCGTCGTCCTGGACCTCCAGGACGAGCGCGGCCCCGGTCAGCCGTACGGTCACCCGGGCCCGGGACGCGCCGCTGTGCTTGGCGACGTTGGCCAGCGCCTCGGCGATCACGAAGTAGGCGGCGGACTCCAGGCTCTCCGGCGGGCGCCGGGGCAGGTCGGCGTCCACGTCCACCGGTACGGGCGAGCGCTCGGCGAGCGAGGCCACGGCGGCGCTCAGGCCGCGGTCGGTCAGGACCGAGGGGTGGATGCCACGGACGAGATCGCGCAGCTCCTGCAGGGCCGCCCTGGCCTCCGCGCGGGCCTTGCCGATCAGCTCCCGTTCCGCGCCGCCGCCGGTCCCGTCCCCGCCGGTGCCCGGCTCGCCCGCGCTCAGCTCGGCCAGGCCCAGCGTCATGATCAGGCCGGTCAGCCGCTGCTGGGCGCCGTCGTGCAGGTCGCGCTCGATCCGGCGGCGCTCGGCCTCGAACGCGTCGGCCATCCGGGCCCGGGACGCGCGGACCTCGACCAGTTCCTCCTCGACGGGGCGGACGAGCAGCGCCCGGGCCAGCGCGGCACGGGCCCCGGCCAGCGCGGTCATCGCGTACAGGCCCACCAGGAACATCGCGACCCCGGCCACGGCGACCGTCCAGGACTCGGCCTGGCTGTCGGCGGTGACGTTCGGGCCGAACACGATCGGGTCGCCCTTGCGAGCCATGACGGGTGCCCCCGCCGCGACCGTGGAGCCCACGATCAGGAAGAACGGGACGACGACGTCCACGGCCGTCAGCAGGGTGGACAGCAGCGCGTACCCCAGCTCCCGCCAGGTCGCGGTCTCGCGCAGCCGGAAGCCGAGCCAGTGCCGGAACCCGGGACGGGACGGCGCCCGGTGGGGGGTGGGCGCCGGGCGCGGGTCCAGCCAGCGCAGGCGGCGGCGTTCGACCACCGCGTACCCGGCCGCCGACACCGGGATCAGCGCCAGCAGCACCAGGCCGACGACGACCGGCGCCAGCGCCACGCCCGCGAAGAGCAGGCCCGCCACCACCGCGAGCCAGGCCGCCGCGATCAAGGGGCCGGTGACCAGGAAGGCGATGGAACGCCAGGGCCAGGAGGACAGCACGAAGCGCAGCGGGTTGCCCGCCATCACCCGCCACACGCCGGTCCTGACCGCCCCGGTCCTGCCTGTCATGCCCCGACCGTATGGGACGCGGCCTGGTGCAGAAGATCGCGGAGGCGCTCGTACGAGGCGTCCCAGGTCCACTCGTCCCGGACCCAGGCGCGGCCCTTCTCGCCCATCCGCGTACGGGCGTCGCCGTCCCGGAGCAGCCGGATCAGGCGGTCGGCGATCTGCGGGACGGACGTGCCGTCGACGACATGGCCGGTCTCGCCGTCCCGTACCGCCTCCGGGGCCCCGCCCGCGTCACCGGCGACGACCGGGAGACCGGCGGCGGCCGCCTCCAGGTAGACGATGCCGAGCCCCTCGGTCTCCAGGCCCAGGCGGCGGGACCGGCACGGCATCGCGAAGACGTCGGCGGCGGCGTAGAAGGGCGGCAGTTCGGCATGCGGATGCCCGCCCGCGAACACCACGCCCTCCTCGGCCAGGCCGTGCAGCCAGAAGTCCTGCGGGCCCGATCCGACGATCAGCAGCGTCGCGTCCGGTACGGCCCGGCGGACGGCGGGCAGGGCGCGGATGAGCTGGTCGTTCCCCTTGCGCGGGACGAGCCGGGCGACGCTGAGGATCACCGGCCTGCCGCCCAGCCCGTACCGCTCGCGGATCATGGCGCGGCCCGGCGGATCCGGCCGGAAGGCGCCGGCGTCCACGCCCGGGACGAGCCTGGCCGTACGGGCGCGCGGGCCGAGCGCGGGCGCGATCCTGGCCCGCGTCCGCTCGGTGAGGTAGGTGACGACGCCCGCCTGGGAACCGATCCGGCGCAGCAGTTGGCGAGGGCCGGGGACGCTCGCCCACCAGATCTCGTGGCCGTGCGTCGTGGCGACCGAGGGCAGCCCGATGCGGCCGGCGAGCAGCCCGAGCGGCGCTGCGGCGCCGAACCACACGCTGTCGCAGCCGTACGCGCCGGCCAGCCGCCGCGCGTTGCGCGCGACCTGGGGCGTCGGCAGCAGCGTGCGCGCGGGATCGCGGACGACGGGGAACGGCAGCCCGGCGTCGAAGGCCGCGGCACCGGGCTCGGCGGAGGTGTAGACGAGCACCTCGCCGGGCGGGAAGCGCAGGGCCAGTTCGTACACGAAGGTCTCGATGCCGCCCTGCCGTGGCGGGAAGTCGTTGGTGATGATCAGGCAACGAGGCACAGCTCTTCCTCCTCTTGCTCGGCCATGGCGGGTGCCGCGAGGTGGGCCCACAGGGCCAGGACGGCCGGGTACACGAGGTAGCCCCAGCGGGTGGCGGGCATCAGCGCGGTGGCCAGCAGCAGCCCGAGGGCCAGCCGGTACGCGGCGGAACGGGCATCGGCAGGGGGCCGTACGAGCAGCGAGACGCCCATTCCGAGGGCGGCCAGGCCGAGCAGGACGAGCGCGGCGGTGTGCCCGTACGGGCCGAGGTCGGCGAGCAGTCGCCCGGGCAGCGGGCTGGCGGCGGGAGACTCCACACCCGCCAGGCCCAGCGGGAACTGGACGACGTTCAGCAGGAACCCGTGGGGGTCGATGAGGGCCGGGAGCAGCACCCCGACTGCCAGCACGCCGCCCGCGAACGCGCCGTACCGCCGCCGGTTCCGTACGCCCACGAGGACCAGGACGATGAGCAGCGCGGGCCATGCCGTGGCCTTGAGGGTCGCGGCGATTCCCAGTGCGAGGCCCGCCGAGCCGGGACGTCCCCGTACGGCCAGGGCGAGACCGACGCAGACCAGCCCGATGACCGGCAGATCGTCACCGCCAACCACCAGCGGCAGGGCCACCAGAGGCGAGGCGGCGAGCAGGAGCAGCCTGCTGTCCTTGCGAAGGGCGCTCGCCGCCAGTAGCACCAGGAAGATCCCGCCGAAGACCGCTCGCGCGTCGATTCCGGCGATCGCCCAGGGAAGCCCCAGCAGCGCCATCCCGGGCAGGTAGGGGTTGAACGCCTCGTACCCGCCATGAGCAGCCACTTCCGCAGCGCCCAGGTACGGCGTGCCGTGCTCCAGCAGGTGGGCCGCCGAGCGCTGGACGACCTCCACCTCGGGCTGCGCCTGCCCGAGGCCGATCAGCACGGCCAGCGGGATCAGCACCGCACCGGCCAGGACACCGCCGGCGACGATCGCCGGGCGCCCGCGTCCCCACGGGTGCAAGGCCGTGAGAGCGCCGAGCACGTACGCGAGGGCGGCGACCGTCCCCCAGGTACGGTGCGGGGCCAGTCGGGTCACGGTGGCCGTCACGGCGGCGAACACCGCACACCCTCCGTAGAGAGCGGGCACCACGAGGGTTCCGCCGCGTGCGCGGGTCAGGTACAACACCATCGATATCGCTCCGGCAGGTCGTTGAGCTGCGCTTTTTACGCACAACCCAGGCAACCGTCCCGGGGCTCGAAGATCATTAGGCCTGACCGCCGACTTGGCGGTAGAGCCAGGTCTACCGCCGCACTCGACCTGGCCGTAGGTAGGGACCCGAGGTAGGGCAGGCCCTACGGCGCTTTCTAGGGATCACGCCACTGTGCCCGGCCTCTTGATCGCGTTGGCTGGTCGCATGAGTCCCACACCCACCGCACCGCCGCCTGCCCATGTCCGGAACGATCAAGTGGCGACGGCCGCCGGCCTCGTCCGGACCTACGGCTCGGGCGACGGGATGGTGACCGCCCTGCGCGGCGTCTCGGCGGCGTTCACCCGGGGCCAGTTCACCGCGATCATGGGGCCCTCGGGCTCCGGCAAGTCCACGCTGCTGCACTGCCTGGCCGGGCTCGACCAGGTCACGTCGGGCCAGGTACTGATCGGCGACGTGGACATCACCCGGCTGTCGCGGACCCGGCTGGCCAAGCTCCGCCGGGACCGGCTCGGCTTCGTGTTCCAGTCGTTCAACCTGCTGCCGATGCTGACCGCCGAGGAGAACATCCGGCTCACCGGCCGCCTGGCGGGCCGCCGCGCGGAGCGGGAATGGTTCGGCACGCTGGTGGACGCCCTGGGCCTGCGCGACCGGCTCGGGCACCGGCCGTCCGAGCTGTCCGGCGGCCAGCAGCAGCGGGTCGCGGTCGCGCGGGCCATGCTCACCCGGCCCGAGGTGCTGTTCGCCGACGAGCCGACCGGCAACCTGGACTCCCGTTCGGGCGCCGAGGTGCTGAGCTTCCTGCGCACCGCGGTGGACGAGTTCCGGCAGACCGTGATCATGGTGACCCACGATCCGGCCGCCGCCGCGCACGCCGACCGGGTGCTGTTCCTGTCCGACGGCAGCATCGTGGACGAGCTGCACGGCCCGACGACCGACGGCGTGCATGCCTCCATGCGCCGGCTGGAGGGCTGAGCGGCATGTGGCTCATCGCACGCCGGTCGTTCAGCGAGGGCTGGGTCCGGCTGATCGCGACCCTGCTCGCGGCCGTGTTCTCCATCGGGCTCATCGCCGGGTCGCTGCAGTTCGCGCTGCGGGCGCAGGCGGCCGTGTCGGGCATCGACGCCAGCGAGTACAAGCGGGCGGACGTGCTCGTCCAGGGCGGCCAGACCGACCCCCACGACCTGTACGCGGCGCCCGACGGCCGCGTCCGGCTCGACCGGGTCGCGGGACGGCCCGGCGTCGAGGCCGCGACCGGGGACGCCATGGTCGACCTGGCGGTCGCCGGGGACGACGGCAAGCCGATCGTCGCGCCCGCCGGCGGCCGCACGCTGCTGCGTCCCTGGGTGGCCGATGCCCGGCTCAACCCGTACACCCTGGTCTCCGGACGCGCACCCGCCGCCGAGGGCGAGGTCGCGGTCGTCCGGCACATCGCGAAGGCCGGCGAGCTGCGCACCGGTTCCGGCCTCACGCTCATGCTCCCCCGCGAGAGCAGGCGCGCGAAGATCGTCGGCATCGTGACCGTCCAGGGCCTGGACGCGGTGGCCGGCGGGGACCTGGTACTGGCCCCGCCCGAGACCGTACGGAACGCCGCCGCGCTGCCCGCCGGTACCTGGCAGAGCGTGTGGGTGAAGGCCGCGCCGGGCGTGAGCGCGACCAGGCTCCGCGCGGAGCTGGCTCGCGACCTCGGCAAGAGCGTCTCGGTGCGTACCGCGGCGTCCCTCCGCGACGCGCAGGCCCGCGACATGGAGTCCGCCGGCGTCTCGATCGGCGGCGCGATCGGGATGCTGGCGTCCGTCGCGATCTTCGTCGGGCTGTTCGTGGTGGCCAACACGTTCGGGACCCTCGTCCGGCAGCGCACCCGGCGGCTGGCGCTGCTCGGCGCGATCGGCGCCACGCCCCGCCAGATCAAGCGGCTGATCCGGTTCGAGGCCCTGGTGCTGGGGATCGTCGGCGCGGCGGGCGGCCTCGCCGTCGGGTACCCGGTGTCGGCCGTGCTCACCCGGCTCTTCGCCAAGGACGGCTTCGACATCTCGGCCGCGAACGCCCAGTTCGGCTGGATCGCCCTGGCCGTACCGGCCGCCGCCGGGATCCTGGTCACCCAGCTCGCCGCCTGGCGCGCGGCCCGGGTCGCCGCGCGGATCTCCCCCATGGAGGCCCTGCGGACCGCCTCGACCGACGACACCAAGCGGCGCTGGCCCCGGCTCCTCGGCGCGCTCGGCGTCTTCGCCTGCGCGTGGATGTTCTACGGACCGGCCTTCCTCATCGCCCACGAGGAGCCGCCGGGCATGGAACGGACCATCGGCCTGGTCGCCATCCTCCTGATGGGCTCGATGGTGACCGTGGCGGCGCTGGCCGTGCTCGCCCCGTTCTTCGTCGGCCCGCTGGGCGGCCTGGTGGGCCGGGCCGGGATGCTGATCAGCGGCGAGGCCGGCCGGCTGGCCCGCGCGACCATCACCCGCAGCCCGCGGCGGGTCTCCTCGGCCGCCTCGTCCCTGATGCTGGGCCTGGCGCTCGCCGCCGCGACCGCGATGGTCATGCTGTCGGTCCAGGACCGCTTCGACGAGGCCGGGCGGCAGGTCATGAAGGCCGACCACGCCGTGACGGCCGACGGCGTCCCGCTCTCGCGCGACGTGGCCGGACGCGTCGCCGCCGTCCCCGGGGTCTCGCACGCCACCTCCCTCAGCCAGACCGATGCCGAGCTGGTCAGCCCGGGCCCGCGCGCCATCGGCCCGGAGGACCCCATCCCGCTCTTCCTGATGATCACGGGGGTCGACCAGGCCGCGCTGCCGTCCGTCCTCGATCTCGGCGGGAGCCTGCGCGCGCTGGAGCCGGGCGAGATCGGGCTCTCCTCCGCCACGATGGCCGCCGCCGGGGTCGAGCCCGGCCGGAAGATCGTCGTACGGGGCGCGCGGGGCCGGGTCACGCTCACCGTGGCGGGCGCGTACCACGACCCGTCCCACGTCTTCGCGGACCAGGCCCTGGTCGCGCCCGCGACGATGGAACGCCTGGATCCCACCGCCCCGACGCAGGCGGTCCTGGTCCGGGGCGGGGACCAGGCCGCGCTCGCCAAGGCCGTGTCCGGGCTCCCGGGCGTCCAGGTCCTGGACCGCGCCGCCTACGTGAAGCTGGCGGCGGGCACGTTCACCAACGGCCTGACGGTGGTCTACGGCTTCATCGGGATGGCCCTGCTGCTGTCGCTGTTCGGGATGGCCACCACGGTCTCGATGGGCGTCAGCGAGCGGACCCGGGAGTTCGGGCTGCTCGGCGCGGTCGGCGCGACCGTGGCCCAGCTCCGCTCGATCGTCCGCTGGGAGGCGGCCACGGTCGTGCTGCTGGGCACGCTGATGGGCCTCGGAACCGCGATCGGCACGGTGGCCCTGCTCCGGGTCGCGACGGGCAGCACGTTCCTGGACCCGGTCCCGCCCTGGTGGCTGCCACTGCTGGTCACGGCCGGAGCCGCCGTCGTGACCCTCGCCACCACCGCGTTCCCGGCCCGCCGCGCCGCGGGCGTCCCCGTACTGGAGGCCACCAAGGCGGAGTGACCGCTGAACGGGTCACCGCCGGGGCGTCAGCCGGCCGCGCCCCGGCGGTGGCAGTCGGCGAGATGGTCGTCGACCAGCCCGCAGGCCTGCATCAGGGAGTAGGCGGTCGTCGGGCCGACGAAGCGGAAGCCGCCCTTCTTGAGCTCCTTGGACAGGGCCGTGGAGCCGGGGGTGAAGGCCGGGACGTCGGCCATCTCCTTGGGGACGGGGGCACCGGGATCGGCGTACCGCCAGATCGTGGCGGCCAGGCCGCCGGGCAGGTCGAGGGCGGCGCGGGCGTTGGCGATCGTGGCATCGACCTTGGCCCGGTTGCGGACGATGGACGCGTCGGCCATCAGCCGCTCGACATCGGCCTCACCGAACGCGGCGACCTTCTCCGGGTCGAAGCCGGCGAACGCGGCGCGGAAGCTCTCGCGCTTGCGCAGGATGGTCAGCCAGGACAGCCCCGACTGGAACGCCTCCAAGCAGAGCTTCTCGTAAAGGCCCTGGTCATCGCGGACCGGACGGCCCCATTCTTCGTCGTGGTAGGCGATGTAGATGGGCGCCGACAGCCCCCAGGGGCAGCGGGCCAGCCCGTCCTCGCCGAGGATCGCGGTGCTCACCGGCCCGTTCTACCTCACGCCGGCGACATTCCCGCAACGCGGTCGGCGGCCTCGGCCTCGGGGATGCGGGCGAGGCGGCGCAGGCCGAGGGTCATCAGCCCTTGCACCACCGGCCCCGCGGCCAGCCAGCCGGCGCGGCCGAGCGGGCCGAACGGCAGGTCGAGCCGTTCCGCCCAGCGGATCCGGCTGCCGCCGCCCGGAAGCGGAGCGACGTCGAAGAACGCCTCGCCCCGGACGAGCCGCCCGGTGTGCCGTACGGTCACCCGGCGGCCCGGCCGCCAGCCGGTGATGACCATGGTGTCGCTGAAGCCCACCGGGCCGATCCCGGTCCAGCCGACCAGCTCGGCGCCGACCTCGTGGCCGCCCTCGGCGCGGGTGAACGGCATCCACTCCGCGTGCCGGGGCCAGTCGGTGAGGACCGCGAAGACCTGATCGGCCGGGGCCGCCGACTCCGCGTCGGCGTGGATCGCGATAGCGCTCACGGGCGGGCCTCTTCCTGATCGTCCTTCGCGCCGGCGTCCTTGGCGAAGTCCACCGGAGCCCAGTCCCGCTCGGGCGGCGGATCCTGTTCCGGCGGGGAGTGCTGCTGGAACGGCGATTCCCGATCGAACGGGGAGCCTTGATCGGACGGGGCGTCCTGCTCGAACGGGGAGCCCTGATCGGACCGGGCGTTCCGCTCGTCGAGCATGTACTGGAGGTCGTGTACGCGGAGTTCGAGGGCGGCGACCTGGGCCTCGCGCTCCCACAGCGCGTGCCTGAGGCGGCCGATGACGTGGTCGGTCATGTCCATCTGGTAGCCCCAGAGCCCGTGCGGGAGCCGGAACGGCCGGGGTTCGGCGCCCGGGAAGAACCGGTCGTCCAGCGGCGCATGGTCGGGGCGGGGCAGGGTCAGCTCGCCTCCCCGGCCCATGGCCAGGACCACGACGGCGCCCAGCACGGCCAGGGCGGCCAGCACGAGGACCACAACCACGATCATGCTCCGCTCTGTCGACGAGTCCGCACGTCTTGCGTACGTGTCCGCTTGCCCGCCTGTCCGCAGGCGGCTACGTGTCCGCAAGACGATCGTGCCACGCTTGGCGGCATGGAGTCGCATGAGCCGTGGGTACTGCCGTACGGAACGCCCGTTCCGGACGGAATGTCCGACGCCGGAACCGCCCCTTCGGCGGACCGCGTGCGGGAGTTGGTCGCCGAGGGCCGGCCGGTACTGGTGACGCTGGCGGAGGGCCCGGACGACAACGGCGGCGAGCGGCCCGATCCCGGGCTGCTCGCCGCCGCGTCCGTCTATGCCTGGCTGGGCGTACGGGCGTTCCGCGCGCCGGAGGGCACGGTGCCCGCGCTGCGGCAGGTCCTGGACATGGTCGCCTCGATCCAGGGCACCCGTCCCCCCACCCTCACCCGCCGCGGCCTCGCCTGACCGCCGCAACGTCGACTCGTGGCGTGTTCGCCTTTTCCGTTCCTCCGGAGGGCGAACACGCCACGAGTCAACCGGGGTCAGTGGCGGACGCGGTGCCAGGGGCCCTGGATCGCGAACGTCACGCCCGGGGTCTGCCGGTTGGCGAACAGCGTCCGCCCGTCCGGCGAGAACGTCACACCCGTCAGCTCGCCGTCGTTGAAGGCGTTGCGCGCGAACGCGAACGGCTCGCCCTTGCGGGTCGTCCCGACGAGGTACTGCTCGCCGCCGCCGTCCTCGGCCAGGATCACGCCGCCGCCGTACGGGGACACCGTGATGTTGTCGGGGCCGTCGAACCGCCCGCCCGGCTTGAAGACCAGCTCCAGCTCGATGGTCTCCTTGCGCGGGTCGTAGACCCAGACCTGGCCGGCGTGGTCGGCGGCGGCGCCGTCACCCTTGTTCGAGAAGCTGGCCACGAAGTAGGCCTTGCCGTGGCCCCACCAGGCGCCCTCCAGCTTCTGGCTGCGGGTGATCTTCTCGAACTGCTTGCGCGTCGAGGTGGCGGCGGCCGACGGGTCGGGCACCTTGACCCACTTGACCCGGAACCGGCTGCCGGGCTCCTGGACGACCGAGAGGTCGGGCAGGTCCGGGACGTACATGGCCTCCAGCCGGCCGCCGTGCATGTACGTGCCGTACTGGCCGCGGTGCGAGCGCGGCGAGAACCGGTAGAACAGCCCGAACGGCCTGCTGGCGTCCTCGGTCAGGTACGCCACGTGCGTGTGCGGGTCGATGGCGACGGCCTCGTGGGCGAAGCGCCCCATCCCGGTGATCGGCTCCGGCCGGGTCTTGCGGCCGGTCGGGTCGACCTCGAAGACCCAGCCGTGCGACTTGGTCTGGCCGCCGAAGCCCTCGGTCTCCTCACAGGTCAGCCAAGTCCCCCAGGGGGTCGTACCGCCCGCGCAGTTGGTGGCCGTACCGGCGAGGCTGACCTCCTGGTCCAGCACGTTGGCGCGCCGGTCCAGCTCGATCGTGGTGGTGCCGCCGAACGCGGCCGGGTCGTACACCAGCCGCTCGGGCGCGACCGGCTTGACGCCGCTCGCGGTCTGCTCATGGTTGCGGACCAGCCGGAGGGTGTCGCGCCGGCGGCCGCCGAACGTGGCGGTGCCGTCGTGCTTGCCCGGCACCTTGCCGCCGCCGGCGATGGCGTCGCCCTCGGCGGACAGTGCCTTGTACGAGAAGCCCTTCGGCAGGTCGAGCGCCCCCTTGGGGTCGGGGAGCAGCGGGCCGTAGCCGAAGGCCTCCCCGACCTCGGCCCCCGCCGAGGTCTGGAAGATCGTGTCAAGACTGCCGGCCAGGGCGATGGACAGGGCGCCCGCGGCGCCGCCCTTCACGACCCCACGACGGGTTACGGACATGGTGACTCCTCACGTTAATGCGATCACGCGGAGCCTGGTGGGCCGCCCTGAACCGGTGGTGAACGAACGCGGTCCCAGGGACAAACCCCCAGGACACAGTTCCGCGAGGCGAAGTTCAGCGGGCCGGATCGTCACCGTGGGTGATCACAGCTCGGCCTCCGCGTAGTCCTCGGGGGTCGCCTGGATCCGCGGCTGGGACCGCTCCAGCAGATCGAACGCCTCGGTGACCGAGTCCGTCCAGCCGATCGCGTCGAAGATCTTCGGCCGGGCGAAGCCCTGGTCGGCCAGCCCGACCATCAGCTCGCGGAGCGGGTCGTACACACCGGTCGGGTCCAGGATCACCACCGGCTTCTCGTGCATCCCCAGCACCCGGGCCGTCCAGATCTCGAACAGCTCCTCCAGCGTGCCGATCCCGCCGGGCAGCACCAGGAACGCGTCGCTGCGCGCGTCCATCTCGCCCTTGCGGGTCCGCATGTCCGGCGTGACGATCAGCTCGTCGCTGGCCTCGTCGGAGATCTCCACGCTGACCAGGCCCTCGGGGATCACCCCGACGGTACGGGCGCCGCCGGCCCGGGCCGCCCGGGCGACCGCGCCCATGCACGACACCTGGGCGCCGCCGCTGACCAGGCTGTGCCCGCGCCTGGCCAGCTCGGCGCCGGCCTCGGCGGCCAGCTCGACATGGCGCTTGTCGATCTTGCTGCTGGACGCGCAGAAGACGCACACCGCCAGCCCCATCAGCGGGCCCCGCCTTCCGTGCGCGCGCTCTCGCTCCGGATCCGTTCGTACGGCAGCACGCGGACTCCCCCCTGAGAATCGCGAGACGGACCTTGCCCGCCAGGAGGATCGAGGGGGCGCCCGCGTCTCGCACGTGGTCGTCCACTGTATTGAGCGCGGGCCGCCGCCGACGCTGACCGGCGGGTCAGTCGACCGTGCGGGTCAGGCAGGAGTACAGATCAGGAAGGGGTGCGGGTCAGTCGAGGGTGCGGGTCAGTCGAGGGTGATGTCCACCTGGACGATCTCACCGCCCTCGAAGGGGAAGGCGGGCGGATGGTCGCCCACCGGGGAGCCGGTGTTCAGCCCGATGTCGAAGGTCTCGTCGATCGAGAAGATCGCGGGCGGGGTCGCGGCCAGGCGGTCGCCCGCCGCCTGCGTCCCGTCCACGGTGAGGACGAGGGTGCCGCCGCGCCCGCGCCCGTCGCCGTCGGCGGTGAAGTCGACCTGCAGCCGATGCGGTCCGGGGGCCAGGGTGAGGTCCGGTACGAGTTCGGCCACGGCGATCTCGAAGGTGCGGTAGACGAAGACCGGGCGGCCGGCGGGATCGACGAACAGGGACCAGCCGGCGGCGCGGCCGCCCATGGTGGCGATCACGCCCCGGGGACGGTCGGCGGTCTCCAGCGACGCCTGGAGGGTCCAGGAGCGGCCGATCATGCGGGGCGCGTTGCTCTCCGGGATGCCGATCGCTCCCGGATAGAAGGTGAAGCTCTTGCGTCCGGCGGCGAGGTTGGGCATCCGCGTACGGGACACCCGGGCGTCGCGGAGCGGGAGGATGCCGACCCGCCCGGCCTCCCGCTCGAAGATCTTCTGAAGCTCCGCGAGGCGTCCCGGCTCGGCCGCGGCGAGATCGACGGCCTGGCTGAAGTCCTCGTCCAGGTTGTAGAGCTCCCAGACGTCGTCCTCGAACGCGCGGTCCTGGCCCGGCAGCCCGACTCCCCACGGCACCCCGCCGTGGTGTGCCGACGCCATCCAGCCCTCGTGGTAGACGGAACGGTGGCCGTACACCTCGAAGTACTGGGTCGTGTGCCGTTCCGGCGCGGACGGGTCGTCGAAGCTGTAGACGAGGCTCGTCCCGTGCATCGGCTCCTGCGCGACGCCGTTCACGGACTCGGGCATCCGCAGCCCGGCCGCCTCCAGGATCGTCGGCGCCACATCGTTGACGTGCGAGAACTGGCTGCGCAGGCCGCTGCCGGAGATGCCGTTCGGCCAGGTCACGGCCATGGGGTTGCGGGTGCCGCCCAGGTGGGAGGCGATCTGCTTGACCCACTGGTACGGCGCGGTCATCGCCCACGCCCATCCGGCCGGGTACTGCGGGTACGACTCGGCGGTGCCGATCTCGTCCAGCCGGGCGAGGGTCTGCGCGGGCGACTCGTTCATGCCCTGCAGCGAGCCCATGTAGTTGATGCTGCCCGGCAGGCCGCCCTCCGCGCTGCTGCCGTTGTCGCCGACGATGTAGAAGAACAGCGTGTCCTCGAAGAGCCCGCCGCGCTTGAGCTCCTGGACGAGCCGTCCGATCTGGACATCGGTGTGCTCCAGGAAGCCCGCGTACACCTCCATCAGCCGTTCCGCGACGGCGCGCTCGTCCTCGGAGAGGCTGTCCCAGCTGGGGATCTCCTCGGGGCGCGGGGTCATCCGCGTCCCCTCCGGTACGACGCCGCGCTCGATCTGGCGGGCCAGGATCGCGTCCCGTTCGGCGTCCCAGCCGTTGCCGAACCGGCCCCGGTACCGCTCGCTCCACTCGGGCGGCACGTGCAGCGGCGCATGGGTCGCGCCCGGTGCGAGGTAGAGGAAGAACGGGCGGTCGGGGGCCATCGAGTGCTGCATCCGCACCCAGTCGATCGACTGGTCGACCAGGTCCTCGGTCAGGTGGTAGCCGGGGGTGCCGGGCGGCTCGACGGGCGCGGTGCCCTCGTACAGCGTCGGCTGGTACTGGTGGGTCTCGCCGCCGAGGAACCCGTAGAACTTCTCGAACCCCTGCCCGGTCGGCCAGCGGTCGAACGGCCCCGCCTGCGACGACTCCCACGGCGGCGACAGGTGCCATTTGCCGATGCAGGCCGTGCTGTAGCCGTCCTGCCGCAGCATCTCCGCGATGGTGGCGCTCTCGGGCCGGAGGACGCCTTCGTACCCGGGATGGCTGTTGGCGCTGTTGAGCACCGTACCGACACCGACCGCGTGGGCGTCGCGTCCGGTCAGCAGCGAGGCGCGGGTCGGCGAGCAGATCGCCGTGGTGTGGAACCGGTTGTACGCCAGGCCCTCGCCGCACATCTCGTCCAGGGCCGGAGTGGCGACCGGGCCGCCGAACGTACCGGCCGCTCCCCAGCCGACGTCGTCGAGCAGGACGACCACCACATTGGGTCGCTTGCGGGGAGTCTCCGCGCCGGGTCGTACGGTCATCGCCGTGCCTCCTTGCGTGCCTGGACCACCCACATCTGGCCGGCCCGGAAATTCACCTGCGCCATCAGCGACGGCTCCGCCTTCGCGCGCGCCTCAAGCACGTCGATGAAACACCGCTGAGCGTCTGTGTCGGCCCGGTTCGCCAGGAATGCCCACTCGGCGAGGTGGCACGCCAGGCGCAAGTCCGTGTCCTGGAGCTCGCGGGCGCGGGCGGTCAGGACGGCGCCGCCGCCGGCCAGCCGGGCGATCTCCGCGGCCTGGTCGCCCTTGGGCGCGGGGAGCAGCTCGGCGGGATGGCCGTTCCACCAACCGCCGTAGCGGCGGATCACGTTCCGGCAGACGAACTCCGGCTTGTCGTAGATCGCCGGGAGGCGGGGGTGGGCGGTCAGCTCGGCCGGGACGTCCAGGCTCTCGACGATCTCGTCGTGCGTCAGGCCGGCGTTCAGGCCCTCCAGGGCGTGGTCCACGATGTGGCGCAGGTACGCCGCCATCGTGCGGAGCTCGTCCTGGATCCCGTCCGCGCCGCGGGCCAGGTCGCCGTGCCCGGTGATGATCACTTCCGGCCGGAGCGCCGCCATCTCGTCGGCCGCGTCGGCCCACTCCTCGGCGTACCGCTGCACCTTCTTGGGGTTGCCGGCGTTGGGCAGGTAGCCGGTGACCAGGTCGCCGGCCGCGATGACGCCGCGTTCGGGTGCCCACACCCAGGTGGCGTCGTCGGTCTCGCCCTTGCCGTGCCGCAACTCGAACCGCTCGCCCCCGATGATGAGGGTCAGCGCGTCGCGGTAGACCTCGTCCGGCCAGACGAAGTCGGACTCCTCGCTCGCCCAGGCCTTGCCGTCCGGCCCAGGCAACTGCCCGTTGATGTGCGCGTTGAGGCCCGCGGTCTTCATGTACCGGCGGAAGTGGCCGGGGAGGTTCTCGTGCGCGACGACCCGCGGCCGCTCTCCCGCTTCCAGGAACGCCCACAGGCCGAACGCGTGGTCGCTGTGCCCGTGCGTGTAGACGACGGTGTGCAGCGGCTTCGAGCTGACCGACCGGACCGCCTTCAGCAGCGCCGGGCCGTCGCCCGCGCAGCCGCAGTCGACCAGCAGCAGCCCCTCGTCGGTCTCGAACAGCGCCACGTTCACCATGCCGGGCTGGATGTACCACGTGCGCGGCGCCGCCTCGATGACGACCGGCTCCAGCCCGGAGCCGTGCTCCCGGGAGAAGATATGGCGGGCCTGGCCCGCGCTGAAAAGCCCGAACGCCGACTCTGCGGTCTTTTGCTGGTTGTCCGGGAACGCGGTCTTCTCCACCACGAGCACTCTCCAGTCGGTCACTCAGAGACGAGGTTAAGTCACGGATCTTAACCAGAGTAAGAGACGCGCCTTAAGTGGTCAAGGGGTGACCGCACGCGGCCGGAACGCGCTGGGTAAGGTGGTCGGCGTGAGCACGGGACGGACGGCACCGGCAGCGGCGGGACCGGCGGACGCGGCGCGGGCGGACGCGGCGGAGACAGAGGCGGCGGCCCCTGCCGCGCAGGACACCCGCGCCAGGCTCATCGACGTCGCCGAGCGGCTGTTCGCCGAGTTCGGCATCGAGTCGGTGTCGCTGCGCGCGGTCGGCATCGAGGCCGGGCAGCGCAACAACTCCGCCGCGCAGTACCACTTCGGGTCCAAGGAGGGCCTGATCAGCGCGATCATCACCGCCCGCTCGCGGCGGGTGGACGCGCGCCGCGCGGAACTGGTCGACGCGCTGCGGGACTCCCCCGAGCCCCCGTCCTTCGTCGCGCTGGTCAACCTGCTCGTGATGCCCCTGGTCGACACGATCACCGCCTCCAGCGGGCGCACCTGGTACCTGCGCTTCCTGGCCAACGTGATGGAGCACCCGATGGTCGACTCCCCGTGGCGGCCCGACCAGGCGAGCGCGTCCGGAACCGTCTCCGCGGCCCTGCCCGACCCGCCCGATCCGCCCGGCCTGCGCTACATGCGCAAGGAGCTGAGGCGGCTGCTGCCCGGCCTGCCGAACGCGGAGTTCGAGCGCCGGAACCGCTGGCTGGTGATGACGACGTTCCAGGTCCTCGCCGACTACGAGCGGCAGCGCGCCAACGCGCCCGCCGGCAGAGGCCCGGCGCTCGGCCAGGTCATCTCCGACCTGAAGGAGATGCTGGTCGCGCTGCTGCGCGCCCCGTACCCGGCGGACTGAGCCGCCGGGCCGCCCGGCCGGGCGGCCAGGCCACCGGACGGCTCCGTCAGCCCGCCACGCCGACGGGACGGTCTCCGGCGATGGAGATGCGGTCCATCACCCGCCGCGCGGGGTGGTAGTCGCTGGACGCGTAGTGCTGGCAGGAACGGTTGTCCCAGAAGGCCACCGTGCCCGGCCGCCACCGCAGCCTGCACTGGAACTCCGGCCGCTGCACGTGCCGGTAGAGCATCCGCAGCAACTCGGCGGACTCCTCGTCCGGGACGTCCAGGATCCGCGTGGTGAAGAGCATGTTGACGAACAGCGCCCGGCGGCCCGTCTCCGGGTGCACCCGTACGACCGGATGCCGTACGGCGGGGAACGTCGGCCGCAGCGCCTCGACGGCCTCGGGCGGCATCGCCCGTCCGAACGAGTCGATCCAGTCGTGCTCGGCGTACAGCGGATCGACGCGTTCCCGCAGGTCCTCGGGCAGCAGGTCGTACGCGGCGTACATGTCCGCCCAGAGCGTGTCGCCGCCCACCGGCGGGACCTCGACCGCGCGCAGCACGGCACCGAACGAGGGCGTGGCGTGCCAGGTGATGTCGTGGTGCCAGTTGTTCTCCATGCCGGGCGCGGCGGCGTCCTTCGCCAGCGTCACGACGTCCACGTCGGTCTGACCGGGTTGGGTGTAGACGAAGAACGGGTGCCGCTCCAGCTCGCCCCACCGGGAAGCGAACGCGCGCTGCTCGTCGCGCCCGATGTCCTGGTCGCGGAAGACCAGGACCTTGAACTCCAGGAGCGCGCGACGCAGCTCGTCCATCGTCGCGCCGTCCAGGTCGCCCGACAGCCGGACACCCCCGACCTCCGCGCCGATCGTCGGCGTCATCGGCTCGGCCACCAGGCGCTCGTAGCCCGGCTTCTCGTCATCGGCGTCGGCGGTACGGGCCGCGATGAGCGGCCCGTAGGCGGCCAGCGGATCGATCGGGGTGGGGAACACGTACGCCATGGGCCCTCCTAGCGACCTGGGCGGGCCCTGAGCGCGGCCGCCGATGGTCCCGACCATCGTTAAGTAACAGACCTTAACTTGTCAACGGTCCTTCGCGAGCGCAGTTATTTCCTACCTCATTCGCGGGTTAATGTGCCGGGTCTCACTGAGCGGGACGCACCTTGCGGACCTTCTTCCGCGCATTAGTTTCGGTATTTCCACAACGACCGCCGACTCATATAGCGACCGTCGATTCGCCCCCGTAAAACCGATCGAAGGATCCCATGGCGCTCGATCTCGACCCACCCCATGGCGCGCCGCCCAAGCGCCTTCTGTTCGCCGCGCTCGCGCTCATCATCCTGTTCTCCGAGATAGCCACCTTCGAGATCCTCATGGTGCTGCCGGCCATCCCGCACGTGGCCGCCGACTTCCAGACCACCCAGACCGCGTGGGTCGTCGGGATCCTCACCCTCACCGGCGCGGCGGTCATGCCGCTGATCGGCAAGGCGGCCGACAAGTACGGCAAGAAGCGGATCATCCTGCTGCTCGGCTGCGGGTTCATCGCCGGCAGCGTGCTGTGCGCCGTGACGGACTCGTTCGCGCTGCTCCTGCTCGGCCGGGCCGTCCAGGGCACGATGGTCGGGATCGTCGGGCTGTCCTACAGCCTGGTCCGCGACATCATGCCGCGCGAGTTCGTCCCGATCGCCCTCGGCACGGTGGTCACCGGCATCGGCATGTCGGCCATCGCGGGGCCGTTCGTCGCCGGCTGGCTCATCGACGGCGCGGGCTACCGCAGCATCTTCTGGTTCATGGCGATCTACCTGGGGGTGCTGCTGCCGCTGTACGCGTGGCTGATCCCCGAGAGCCCGGTCCGGGTCGACCGCCCGATCGACTACCTGAGCGTGGTCCTGCTCGGCCCGGCGGCCGGGCTGCTGATGGTCGGCCTGTCCCGCGGCGCGTCCGTGGGCTGGACGTCGGCGCCCGCGATCGGCTTCCTGCTCGCGGGGATCGTGCTGCTGGCCGCCTTCCTGCAGCGGCAGCGGACGGCCGCGAACCCGCTGATCGCCCCGAAGGTCCTGATGGGCCCCCGCTTCGGCCCGACGCTGCTGGCCGTCGGGTGCGTCTCGTACATGATGAACGCCCACGCGATCATCGTCCCGACCATGCTGCAGACCCCGGACGGGGCGGCGGGGACGACCTACGGCGCGGGCCTGTCGGCGACCGAGTTCGCACTCTGGACGTGCCCGCTCGGCATCGTGGCGATGTTCGCCGGGCCGCTCGGCGGCGTCCTGGCCAAGCGGATCGGGGCCCGGCAGGTGCTGCTCGGCGCTGCCGCGTTCTTCCTGCTGGTCATGTACCTGGGCGCCCGGCTGCCCGCCCTGCAGTGGCAGGTCGGGGTGATGAGCATCGCGGCCGGCCTGGCGGTCGGTTTCCTGCACTCCGCGAACGCCAACCTGGTCCAGGACGCGCTCCCGGCCTCGCAGAGCGGTGTCGGCAACACGATCGGCTCGATGAACTCGCTGCTGGCCGCGTCCATGGGCAGCACCCTCACCGGCGTCGTGATGGCGAACCAGGTGGTCGCCACCGACCCGAAGACGCACGCGGTCGTCCACGATCCGAGCGCCTTCACCAACGGCTACCTGTACGCGGCGATCGTGGGCGCGGTCGGCCTGGCCGTGGCCCTGTGGATGAAGCACGGCCGCAGGCCCGCCCTGGGCGGCCTGGCCGACCCCGACGACCAGCTCCGCACCCCCCAGCCCGCCTAACCCCCCGTTGACTCGTGGCGTGTTCGCCGTCCAAGCGCTCGAACGAGCCTAACACGCCACGAGTCAACCTGGGCGGGTCAGCGGCGGATGAGGCCTTGGGCGGTGGCGGCGGCCACGGCGGACGTACGGGAGTCGACCCCGAGCTTGCTGTAGATGTGCGCCAGGTGCGACTTGACGGTGGCCTGGCTGAGGAAGAGGCGCTTGCTGATCTGGGCGTTGGACAGGCCGTCGGCGACCAGTTGCAGGATCTCCGTCTCCCGGCGGGTCAGCGCGGTGGACGGGTCGCGCATCCGGTCCATCAGCCGCAGCGCGATGGCCGGGGCGAGCGCGGACTTGCCGGACGCGGCGGTACGCACGGCGGCGGCGAGCTCCTCGGGCGGGGCGTCCTTGAGCAGGTAGCCCGCCGCGCCCGCCTCGATGGCGGCCAGGATGTCGGCGTCGGTCTCGTACGTGGTCAGGATCAGGACGTGGGGCGCGCCCTCGCGGGCGGTGATGGCGGCGGTGGCCTGGGAGCCGAGCATCTCGCCGCCGAACTGCAGGTCCATCAGCACGACGTCCACCTCCAGCCGGCCGGCCAGCCGTACGGCCTCCTCGGCGGTCGGGACGTCGGCGACGACGGTGAAGCCGGGCTCGGTCTCCAGTACGGCGCGCAGCCCGGCCCGTACCACCGGATGGTCATCGGCGAGCAGCAACCGGATCGGCGGGGGCGGCTGGGTCATGTGTCGGCCTCCTCGGAAGCGTGCGCGGATACCGGGAGGGTGACGGCGAGGGCGGTGCCCTGATCCGGGGCGGACTCGATGCTGAGGGTGCCATGGAGCGCGCGGGCGCGGGCGCGCATCGCGGCGATCCCGAAGCCGGAGCCGGACCCGTTGGTGCCCGGTGCCGGCAGATCGCCGGGGTGGAAGCCGCGCCCGTCGTCGACGACGTCGAGGGCGACCTCGGTGCCCATGTAGCTGAGCGTCAGCTCGACGCGCGTGGCCTGGGCGTGCTGGACGGTGTTGGCGAGCGCCGACTGGGCGATGCGCAGCAGCGCGACCTCGTGCGGAGTGGGCAGCTCCGTCGGCGTACCGGACGTGTGGCAGCGGATGGACAGGCCCGGGGAGCGGGTGGTGGCGCACAGCCGTTCCAGCGCCGCGGGCAGCGAACCCTCTTCCAGCGCGGGCGGGCTCAGGGCCTGGACGAACCGCCGCGCCTCGTCGAGATTGTCGGCGGCGGCCTGCCGGGCGTGCTGGACGTGGTCGAGGGCGGCGGACGGGCGTTCGGGCAGGGCGCGTTCGGCCGCCCGCAGGAGCAGCTGGATGCTGGACAGCCCCTGAGCCAGGGTGTCGTGGATCTCGCGGGACAGACGTTCGCGTTCGGCCAGGACGCCGCGCGCGTGCTCGGCGGCGGCGAGTTCGCTGCGGGCGGCGGTCAGCTCCTCGATCAAGCGTTGGCGCTGCTCGCTCTCCCGGTAAAGCGCCTGGTAGCCGAAGACCACCGCGACGGCGACGGCGGCGCCGAGCACCGGCCCGATGACCGTACCGATGCTGAACGTGTGGGCGTGCCAGCCGAAGCCGGTGATGGCCAGGCCGGTCGTGGCGATGACGGCGGGCACCGACCAGCGCGGCGGCAGCAGGTGCAGCTGGACGAAGAAGAGCGGGAACGCGAGCCAGATGCCATCGGGCGTCAGCGCGAGCAGCACCAGCCAGGCCAGCATCACCGCCGCCAGCCACAAGGCCGCCGCCCGTACCCGCGTGCGCACCGGCCGCAGCAGAGGCCCGGCGCCGTAGATCACCGCGACGGCCACGGCGGCGGCCACCACCGCTGCGGCGTCGCCGGTGCCCTCTGCGACGGCCCGTACGGCCGCCAGCGCCAGCAGTACCGCCACCAGCAGATGCAGGCAGGCACTCAGGATGCGCAGCACGGGAGTCAGCGTCGAGGTCAGCGTGGGAGTCGGCGAACGGTCGTCCATGGAGCTCTCATCGGCGGCGAGCGGAGACCGTCCGGGGCCCAAGGCGCCACGTCCGGCCAGGTCAGGATATGCGGCGGCGATGATCGGCGCATCGTTCGAAAGGTTGAGCCCGGGATGGATCCTTCGGCCATCGCACGGCGATCGCGGGCCCGATGCCGGCGGGCGCGCCGGCGGCGAGGGTGGAGATAAGCCGCCGGGCATCGGGCCCGGCCCGCAGGAACCGAAGGTGGGCAGGACCGTGTTCGTCGCCTGGAGAGACCTCAGATTCGCCAAGGGCAGGTTCGCGCTGATGGGCGCGGTGATCGTGCTCATCACGCTGCTGGTCGGGCTGCTCTCCGGGCTGATGGCGGGCCTGGGCCGGGAGAACACCTCCGCCATCACCTCGCTGCCCGCCGACCACCTCGTGTTCTCCTCCCCGGACGCGGCCAAGGGCGTCTCGTTCACCGACTCGCAATTGGGCCAGGACACCTGGCGCCAGTGGTCGCAGGTCCCCGGGGTCACCTCCGCCGACCCCCTCGGCATCTCGATGACCAAGGGCTTGGCGGGCAAGACCAGCGCCTCTCTGTCGGCGTTCGGCGTCCAGCCTGGCTCGTCCCTGGCGCCGGGCGACGTCAAGGACGGCACCATCGTCCTGTCCACCCGGGCCGCCGAGGAACTGGGCGTGGAGGCCGGGCAGGCCATCACGCTGTCCGGGCACCGGATGACCATCGGTGCCATCTCCGGCGACGCCATGTACAGCCACGCCCCAGTGGTGTGGACCTCCCTGGCCGACTGGCAGCGCTTGGACGCCCCCGCCCCCGCCACCGGCGCCGAACAGGCGACGGCCATCGCGCTGACCACCACCTCCGGCGCCGACCTGCCCGCAGCCGACGCCAAACTGGGCACGAAGACCGTGACCACCGGCGACTCGCTCCAGGCGATCGGCTCGTTCACGGCGGAGAACGGCTCGCTGCAGCTCATGCGGATCTTCCTGTTCGCCATCTCCGCCCTGGTCATCGGCGCCTTCTTCACCGTCTGGACGATCCAGCGCAGCGGCGACATCGCCGTACTCAAGGCCCTGGGCGCCTCCACCCGCTACCTGCTCAAGGACGCCCTCGGCCAGGCCGTCGTCCTGCTCGCCCTCGGCACCGGGATCGGTACCGCGCTCGCGGCCGCCATCGGCGCCGCCGTCGGCGGCAGCGCCGTGCCGTTCGTCCTGGGCGCGGGCACGGTCCTGCTCCCGATGGCCATCATGATCGCGCTCGGGGCGCTCGGCGCCGCCCTCTCCATCCGCCGCATCACCTCCGTCGACCCGCTGACCGCGCTGGGAGCAGCCCGATGAACGCCCGTACCGCCCCCACCGGCCTCGAACTCACCGGCATCACCCTCACTTACCCCGACGGCACCGGCCGCCTGACCGCGCTCGACCAGGTCAGCCTGACCGTGCCGGCCGGCACCGTCACCGCCGTCGTCGGCCCCTCGGGCTCGGGCAAGTCCAGCCTGCTCGCCGTCGCGGCCACCCTCATCACCCCCGACAGCGGACGCGTCAGCATCGCCGGCACCGATACCACCGGCCTGAGCCGCAACGAGCTGACGACCCTGCGCCGCGGCACCGTCGGCATCGTCTTCCAGCAGCCCAACCTGCTGCCCTCGCTGACCGCCGCAGAGCAACTGCAGGCCATGGCCCACCTCGACGGGCGCAGCCCCGCCAAGGCCCGGGGCCGCGCCCTGGAACTGCTCGACGCGGTCGGCCTGGCCACACTGGCCGGCCGCCGCCCCCACCAGCTCTCCGGTGGCGAGCGCCAGCGCGTCAACATCGCCCGCGCCCTCATGAACGACCCCGCGGTCCTCCTGGTCGACGAGCCCACCAGCGCCCTCGACCACGAGCGCGGCGCCGCGGTGCTGGAGCTGCTCACCGACCTGACCCACCAGCGCGCCACCGCGACCGTCCTGGTCACCCACGACCGCTCCCACCTGACCGCCGTCGACGCCATCGCCGAAGTCCACGACGGCCGCCTCACCACTCCCGCCACCGCAGGCCGCTGACAGAAAAGGCCGGTGGACGGCCGGTCCTCCCACACTGTGGGTCCTGGCCGTCCACCGGCGCCTTGGGCCCGCTACGCGGGCGGCATGAGGACGGTGTCGACAATGTAGACGGTGGCGTTGGCGGTCTTGACGTTGCCGCACACCACGTTGGCATCGTTCACCTTGAAGGACTCCCCAGAACCACTGGACTTGACCATGGCCCCCTGCAGGGTCTTGAAGTCGCCCGAGCCCAGGTCGGCCGGAGCGACCTTCTGGCCGACGACGTGGTACGTCAGGATCCCCGTCAGGGCCTTCTTGTCCGACAGGACCTTGTCGAGCGTGGCCTTGGGGATCTTGCTGAACGCGTCGTTGGTCGGCGCGAACACGGTGACGTTCTGCGCCGAGTTCAGGGTGTCGACCAGGCCGGCCTCCTTGACCGCGCCGACCAGCGTGGACAGCACGGGGTTGTTGGAGGCGGCGGTGGCGACCGGGTCGGCGGCCATACCGGAGAAGCTGCCCTTGCCGTCGGCGGGGACGGCCGAGCAGGCGGAGCCGAACGGCTTGTCCGCGGCCACCGGGGCGGCGGGCGCGCTGGTGGCCGGGGCCGACGGCGAGGCGGCCGACGAGGGCTCCTCCTCGGAGCCGCCGCAGGCGGCCATGCCCAGGGCCAGGCCGGCGGTGAGCAGGACGGCGGGGATGATCCGGGTGTTCATGATGGTCTCCTTGTATCGATGGAATGCGTTGCCTGAAGGGTCGAAGAGCGGGGATTAGGTGATGGTGATCACCACCGAATGCCAGCCGGTGGCTCCGTCGGGGAGCGGGCGGGCGCGTTCCTCGGGCTGGGTCGTCCCGGTGCCGTCAGTGGCGCGCACGCGCAGGGTGTGGGTACCGGGGGTGGCGTTCCACTCGGCGACCCATTGCCGCCAGGTGTCCAGGCCCGGTACGGGTGCCAGCCGCGCGGTACGCCAGGGGCCGTCGTCGACCTGCCATTCCACGGCGTCCACGCCCCGGTGCTGGGCCCAGGCCGTACCGGCGACCGCGACGCGGCCGGCCTTGACGCGGGCGAACGGCTTGGGCACGTCGATCCGGGAGAACGTCTTGATCGGCGCGCGCTCGGCGTAGCCGCGCTCCGTCCAGTACGCCGGGTCGGTCGCGAACCGGGTGACCTTGAGATCGACGACCCACTTGGTCGCCGAGACGTAGCCGTACAGGCCGGGGACGACCAGCCGGGCCGGGAAGCCGTGCTCGACCGGCAGCGCCTCGCCGTTCATGGCCACGGCCAGGAGCGCGTCCCGGCCGTCCAGGACCACGTCCAGCGGGGTGCTGAGGGTCATGCCGTCGGACGAGCGCGACAGGATCTGGTCGGCGCCCGAGGCGACCCCGGCCTCGCGCAGCAGCGCCGCCAGCGGGGCGCCGAGCCAGCGGGCGTTCCCGGCCAGGGTGCCGCCGACCTCGTTGGACACGCACGAGATCGTGATGTCGCGTTCGGTCAGGGCCCGGTCCAGCAGTTCGTCGAAGGACAGCTCGATCGGGTTTTTCACCATGCCGTGGATGCGCAGCGTCCAGTCGCGCGGATCGACCTGCGGCAGGGTGAGCGCGGTGTCGACCCGGTAGAAGGCGGCGTTGGGCGTGGTGAACGAGGGCATGCCCGGCACCCGTACCTGCGCCCCCGGCGGTACGGTCAGCGCACGATCGGCCGGGGCCGGGAGGCGGATCGCCTTGCGAGCGGCCGACACGTCCTGCCGTCCCAGCAGGAACCGTCCGCCTACAGCGCTTCCAGCCGCCACCGCGACCGCGCCGGCCCCGCCCAGCAGCAGCCGCCGCCGGTCAGTGGACGCCTGCTGGGGAAGCCTGTGCAGAACGGCCAGCGCCACCATCCCGCTGCCGACGCCCACCAAGGTGGGAACGACATCGAGGATCTGCGCGGTGGGACGCGTGAGCGCGGCGACGACACCGACGGCCCCGAACGCGGCCAGCCCGGCCAGGCCCCACCGCAGCCAGCGCCGGGCCAGCAGGCCGAGCGCGAGGGCGGCCACGGCGATGCCCGCACCGAGACCGAGCAGCAGGACGAGCTTGTCGCTGCTCCCGAAGGTGCGGATCGCGTAGTCCTTCAGCCATACCGGGGTCAGATCGATGAACGCCGCGCCCACCGCGAACAGCGGGGACGCGGTGGCCCGGCCCAGCGCGCCGGCCACCAGCTCCGCGATCCCCATCGCCACGGCGGCGGCGAGGAGCCCGGATACGGCGGAGGCGAACCTCTCTCTTCGGCTTGTCACACTCCGCATTCGGAGCCGTACGGGATCCGGATGGGTCGCCGTTTCGCCCGCGGCCCGGACACGCGTTCGCCGACCTGCTAGAACTGGCGGAAGATCGCACCTATCCGCAGGCCCATCAGCGTCGAATCACCCATGTGACGATGAACGATCCGCAGAGGAACCGGCCCCCGGAGCCCCGGCCCGGCCCGCCGGAGCTGGCCGAGCTGTTCGACCGCGTCGCCCGGGGCGACCAGGACGCGTTCGAGCAGGTCTACGCGCGGCTGTCCGGGCCCGTCTACGGGCTGGCGCTGCGGATCGTCCGGGACGCCGCCCAGGCCGAAGAGGTCGCGCAGGAGGTCCTGGTCGAACTGTGGCGGAAGGCCTCGCACTACGAGCCGTCCCGGGGCAGCGCCACCGCGTGGGCGATGACGCTCGCGCACCGCCGCGCGGTGGACCGGGTCCGTTCGGCGCAGGCGGGCCGCAACCGGGAGGAACGCGCCGGCGCGCCCCCGCCCGACTACGACCAGGTCTCCGAGCAGGTCGAGACCCGCCTGGAGCACCAGCAGGTCCGCCGCTGCCTGAACGGGCTCACCGACGTCCAGCGCGAATCGATCACCCTGGCCTACTACGGCGGCTACACCTACCGCGAGGTGGCCGAGCTCCTCGGCGTCGGCCTGGCCGCCATCAAGACGCGGATGCGCGACGGCCTCATCCGCCTGCGCGACTGCCTGGGAGTCCAGTGATGACCCACGACTCGCACACCCTCGCCGGCGCGTACGCCCTGGACGCGCTGTCCGACACCGAGCGCCGCCGCTTCGAGGGCCATCTGGCCGAGTGCCCCACCTGCGCCGAAGAGGTCCGCAGCCTGCGGGAGACCTCGTCCCGGCTCGCCCTGGGCGCGGCCGGGCAGCCACCGCCCGGCCTGCACGACCGCGTCTTCGCCGACATCCAGCGCACCCGGCAGCTCCCGCCGCGCCTGTCCCGCAACCTGCGCGCCGCCCGTACCCGCCACGCGGGCTGGCTGGTCGCGGCGGCCTGCCTCGTCCTGGCGCTGATCGCCGGCACCGCAGCCGTGCGCTTCGACCAGAACGCCGACCAGGCCCGAGCGCTCAACCGGCAGATCACCGAGGTCATCGCCGCACCGGACGCCCGGGCCGCGACCGCACAGGCACCCTCGCCCCACACCGGCACGGTCACGGTCGTGGCGTCCCGTTCGCTGGACAAGGCCGTGATCGCGGCCTCCCGGCTGCAGCGGCCCCCCGACGGCAAGACGTACCAGCTCTGGGCCATGGGCCCCACGCCGCCGCGACCCGCGGGCTTCCTGCGCTCCGGCCAGGGACCGGCCGGGCCGGTCATCACCACCGGGCTCGGCAACGCTCAGAAGGTCGGCCTCACCATCGAACCCGACGGCGGATCGCCCCAGCCCACCAGCCCGCCGATCGTCACGCTCCCCCTCGCCTGAGGGTTACGCGTCCGCCTCCTCCGCGGTGGCCGCCTGGGCGCGCTGCTCGATGAGCGCCTGCTCGGCCTTGGTGTGCCCGTCGACGATGTACCGGACGGCCTCGTCCGGGTCGTCGGTGAGGTGGAACAGGTCCGGGTCGTCGGGCCCGATCGTGCCCTTGGCCAGCAGCGTCCCGTTGATCCAGTCGAACAGCGGCTTCCAGAACTCGGTCCCCATCAGGACGATCGGGAACCGGGTGATCTTCTTGGTCTGGACCAGCGTGATCGCCTCGAACAGCTCGTCCAGCGTTCCGAAGCCGCCCGGCAGCACCACGAAGGCCTGCGAGTACTTGACGAACATCGTCTTCCGGACGAAGAAGTAGCGGAACTCCATCCCGATGTCGAGATGGGCGTTCATCGACTGCTCGAAGGGCAGCTCGATGCCCAGCCCGACCGAGAGGCCGCCGGCGTCGTTGCAGCCCTTGTTCGCCGCCTCCATGATCCCCGGACCGCCGCCGGTGACCACCGCGTACCCGGCCTGGTGCAGCTTGGCGCCGATCTCCACGCCCAGCTCGTACTCGTCCGACCCGGGCTTGATCCGGGCGCTGCCGAACACGCTCACCGCCTTGGGCAGCTCCGCCAGCAGCCCGAACCCCTCCACGAACTCCGCCTGGATCCGCAGCACCCGCCACGGGTCGGCGTGCAGCCAGTCCGACGGCCCGCGGCTGTCGAGCAGCCGCTGGTCGGTCGTGGTCGGTGGTACGGCCTTGCCCCGCAGCATCGCGGGCCCCTGCCGCCGGGACTGAGGGCTCAACTCGGATGTCATGCCCACACCGTAGCCAAAGCGCCCACCCCCTGAGCCGCCGTTCGCCGATCACGGCCACGGAGACCCGCTGGTCAGCGGAGCCAGGCGAGCATCCGGCGCTCGCAGTCGGCGATCAAGGGGAGCTCGACGTACTCGTCCTTGGTGTGGGCCAGGGTCGGCTCGCCGGGGCCGTAGTTGACGGCCGGGACGCCCAGTTCGGTGAACCGGGCCACGTCCGTCCAGCCGAGCTTGGCCCGTACCTCGGCGCCGGTCGCGGCCACGAACGCGGCGGCGGCCGGGTGGTCGAGACCGGGGCGGGCGGCGGGCGCGGCGTCCACGACGGCCACCTCGAAGCCCGCGAAGGTTTCCCTGATGTACGCCTCGGCCTCGGCCAGGGACTTGTCGGGGGCGAAGCGGTGGTTGACCGTGATCACGCACTCGTCGGGGATCACGTTGCCGGCCACCCCGCCCCGGACGAACACGGCGTTGAGGCCCTCGTGGTACTCCAGCCCGTCCACGACCGGACGGGCGGGCTCGTACGCGCGCAGCACGTCCAGCACCTGGCCGGCGGAGTGGATCGCGTTCGAGCCCATCCAGGCGCGGGCGCTGTGGGCCCGTTCGCCGCGAACGGTGATCTCCGCGCGCAGGGTGCCCTGGCAGCCGCCCTCGATCAGGGCCCCGGTCGGCTCCATCAGCACCGCGAAGTCGCCCGCGAGCAGCTCGGGGCGGGTCTCGACGAGCCGCTTGAGCCCGTTGCGGGCGGCGTCGATCTCCTCGCACTCGTAGAACACGTAGGTGATGTCGCGGCTCGGCTCGGCCAGCGCGGCGGCCAGCTTCAACTGGACCGCGACGCCGCTCTTCATGTCGGTCGTACCGCACCCGTAGAGCCGGTCGCCCTCCACGCGGGACGGGAGGTTGCCGTTCAGCGGGACGGTGTCGAGGTGCCCGGCGAGGATGACGCGCTCGGCCCGTCCCAGCTCCGTACGGGCGACGAGCGTGTCGCCGTCGCGGACGACGGTCAGGTGCGGCAGCGCCGCGAGCGCCTCCTCGACGGCGTCGGCGAGGGCCTTCTCGTCCCCGCTCACCGACTCGATGTCGACGATCGCCGCCGTCAGGTCCGCCACGTCCGCGCGCAAGTCCAGCATGGTCGGCAAGCGTACGCACTCGGGCCGCCGGCCACGCCGTTGCCGTACGCATGCCCGCCGTTGAGCTCCCCCCGACCCGGCGAGGGGTAGGGCCGGAGCCAGGCAATGAATCCGCTTAGAAGGAGGAAACCATGGCCATGTTCGAGATCAAGAATTTCCTGCAACCCGATGAGACGCGCAAATTCGAGGGTGCCGGTCAGGCCGAGGTCGTCATGATGGCGGGCCGTCCGGTCGGGCGCGGGATCTTCGAGCCCGGCTGGCGCTGGTCGACGAACGTCAAGCCGATCGCCGGCACCGACCTGTGCGAGGTGTCCCATCTGGGCTACTGCCAGTCCGGGCACATGCGGATCATCTTGTCCGACGGCACCGCGAAGGAGATCAGCCCCGGCGACGTCGTCGCCATCCCGCCCGGCCACGACGCCGAGGTCGTGGGGGACGAGACGTGCGTGCTGCTCGACTTCGGGGAGATAGCCGAATACGCCAAGCGCAGCTGAGACCGCGAAGGACCCATGGCCACGGCCACGGGTCCTTCGGCGTTCTCAGGTGTTGATGCCGTGGTCGCGCAGGATGTCGTTGAGGGCGGCCTTGTCGTGCCGCTGCCCCTCTTCCAGGCGCTTGAGGATCAGCACCGCGGGCAGCCCGAACGTGCCGCCCTTGAACTCCTTGTAGCGGGTGCCGCCGACGGCGACGCACCAGTCGGGGATGCGGCCGCGGCTGATCTCCTCGCCGGTCTCGACGTCGATGACGGGCATCGAGGCGGACAGGTTCGTCCCGGAGCCGACCACCGCGCCGCGGCCCACCCGGGCGCCCTCGACGATCATCGAGCGGCTGCCGATCATGGCCTCGTCCTCGACGATCACCGGCACCGCGTTCGGCGGCTCCAGCACGCCGCCGATGCCGACGCCGCCGGACAGGTGGACGTTCTTGCCGATCTGCGCGCAGGACCCGACGGTGGCCCACGTGTCGACCATCGTGCCGGAGTCGACGTACGCGCCGATGTTGGTGAACGAGGGCATCAGCACCACGCCGGACGCCAGGTGGGCGCCCCAGCGGGCGATCGCGCCCGGGACCACGCGGACGCCGTCCAGCCGGGTCTTGAGCGGGATGCGGTCGTGGTACTGGAAGTCGCCGACCTGTGAACGCGCCATCCCGAGCACCTTGAAGCTCAGCAGGATCGCCCGCTTGGCGCGCTCGTCCACCACCACCTGGTCGGTCGCGGGGTCGATATGGGCGACCCGGGCCTCGCCGGTGTCGAGCTGGTCCACGGCCGCCACGATGGCCGCGCGGGCGTCGGTGTCGTCCGGCGTCAGGGCCGTGCGCCGCTCCCACAGCTCGTCGATGGTGCCGGAGATCGGGCTGGTGAACGATTCGGTCATGAAGCCTGAGCTTAGCGGGGGCCATCTGCCGGTACGGTCGTCGCGTGGCTGCATGGGCGAAGTTGAGGGCGCGCGCCGGATCCGGGCGCCGCCACCCGTGGCGCTGGACCGGCGTGGCGACGGTGATCGTGATCCTGCTGGGCGCCGGCGGGTACGCCGCGTTCCACCGAGCCCGTCCCTACCTGCACGGTTCCAACTGCGAGGTACGCACCACGCTCGGCAAGATGCCGCTCGACCTCGAGCAGGCCGCCAACGCCGCCACGATCTCGGGCGTGGCGTTCCGCAAGGGGCTGCCCGAACGGGCCGTGGTGATCGCGTACGCGACCGCGATCCAGGAGTCGCACATCCGCAACCTGGCCGGCGGCGACCGCGACTCGGTCGGGATGTTCCAGCAGCGGCCGTCCCAGGGCTGGGGCAGCCCGGACAAGCTGCGCGACCCCGTCCAGTCCACCAGCAAGTTCTTCGACGCCCTGGTCAAGGTGAAGGATTACCTGGACCGCGACCTGCACGACGCGGCCCAGCTCGTCCAGCGCAGCGCGGACGGCGACGCGTACGCCCAGCACGAACCGGACGGCAAGCTCCTGGCGCGTGCCTTCACCGGACGCGAGGCGGCCTCCGTACGGTGCTGGTTCTCGCCGGACAAGAAGACCGAGCCCCGGCGCGCCGAAGCGCTGCGGGAGATGCGCCGTGCCTTCGGCGGACGCCTCCAGGTGGACACGCCGATCGCACTGAGCGCCAACATCAAGGACGGGGCGAAAACGTCCGCGCCCGCCCCTCGCGGCTCCGACGCGGTCAAGGTGACCAGCGCCCGCAACGGCTGGGCCGTCGCCTCCTGGGCCGTCACCCACGCCCAGGTGTACGGGCTGACGGAGGTCCGGCACGGCAAGAAGCGCTGGACGGCCGACGCCGGCCACGACGGCTGGACCCCTGACAACACGGCTCCCACCGACCGCGTCATCATCCACTGATCCGGGCGCGCCCCGCGTCAAATGAGACCATCCTGATGAGATGCGGCAGACGTTACTGAAAGGTCTGTGGATCAGCGGGGCCCTGCTCTTCTTCGCGAGCGGCTGCGGCGTGCTGCCCGCCAGGCTCGTCCTCGGTTTCACTGCGGGTGACCCGGCGACCGCCCAGGTGACCTCCTGCATGCGCGACTCGAACTCCAAGGTCACGTCCAAAGCCTGTTCCGGTACGTGGCGTACCGACGACGGCGAGCAGGGATCCGGCCACATCTCGGGCGCCACCCCGGACGACAATGGCCGGGAGGTGGAGATACGCACCGGCCCGTTCGGCACGTACATCGAGCCCATCACCGCCAACTGGCAGCTCTATCCCGCGATCCCGGCGCTGATCTGGATCCCGTACGCCCTCTGGCGCCACCGACGTTCAAAGCGCCTGCGCCGCTCAGCCCGCAGTACCGACAGCGGGCCCCAAGCGCAGACCCCGTCCACAAGCGCCTGACCATCACCCGGCACAGGCACTGTCCGGCGCCATACGGCCAGGTTCGAAGGGAAGGTGCCATCATGGCGGGATATGTACGTCGAGTGGCCGCCGTTGCGCTCGGGGTCGCCCTTACGGCCGGTGGCGTGACAGGCTGCGGTAGAACGCAAGGCAGCCAGGCCGATGTAAAACGAGACTCTGGACAGGACCTCGATCTGTACCGTCCGGGCGACATCGCGGTCTACAACAAATTCCGCATGCCCGGAGCTCTCCTTTCGCGCCCACCCAAGGATCTGGCCGACGGGGTTCAGAAATCCACCGCCGTAGTGGTCGCCGAGGTGACCGGCGTTCGCCAGACACGGGTCGTCGGACCGCCAGAAGGCCGACTTCCCATGGCGGCCGTCGTGCTTCGTACCATCGAGGTACTGGAGGGGGAGGTCCGGCCTGAACTCAAGGAAGTGGTGGTGGAGCTTTTGCCCCACCGACCGTGAATTCGCTTGACTCGATATCAGCACTGCGCTCATCCCTTCCGCAGGGCAAATCAGTATGGTTCTTGCACTGGAAGGGCGCACCGCTCCCTGGAGCCAAGTCCAAGCCAGGAGCGGCCCCCATCCCTCAGGCGGAGAAGAGTTTCTACGGAGTCGTGTCTCTCGACGACGGCATGTTCGCCCAGGGGAACGGCTTCGTGGTCAGCCCCACTTCCGAGCATGCAGGACGCGAGGGGGATGCTCAGACCTTGAAAAATCAGGGTGAGGGGTTCGAGAAACTCAGCGATCTGGTGAAGGCGATCCGCCAGATCAACTGACCGACGCCGGCGACCGCGAACTTCGTACGCCGTTGTGCGGCCGGATCGAGGGGGCGTCAGGGGCCCTCGGCGCCGGGCGTGCCGGACAGGTACGAGGCGGCGAGGCGCTTGGGGGCCGACAGGCGCCAGCCTTCGGTGACGAGCTCGGCCAGCTCGTCGCGGTCGACCATCGTGAGACGGATCGTCACCCAGCCGAACCGGCCGGACGTCCATGAGACGGCGAAGATATCGGGGTCCTCGGCGACCAGCGCGGCCTGCTCCTCGCGGGTGGCCTTGAGCATGATCGTCGCCTCGGCCTCGTCCAGGTAGCAGAACCCCTTGTCCCGTACGCGGAACCCGCTCAGCGTCGGATGCCCGTCGTTCCGAACGACCTCCGGCAGCCCGTGCACGATCTCCAGGAACTCCTCGACGCCCATGCCATCAGGTCTACCAGCCGCCTCCGACAGCCGGTCGACCGGTCCGCAGGCCGCTACAGGCTGAATTCCCCGCGCTTCACCCGCACGAGAAGCCCAGCGAAAGCCGCCGACTGGAAGGACAGCCGATCACCGTCGGGATCCTTCGAGTCTCTGACCAGGACCGCGTCGGCCTGCCTCGCCAACTCCACACAGGCCGGGTCACTGTCGCCGCCGCTACGGGAACTCTTACGCCACTGGGTCACTCGTGTACGTCCTCATCGTCTTCTCGATCAGTTCTCGAGAGTCGTTCTTCGACAAGGCGACGGCTCCAATCTGAGCGAATCGGAGCGCGAGCGCGGCGGTCTCGTCTCCACCCTCGATGAGCCGCCCGCCCAGTTGTGCACCGACATACGCCACCTCACGGGAGCCTACCCGGAGGATCTGGATTGGCCCATCATGTCCGGGATGTCGCCCTGCAGACCTCGGAACAATACGGATGGTCACTCGAGGAAGGCTGCCAACCTCGACCAGGTGGGCAAGTTGTTCCCGCATCACCTCGGGGGTGCCCACCGCGCATTCAAGTGCCTCCTGATCGAGGAGAACCCAGAGATACGGTGCATCTTCCTTGGCCAGGATCTCCTGCCGCTTCCGGCGTACCTCGGCCTCCTCCTCGACATCCAGCCCGTGCCCGCTATCAGCGACCAGGCTCCGGGTGTACGCCTCTGTCTGCAGAAGCGCCGGGATGGTCTTGCCGTGGTAGACCTCGATGTTCGTGGCAGCCTGCTCGTACGTCAGGTACTGCTTGTACCAGTCGGGGTCGTGTCCATTACAGGCGAACATGAACAGCCTCTCGAAGTGGCCACCGGTGTTCCATGCCTCGTCCAGGCGCTTGAGGTACGTATCCCGCGGCCGGAGTCGGCCCGCTTCCCAGTTGGATACAGTCGCCCGCGTCACGTGAACGATCTTTCCTACCTGGGCCAGCGAGAGGCCTCGCTGAGTACGGTAAAGCCACAGGTCAAAGGCCAGCCAGGCCCACAACGAGGAGTTCGGGTCGATGGACTCTCGAACGCTCACCGTTCACCTCCGGTGTATCGCGCTCACCGCGATTCATTTCACGTTAGCGTGCGAACACGCAGAGTGAGGACACAATCCGTCAACTTCAGGATGGTCCTCCATGAACGATCAAGAACAGCCCACAATGGCGCCCGAAATTCCCGAAATCCGACTGACTCTGCTGGCTGAACCATCGTCCGTGGTCCTGGCCCGGGAGCTCGTTCGCTACGCCCTCACCAACTGGGGCTACCGGGGCGAGATCGTCCACGACTCCATGCTCGTGATGAGTGAGATCGTCACCAACGCCGTCGCCGCGGCGAAAGGCAGCCGACTCCGCCTCCGCTGCGCCCTCCAAGATCAGGCGCCCCTCTTGGAATGCTGGGACCCTGCCCCCGCGCTCCCCATCGCCCGCGACAGTTCCGCAACGGACGAGAACGGCCGGGGCCTCGCCATCATCGCCGCCTATGCCAAGGAAGCCGGCATCCGCCCGTCCGCGACGGGCGAGGGCAAGATCGTTTGGGCCCTCATGCCCATCTGACCGACGGCTCTCCTCGGTACAGGCACTCCGCACTCGAGGCTTGGGCTAGTTCGGCGCCGAGCCCGAGGGACAGCTGGCAGGTCCACCGCAGGGACTGTCCGGTGACATCGGTCCACGACGGTCCCTGACTTCAGATGCGGCCCCCGTGGCGGTTGGGGAGCCCGATCCCGAACAGGTCCACGTTCGGGGAGATCAGCTC
Organism: Actinomadura sp. 9N407; assembly: GCF_044326315.1. NCBI lineage: Bacteria > Bacillati > Actinomycetota > Actinomycetes > Streptosporangiales > Thermomonosporaceae > Actinomadura > Actinomadura sp. 9N407. The sequence goes on along the minus strand of NZ_JBIRAW010000015.1, from coordinate 64,622 downwards.
GTACCAGAGATCTTCGTAGGCGACGCCGTAGGCCTGCAGCGCGCCGACCAGCATGCGCGCCGCGGTCGTGGCCTCCTGCGGGCCGAGCACCCTGAAGTCGCGGACCACCATCCCCTCGATGTCGGATGGGTCCGAGGGCCGCCAGCCCAGTTCGGCCATCGGCTCGGACCAGGCGTGGCCGAGATCGTCGGGGACGCGCGCCTGGATTTGCAGCGTCCAGTCGGCGAGGGTGGTCCACTGCACGAATCGGTAATTTTCCGGGGTACGCACGACCACGGTGAAATGACCGGGACCGTCCAAAAGGGCGAAGTCCTGGACGACCGATCGCAGCGTGGTCGCCAGCCGTTCCTCGAATTGGGACCAGTCGTCGGCCCAGTAGCCGCCTGGGGTCCAATCCGCGCCAGGGCCGGCCACCTGCCAGTAGCCGAGTTGCTCGAGCCCGTGTTCGGGCTCGGCCCATTTCGCCGAGGTGTACTCATCCTTCTCCACGGCCTCGGTGGGGACGACCCTCAAGGACGTGTAGCCGCTGGCATGTTCGAGTTCCAGCAGCTGCGCCGGATGGTGCCAGCGCAGCAGCGGCCCGGGTCCCCGCGTGATCATCGGCGGGCCGAGGGTGTCTTCGAGGGCCGAGCGCAGCCGGAGGAAGAGGTCCGTACCCTCCCCCACCGGTACGGAGATCTCGGAGCCGGTCTCGGAGCCGTGCCGGGCCACCTCCCCGAGACCGGTGCCGAGGCCGGTGTCGTACTCCTCGTGGGACTCCCCGTGGCAGCCCTGGCGGTAGTCCTCGTAGTTCCACATCCGGGGGTACTTGAGCTCGCGTCGCGGTTCCTCAGCGGAGGGCTGCGGAGGTCGCCAGTCGAGGTGCGTGAGGGCCCGGTCGAACGCGGCATCGTCCCACCCGGTCATGTCGAGCGTGGCGAAGCGGCGAACGAGTTCGCGGAGCTGATCGTCGGCAGGAGACATACCGGATGATCTTAGAAGGGTTCGGCGGCAACGGCCGCTGGAAGCCGACTTCTCTCGCTACACAGCCCGCCAGGCCGCCCGCTCGCACTCCGGCCGATCATGGTCCGTGGCCGTCCGGGCGGACCACCAGGCGGGTCAGTGCGCCGAGGTCGCGGGCGACCTCGGCGGGGCCGTGCAGCGGTGCGACCACGTGGCTGACCGTCGCCCGCATCAGCGTCTCCAGCAGCACGTCCCGGACGGGGTGCGGGACGTCCGGCCACGTCGCGTCCGCGTAGGCGCGGAACGCTGCGATCACCTCCGTGAGCAGCGGTACGCCGCCTCGGGTGGCGAGGGCGACCAGCTGGTCGTCGGGGTACCTGCCGGCGCCGAGGACGGTCTTCAGCAGCGTCCGCCGGCCGGCCTCGGTGAGGACGAAGAGCACCGCGGCCTCCACCGCCGCGGGCAGGTCGCCGAGGTGCCGGTCCATGCGCTCCTGGACGCCGCCGACGAGGACGTCCACCTCGCGTTCGATGAGGGCCCTGCCCAGCCCGATCTTGGAGCCGAACTCGTTGTAGGCGGTCTGGCGGCTGGTCCCGGCGGCCCGGGCGATCTGCGCGAGCCGCAGCGACTCCCAGTCGCCGTCCTCCACCATCGCGTACGCGGCGTCGAGGAGCCGCTCGCGCGCGGTGCCCGGTCGGCACCCTGGACGGTCATGCCCTTGCCGCGCCACGCCGCGCTCCCTGGAGTCGTCGGGCGGCGGACAGAACGTCCTCGGGCCGCCCGCCAGATGGTGCGTGAGGTGGCGATCTTACGCGGGTCCGCCCGTCCCGATTGACACATTGCGCCATTCCGCCCAGCGTGCGGCGCGGCCCGGCCGGTGAAGTTGTCACCACCCGCACAAGAGTTCCCGTACGCCCTGCCGAAGAGTGCGTGAGGTGAAGATCGCCCAGATTTCGCCGCTGCGCCGCGCCGCCCCGGCCGCCGTCGCCGTACTGACCGCCGCCACCCTGACCGTCGCCGCCCCAGCGGCGCGAGCCGACTCCGCGTGGACCGTCGGGTCGAGCCCGTTCACCCTCGGGACCAGTGCCCTGTACGGGGTGTCGGCCGCCGCCCCGGACGCCGTGACCATCGGCGGCTACCAGTGGGCCAGCAGCCGGAGAGGGATCTTCTGCGGTGTCATCGGCGGCCCGTGCAGCCCGACCGTCCATCAGAACCCCGTCCTGCAGGAACGGAACGGCGGCGGCTGGTCGATGACCAGCACACCCGGGCTGCCCGGGAAGGGGCAGATCCAGTTCGTGGACGCGGTGTCGGCGACCGACGTGTGGGCCGCCGGCAGCCGCGACACCGCGAACGGCAAGGGCTCCGGCACGCCCTACGTCGCCCGCTCCGGCGCTCAGGGCTGGCAGGAGGTCGCGGTGCCGCCCGGCCTGCGCGTCCTGGAGTCGTTCGACGGCGACGCGGCCGGAGCCTGGCTCGGGGGCGAGGCCGCGCTGCACGGCGGCACGTCCGTCTACCGGTGGGCGGACGGGACGTGGACACCGCACGCGCTGGACGCGGTGATCCAGGGCGTCAGGCAGCGCGCCGCGGACGATGTGTGGGCCGTCGGCCGCGTGCCCAAGGGCGGTGGCGCGCCCGAACGCGGCTACGCGGCCCGCTTCGACGGCACGACCTGGCACACCATGACCCCGCCGCAGGTGCAGGGCAAGGGCGGCCGCCTCGTCGCCGTTCTCCCGCTCGCCGCCGACGACGTCTGGATCACCGGCTACGTCTTCGAGAACGGCGTCCGCAAGGACGCGTCGTACCACTGGAACGGGTCCGAGTGGCGGGAGGACGTCCTTCCCGGCGGCGCCCGGTTCGGCGGCGGCATCCACCACATCTCCAGCGCGAACGCCAACTACTACTTGTACTACCCCGACGGCCTCGTCGACGACGGGGCGGGCGGGCTCTGGGCCGTTCCCAGCCTGCCCGTGACGCGCGGCGAGCCGCAGATCCTGCGCTACACCAGCGGCTCCTGGCGGTTGGAGCAGACGGCCACGGGTGTGCAGGGCGAGATCCGCGGGATCGCCCGCGTGCCCGGCACGTCCACCCTGTGGGCCGTCGGCCAGCGGGACGGCAAGGACCCGCTAGTTCTCACGAACGGCTGACCGGCAGATGAAGACGATCCATGCGGTGCGAGAGCGCCGGAACGTACCGGCCATGCTCGCCGCCCTGTCCATCGGAGCATCGCTGGCCGTCGTCGCCGGTCCGGCGCCCGCCGCCGGTGCCGACACCGGCTGGACGGTCAAGCCCGTCCCGTTCACCTTCGGCTCGAGCGACCTGCAGACGGTCACGGCGGCCGGCCCGGACGCGGTGCTCGCCGGCGGCGCCCAGGCGAAATGGAGGCAGGAACCCTGGTGCGGCCTGGGAATCTGCCAGTCGACCGACCACCACAACCCCGTCCTGCAGAAGTGGAACGGGAGCGGCTGGTCCTGGATCAGCACGCCCGGCATGACGGGGAAGGGGCAGATCCACCACGTCGACGCGGTGACGGCGGCGAACGTGTGGGCGGGCGGAGGCTATGACAATGGCCTCCCCTACTTCGCCCGCCTCGACGCGGGGGTCTGGCAGAACGTCGCGCCGCCGGCCCAACTCGGCACCGTCCGTACGCTCGACGCGGACGCGGCGGGCGCCTGGGCCGCCGGGGAGCCGAGATCGGTGTCCGGCGGCCCGTCGTTGTTCCGATGGGTGGACGGGACCTGGACGCCCCAGGACCTGGGCTCCGCGTCGATCAACACCGTCCGGCAGCGCGTCGCGGGCGACGTGTGGGCCGTGGGCGAGACCGGCGCCAACGAGGGCTACGCGGCCCGCTACGACGGAACCTCCTGGAGCACGGTCACGCCTCCTCAGATGGCGAGAGGCGAGCTCCACTCCGTCCTTCCGCTGGCCGACGACGACGTGTGGGTCACCGGTTCCGTCTGGAGGAACGGCGTCGACCTGGCCGTCTCCTACCACTGGGACGGCTCCACCTGGCGCGAGGACGCGCTGCCCGCCGGCACGTCGTTCGGCGAGCGGACCGGGGCGGCGGCCATCACCGACGACGGGGCGGGCGGCGTCTGGGCGGTCGCGCACTACTCGGACAAGGTGGACGGCGGGCCGGGAATCCTGCACTACACGGGAGGTGCCTGGCGGCTGGAGGCCACCGCGCCGGGCTCGTCCAGCATCCTCGGCCTGGCGCGCGTACCTGGGACCTCGACCCTGTGGGCCGTCGGAGCCGTCGGTGCCGGGATCAATACGGAGATCCTCATCCTGACCAAGGGCTGACCCGGCAGAAGCCGAACACCACGATCCTTCACCGTGCCGCCCCCTTCCGTTGACTCGTGGCGTGTTCGCCTTTATCCATCTCGTTCCAGGCGAACACGCCACGAGTCAACCGGGCCGGGCTCAGCGGCGGGCAGGATGGTGGGGTGCGTGTACGGCCGATCTCCCCTGGACTGCTCGTTGAGGAACTGAGCGAGCGTCTGGCTTCGATGTCGCCGGGCGAGTGGGTCCGGGTGGCCGTTGATGGGGCTGAGGTGGCGGCGCCCGGTGAGCTGGCGGATGCGCTGGTGGGGCCGCTTCGGGCTCGCGGGCGTGAGGTCGTACGGGTCGCGGCGCGTGACTTCCTGCGGCCGGCGTCGTTGCGGTACGAGTTCGGACGGCGCGATGCCGATGCCTTCTACGACGATCGGCTCGACGTGGGCGGCCTGCTCCGGGAGGTCCTCGTCCCACTGGACCCCGGCGGTACGGGCAAGGTGCTGCCGAGTCTGTGGGACGAGGCCTCCGATCGGGCCACGCGCGCAAGATACGTGGACGTCCCGCCCGGCGCGGTTCTGCTGCTGGACGGGACGCTCATGCTCGGCCGCTGGCTACCGTTCGAGCTGACCGTCCACCTGCATGTGTCGGCGGCGGCCCTCGCGCGCCGGACGCCCGCCGAAGACGCCTGGACGCTGCCCGCGTACGAGCGCTACGAGGCGGAGGCGGACCCGCGGCGCACGGCGGACGTCGTGGTCAAGATGGACGACCCGCGCCACCCGGCCGTGATCGACGACCCTGGCTGAATCGACGATCCCGGCTGAACGGCGCCAGTGCTCACTGCGCCAGCGCTCACTGCGCCAGCGCTCACGGCGTCAGCGCTCACGGCGTCAGCGCTCACGGCGTCAGCGCTCACGGCGTCAGCGCTCACGGCGTCAGCGCTCACGGCGTCAGCGCTCACGGCGTCAGCGCTCACGGCGTCAGCGCTTACTGCGTCGGCGCTTACCGCTCAGCGCTTGCTGGGGAGCATGCACATGGTGTCCAGGCCCAGGACGCGGTTGAGGCGGCCGAAGGCGAGCCAGGAGCCGATGCTCATGCTCAGTTCCACGACCTCCTGCTGGCTGTAGTGGGCGGCCATCCGGGCCCAGAACTCGTCGTCCAGGTTGTGGTGGTCCAGGGCGTAGCGTTCGGCGTATTCGGCGGCCAGGCGGGTGCGGTCGTCGAAGGCGTCGGTGGTACGCCAGTCGGTCACGGCGTCGGCGAACTCGGCCTCGACCGTCTCGCCGTCCCGGTCGGTGCGCCAGTCGAGGCAGAAGACGCAGCCGTTGATCTGCGCGATCCGCAGCCGCGCGGCCTCGAACTCGCGGAGGCCGAGGGTCGTGTGGGCGTACACCGCCAGGGACAGGCCGGCGGCGGCGGGGCCGATGCCGGGGACCATCTCCCCCCACACGTACTCGATGGCGTCCTTGCCCTCGGGGATGTCGATGTTCACGAACGCTTCCTTCCGAGCTTGCCGATCGCGGGGCGGATCGGGACGTCGAGCGCGTCGTAGAGGCCGGGGTCGGCCTCCACGAGCCAGTCGATGGCGCCGACCAGCCGGCCGACGGCGGTGGCGTTCCCGCCGGCGGAACGGTTGCCGCCCTCGTCGGAGGCCTCGACCGAGACCTCGATCCGGGGCCGGCCCTCGATGATCACCCGGTGCGCGCCGACGCCGTCGGGCGGCGTGGGCCAGTCCGGCGCGCAGGACGGGTGGATGCGGGTGACGTGCTCGATGACGATGCGGGCCTCGCCGTCGACGATGCCCTGGACCTCGAAGCGGACGGCGCCCTGGGTGCCCTTCTCGAAGTCGCCCATGGTCGTGGTGGTGACGGTCTCCTCGAGCGGGCGGCGGTCCAGGGTCTCGCGGACCTCGTCCAGCTCGACGCCGAGGGCGCGCGCCATGAGCCGTACCTGGCCGCCCCACACCATGGTCGGTACGGTCGCCGCGAGCATCGGCGGCTCGTAGTCCATCGGTTGGCCCATGCCGACCAGGTACCGGACCGAGTCGGGCTGGTCGTAGGTGGAGTAGTCGAAGATCTCCTGGCAGCGCACCACGTCCACGGTGCTGCCGAGCCCGCTGACCAGCAGCGGCAGGACGTCGTTGCCCCAGCCGGGGTCGACGCCGGAGACGAACAGTGAGCCGCCGCCGTCCTTGATGGCGTCCAGGACGGTCTCCCGCATCTCGGGCGGGGCGTTGACCGGGTCGTACAGCGCGTAGAGGGCCGGGGTGACGACGACGGCGCCGGCCCGGATCGCGCGGGCGATGTCGGCGAGGGCGTCGTCGGGACGGATGTCGCCGGACGCCGCGTACACGACGGCCTGGGGCGCGGCGGCCAGCACCGCGTCGATATCGGCGGTCGCCTCGATCCCCAGCTCGCGGTCGAGGCCGCCGAGGTCGCCGGCGTCGCGGCCGACCTTCTCGGGGTTGTGGACGATGACGGCGGTCAGTTCCAGCGCCGGATGGGCGTCGACGGCGCGGATGGCCAGGCGACCGACGTTGCCGGTGCCCCAGACGATCGTGGAGATCATGTGCTGGAGGCTAACAACGGGCCGGACTTTTGGGAAGCAAGCATTTGGTTGCGCGCTGTGACCTGCCCCTTCGAGTTCTGTGATCAGACAAAAGTTACTTATCGGTAAATAGTGACTGGACCCCGTGAGGCCATGTAGAACTCGTTCCAATTCCACCTGGAGTGAGGAAGGTCACATGAGTGATCGCGCCATGCCTACAGGCATCTCGCGTCGTGGATTCATGGCTGGAACAGGTTCTATCCTCGGATTGGGGATCGTCGGCGCGGGTGGTGCCACCGCGGCCCGCGCGGCCGCGCCGATCGGGGACGGGGAGCGCGTCCCGGTCCTGGTGATCGGCACCGGTTACGGCGGCTCGGTCGCCGCCCTCCGGCTCGCCCAGGCGGGCGTGAACGTGCACATGGTCGAGATGGGCATGTCCTGGGACACCCCCGGCTCGGACGGCAACATCTTCGCCAACACCACCACGCCGGACGACCGATCCTTCTGGCTCCGCACCCGGACCGTGCAGCCGGTCAGCAACTTCCTCGGCTTCCCGATCGACAAGAACGTCAACCGCTACACCGGGATCCTGGACGCCGAGGACTTCAGCGGCATCAGGGTCTACCAGGGCCGCGGCGTCGGCGGCGGCTCGCTGGTCAACGGCGGCATGGCGGTCACTCCCGAACGGGACAGGTTCGGTTACGTCCTGCCCTCGGTGAACGCCGACGAGATGTACAACGTCTACTACCCGCGCGCCAACGCCGGGCTCGGCGTGAACCACGTCGACCCGGCCTGGTTCGACAGCGCCGAGTGCTACAAGTACGCCAGGGTCGGCCGCAAGCAGGCGCAGCGTTCCGGCTTCCCGTTCGTCCTCGTGCCGAACGTGTACGACTTCGACTACATGGAGCGGGAACAGGCCGGGACCGCCACCAAGTCGGCGCTGCGCGGCGAGGTCATCTACGGCAACAACCACGGCAAGAAGTCACTGCAGCAGACCTACCTCGCCCGGGCCAAGGCCACCGGCAAGGTCACCATCTCGCCGCTGCACAAGGTCACCTCGGTGCGTTCCGCGTCCGGCGGCGGCTACACGGTCGCCATCGAGCAGCTCAACACCACCGGCGGCGTGACGGCCACCAAGACGGTGACCGCCGACCGGGTGTTCTTCGCGGCCGGCAGCGTCGGCACCAGCAAGCTGCTCGTCCAGCTGAAGGCCACCGGCGCGCTGCCGAACCTGAACGCCGAGGTCGGCAAGGGCTGGGGCGACAACGGCAACGTCATGTGCGGCCGCGCCAACCACATGTGGGACCCGACCGGAAGCGTCCAGTCGTCCATCCCCACCGGCGGCATCGACAACTGGAACGCCGGCGGCGCGTTCGCCGAGGTGGCACCGCTGCCCACCGGGATCGAGACCTACGCCTCGCTCTACCTGTCGATCACCAGGAACCCGAACCGCGCCCAGTTCACCTGGAACGCGGCAACGGGCAAGGCCGACCTGAACTGGCAGGCCTCCTGGAAGCAGCCGTCCGTCGACATGGCCAAGACGATCTTCGACAAGATCAACCGCAAGGAGGGGACGATCTACCGGACCGACCTCTTCGGTACCTACAAGATCTGGGGCGACCACCTCACGTACCACCCCCTCGGTGGAGCGGTCCTGAACAAGGCCACCGACAACCACGGCCGCCTGCACGGCCACCCGGGCCTGTACGTCATCGACGGCTCGCTGATCCCGGGCAACACCACCGTCAACCCGTTCGTGACGATCACCGCGCTCGCCGAGCGCAACATCGAGAAGATCATCGCCACCGACCTCTGATCACGCGTTGACTCGTGGCGTGTTCGCCCGCGCACGCCTCCAGCGAGGCGAACACGCCACGAGTCAACCGAGAGGGCGGGGTCAGACGCCGAGGGAGCGGCCGATGATCTCCTTCATGATCTCGGTCGTGCCGCCGAAGATGGTCTGGATCCGGACGTCCTGGTACGCCTTGGCGATCGGGTACTCGGTCATGTAGCCGTAGCCGCCGTGCAGCTGGACGCAGCGGTCGACGACGCGCTTGAGCAGTTCGGTGTTCCAGTACTTGAGCATCGCCGCCTCTTCGGGGGTCAGCTCGCCCTTGCCCTCCTTGACGATGCACGCGTCGGTGAACGAGCGGGTCACCGTGAGCTCGGTCTTCATCTCGGCGAGCGTGAAGCGGTTGTGCTGGAACTTGCCGATCGGGCGGCCGAACGCCTCGCGGGTCTTGCAGTACTCCAGGGTCTGCTCGAACGCGGATTCGGCGGCGGCCTGGGCGGTGGCGCCGATGGACAGGCGCTCGCGGGCGAGGTTCTGCATCAGGTAGATGAAGCCCATGCCCTCCTCGCCGAGCAGGTTGGCCTTGGGGACCCGGACGTTGTCGAAGAACAGCTCGGCGGTGTCCTGGGCGTGCATGCCGACCTTGTCGAGGTTGCGGCCGCGCTCGAAGCCGGCCATGCCGCGCTCGACGGCCAGCAGGCTGACGCCCCGGGCGCCGGCGGCCGGGTCGGTCTTGGCGACCACGATCACCAGGTCGGCGAGGATGCCGTTGGAGATGAAGGTCTTGGAGCCGCTGAGGACGTAGTCGTCGCCGTCCTTGGGCGCGGTGGCCTTGATGCCCTGCAGGTCCGAGCCCGCCGCGGGCTCGGTCATCGCGATACCGGTGATGATCTCGCCGGAGCAGTAGCCCGGGAACCAGCGGGCCTTCTGCTCGTCGTTGCACAGCTGGCGCAGGTAGCCGCCGTTGATGTCGTTGTGCACCGAGAACCCGGGGCCGTGCACACCGGCCTTGGCGAACTCCTCGTTCATGATCACGTAGTAGCGGTAGTCGGCGTTGCCCCCGCCCCCGTACTCCTCGGGCATGTCGATGCCCAGCAGGCCCTGCCGGCCGGCGGCCAGCCACACCTCGCGGGAGACGACGCCGTCCCTCTCCCACTGCTCGTGGTGCGGCGCGATCTCCTTCTCGATGAAGGACCGGACCATGTCCCGGAACGCCTCGTGCTCCGCCGTGAAGATCTCGCGTGCCATCCGCCGGCTCCCTGGTGCTCTCTCGTCAGTGGGTACTGCTCGTAAGTGTGTACTGATACACAAACAATGTAACACTGGGACTGTCACATAGCGGGAGGGGCCGCATGCCCGAGGAGACGGCAGCCGAGGAGATGACGGTCGACGAGCTGGCCGCCCGCACCGGCTTCACGGTGCGTACGGTGCGGTTCTACGCCGGCCGCGGCCTGCTGCCCCCGCCGCGGCTCAGGGGCCGTACGGGCCTGTACGGGGCGGACCACCTGGCGCGGCTGGAGCTCGTCCGGGAACTGCAGGCGCTCGGCCTCACGCTCGCGGCGATCGAGAAGCATCTGGACCGGATCCCCGCCGACGCCCCGCCCGAGGACCTGGCGCTGCAACGCGCGCTGCTGTCCCCCTGGGCACCCGAGCAGGCCGAGGAGCTGGACGGGCCCGAGCTGGACCGGCGGGCGGGCCGCCATCTGGACGACGACGCGGTCGCGAAGCTGGAGGCGCTCGGCGTGGTCGAGCGGACCCCGTCCGGAAGCGTCCGGGTGATCAGTCCCGCGCTGCTCGGGATGGGCGCCGAGCTGTCGGCGATGCCGCTGGACACGCTGATCGCCGCGCACGCGACCGTCGAGCGGCACACCACCGAGCTGGCCGCCGAGCTGCAGGCGGTCTTCCAGGACACCGTCGTCCAGCCCTACCGCCAGCGCGGCCGGCCGCCCGAGGAACGGGAACGGCTGCTGGAGCTGGCCACCAAGCTCAAGCCGCTGATGATCCAGTCACTGGTCGGCTCGTTCCAGCGCGCCGTCGACCGGGCGATCAGACGCTCCGTACCGCGCGACCAGGCGGGGCCGTACCTGGCGCCCAGGCGTCCGGGACCTGACGACTAGGCGTCCGGAACTGGCGACTAGGAGTTCTTCCATTCGTCGCCCTCGTACTCGACGAGGCGCGGATTCATGAGCGTGTTCACCTCGACGTCGCGCCGGCGCAGGTCCTTGCCGAAGACGGCGGCCGATCGGAGCACGTCGGCGTCCAGGAAGCGCAGCCCGCCGGGGAGGTCGGACGGCAGTTCCAGCTTCGGCGGCTCGCTGGTGGGCGTGGCCAGCACATAGCCCCAGTCGCCGAAGCTGGGCACGTCCACGTGGTACGGAACGGTCGCCCACCCCGCCTCGCCGATGGTCTTCCCGATGCACCAGAACGAGTTGGGGGCGAAGTAGGGCGAGCCCGACTGGACGACCATCCGGCCGCCCGGGTTGAGCGCCCGCTTGACCAGGCCGTAGAACTCCACCGAGTACAGCTTGGCGGTGGCGACGTCGTCCGGATCCGGCATGTCCACGACGATCGAGTCGAAGCTCCGGTCCACGGAACGGAGCCAGGAGAACGCGTCGGCCGTGACCGTACGGACCCGGGGGTCGTCGAAGGCGTGCCCGTTGAGGGCGGCGATCTCCTTGTGGGTACGGGCCAGCTTGACCATCTCGGGATCCAGCTCGACCAGCGTCACGCTCCGTACGTCCGGATAGCGCAGCACCTCGCGCAGCGCCAGCCCGTCCCCGCCGCCGAGGATCAGCACGTCGCGGCGCTTCCCGGCCATCGCGGGATGCACCAGGGCCTCGTGGTAGCGGTACTCGTCGACCGACGAGAACTGCAGGTCGCCGTTCAGGAACAGCCTCAGGTCGGGACGGCCGGACAGCGCGACCTTCCGGGTCAGCACGATCTCCTGGTACGGGGTCTGCCGGGTCAGCGCGATCGGGTCCCGGTAGAGGACCTGGCGTGCCGACATCTCGAAGCCGTCGGCCAGCGCGTACGTCGTTCCGAGGACGGCCAGCACGGCCGCCATACCCGCCCACAGCCCGACCCTGACACCGCGGCCGACGTCCTGCCGGAACAGCCACAGCACCACCGCGATGCCGGCCACCGCGTTCACCGCGCCGACCAGCAGCGCGCCCTTGATGTGCCCGAACAGCGGCAGCAGGAAGAACGGGAACGCCAGCCCGCCGAGCAGCGCGCCCACGTAGTCGGCGGCGAACAGGTCGGCGACCGCGCTGCCCGCGTCCTGCCGGCGGATCCGCTGCAGCAGCGTCATCAGCAGCGGGATCTCCGCGCCGATCAGCGCGCCGACCCCGAACGCGATCACCACCAGGGCGGGCACGTACAGGTCCAGCCAGGCGAACGCCGCGTACAGGATCAGCACCGACAGCCCGCCGAGCAGCGCCAGCGCGCCCTCCACGATCGCGAAAGCGGCGACCGGACGGCTCTGCAGCGGCTTGGCGGCCAGCGAGCCGACGCCCATCGCGAAGACCATCACCGACAGCACGATCGACGCCTGCGTGACCGAGTTGCCCATCAGGTAGCTGCCGAGCGCCACCAGTGCCAGCTCGTACACCAGGCCGCAGGCGGCGCAGGTGAACACCGCCGCGAGCACCAGGGTGCGCGCGGCCCTGGCCGGCAGCCGCAGCGCCACCGGCCGGGCCTCGGTTCCAGCCTCAGCCTCGGTCTCCTCCGGCGCGCCGGACGCGGCCTCCTCCTCGGGCTCGGCCACAGCCGTGCCCGCCTTCTGCCGCGTGCCGGCGCCTTCCTGCTTGCCGACGTCCACCTGCTTGCCGGTGTTCTCCTGCTTGCCGACGTCTCTCTGCGTGCCTGTGCTGTGCTGCGGGTTCTCTGACATAGGGACCTCCCCCCGGTACGGTCCCGAGGCGTCGCTCAGGAAATGGCCGCGGCCACGATCGCCGCCGTGGCGAGGTCGGAGGCGGCCACCACCCAGCAGGCCGGGTGCAGGTCGCGCGGGTCGACCACGGTGGCACCGAGCTTGCCGGGCGTCAGCAGGTCGAGCGCGTAGAACGCGATGGTCATCAGGATGATCCCCAGCAGCCCGTAGACGGCGGTGCTGAGGATGCCCTCGGCCAGCCGGTCCTCGCTGCTGGCGATGGCGGTGGTGACGATGGCGCCGACACCGAGCAGCTTGGCCGCCAGAACGAGGGCGGCGCCCCGGTTGCGGTCGGTCCAGATCTGGTGCCCGAGATGGCCCGGCGTGGTCACCTCGACCACCAGGTAGCCCAGGGCCATCAGGGCGATGCCGACCGCGCCGTACGCGAGCGCGGCACCGCTCTCCTGGAGGATGTCGTTGATCATGAGCTGGTGCCTCTCCGGTTCCGTACGGCGGCGACGATGATCAGGACCATCCCGCCCGCGATCAGCGCGATCCCGATTCCTACGAAGACATTGCGTGCGGTGAAGTCCGACTGGGCGATCTTGTCGCCGGGCGGGGGCGCCGACTGGTCGGCGGGGGCCGGCACCGGCGGGGCGAGATCGTTCATGGAGACCACCATCGGCATCACGCCGATCTGGTCCGCGAGCCGGGCGATCCCGTTGTCCCCGTTGATGTCGTCGGGGTCGTCGAAGCCGTCCTGGCCGAGCAGTTGCTCGAGGTCGTAGGACGAGACGTCCTCCAGCTCACCGAGATTCGACTTGATCTCGGTCGACCCGGAGGACCACTCCTGGTACTGCGACGAGTACAGGTAGTCGGCCTCCAGCACGACCCACTTCGCGCAGTCGGCGGGCCGCTGGCGCGGGTCGACGCCCACCCCGAGATTGGACCCGTACTCGACGCCGCGATCCGTCAGCTTCTCCAGGTCCTCGTCGATCACGGACCGCTCGTACGCCGACAGCATGTCGGAGGGAACGGGCACCGGCGAGGTCCGGGGGCTCCGTGGCACGGCCTGGCGGGTGGTCCCGGGCGTGGCCGGTGCCGTACCGCGTGCCCGCGGTGCCGTCGTACGCGGCGTGGGTACCGTGGCGCGCGGCGTGGGTGCCGTGGCGCGCGGCGTGGGCCGTGCCCCGGACGGGGTCGTGGGACGGGCCGTGGCCGGAGGCGTGGGACGCGCCGTGGGCTTCGGCGCCTCGGGACGGAACGTACCGCTGTACGAGGGCGTCACCTTGGGGATGTGCTTGGTGCGGCCCGAGTCGATGACCCAGCCGTAGCAGACGCCCTGTGCCTTGGTGGCGGCGGAGAGCCGCTCGACCAGCTTGCCCGCGTCCTTGGGACCGAAGACCGGCGCGGTCTCCATCGCCTTGTCGTTGCGATCGAAGACGCCCGAGTCGTACATGCCCCAGAGGACAGGACCGACGACCACCACCATGATGATCGCGACGAGGCAGCCGCCGCCGGTCAGGTTGGCCTTCCTCTTCTCCGCGGCGACCCGCTCGGCCTGCGTCTGCCCCTGCTTCTTCTTGTTCTTGTTCTTGTTCTTCTGCTGGTTCTGGTTCTTCTTGGGCTGGTTCTGGTTCTGGTTCTTTTTCGGCTGGTCGCCGCCGCCTGAGGTCACTTGCCCTCCCCAGGCCCGCCACCGCGGAAGGACGAGGCGCGCCCGCCGGCACCGCCCCAGTTGCCGCCGACGTAGGTGTGGTAGCGGGCGTACCCGCGCTCAGGGGTGTCGAGGGTGATCCGCGAGCCGCTGCCGTCCGGCAGGATCCCGACGACCGCGTTGTGGTAGCGCAGGAAGACTCCCGACGGCGTGTAGACGCGTTCCTTCGTCTTGTACTTGTCGGTGATGTCCTCGGACAGTTCGAGCGGTGCCTTCGTCGACGTGTACGTCCCGGCCGACACCTTCTTGTAGCTCTTGGTGATGTGGTCGCGCGGCGACACCTTGCCGCCGAACATCGCGAGCAGCAGGACGACCGCACCGAGCGAGGCCATCAGCCCGGCTCCGATCAGCGGCCCCTTCATGCTGCCGCGGCGAGGAGCGCTCATCGCTCGCTCACCAGCCGGCTCCGCGTCATGACGATCTCCCGGGTCTGGGGGTAGGCGTGCCAGGTCCGCCAGCCGGTCCGGCCGGCGGGCGGGGTCGAGGGGGACGGGTCCGCGAACACGAGCGGCTCCGCCGACAGGGCGAGGGCGGTGACGGCGTACGGCGAGCCGGGGAACGTTCCCGTCAGCGCGTCCTCGCGCCCGTCCAGCCGTACGAGCAGGTCCCGCACGGCACGGCCGAACGCCGCGTCGTCGTCATGGGTCACCGTGGTCGCGGTGAAGTCGTACGCCCAGCCGCCCTGGCTGGCGCGCATCCGGCCGGGCAGCGGTTCGGGGTCGCCGGGCAGGCAGGCGACCGTTTCGCTGAACGCCGCCTCGTTCGGGCCGCGCGCACCGTCCGCCGCCACGAGGACCTGGTGGGACGCGCCGAGCAGGCGCAACTCCACCGCCGGGCCGCCGGGGATCTGGACGGACAGTACGGCCAGCGCCTCCAGGGGAGCCAGGCCGAGCGCGAACGACAGGGCGTCGGCGCGCGTGTCGGCATAGGGGGTATCGACCGAGGTGAGCAAGGGAGGTCAGCTTCCGGGGTAGATCGTCAGGGTGCCGGTCGGCACGCGCTCGCCGGTACCGGCCTCCCACGCACCGCCGCCGAACCGCTCGAACGACAGGTAGCGGCCGCCGGGCGCCTCGTAGTCGACGTACTCGACCCGGCCCTTGTCGCCCACTCCCGTGGTGCCCTCACCGGTGTAGTCGGCGGTACCGTGCTCGTCGCGCCGGTACTCGACACCGTCCAGGACGAGGGTCTTGCGATCCGGTACGAGGTCGCCGACCTCCTGCTCGGTCCACCAGACGACCTCCAGGTCGGGGTCCTCCTCGACGGAGATCCAGACCTTGGCGCCCTCGATGGTGTCCGCGTCGAGCAGGTGCTCGCTCCAGGTGAAGCCGCCCTCGCGCAACCGCAGCGAGCCGCGGACGAAGTAGCGGACACCGAGGTACTCGACCATGTCACCGGCCTTGAGCGTCCGCGGATCCCCGGCCACCTGGTCCTCGGCGGCGAACGGATCGCGCGGCACGGGCGCCGGGGCGGCGCTCCCTGGCGCGGAGGCGGGCGAACGGCGGCGCAGCATCAGCACGATGATCACGATCAGAGCGCACAGGATGAGCGCCAGCAGGACGGCAATCATTCGCCCGTCCACGGGCACCTCCATCAAAACAACGGCAAACCGGGCAACGCGCGGGATCCTACAGACAACCGCACAGAATGACTATCGGTACCTCGGACGTCACTCCCTCCGCGCGGGTTCCCGCCGGCCGGCGATCGCTCCCGGCCCGCATCCGGATCCAACCGGATCCAACCGGATCCAACCGGATCCAGGAGCGACTCAGGCGGACTCGGGCGGCTCCGGGCGACACAGAGGCGGATTTGAGGCGGATCAGAGGCGCGCGGCGCCCGCGTCGACTCGCTCGTCGGTGACGGTGAGGGCGATCCGGACATGCCGGCCGCCCGCCGGGCCGTAGAAGTCGCCGGGGCCGACGATGATGCCGAGGTCGGCGAGGTGGCCGACGGTGTCCCAGCACGGCTCGTCCCGCGTCGCCCACAGGTACAGGCCGGCCTCGGAGTGGTCGATCCGGAAGCCGTGCCGCTCGAACGCGGGACGCAGGATCTCGCGGCGCCGGGCGTACCGGGCGCGCTGCTCGTCCACGTGCGCGTCGTCCTCGAACGCCACCGTCATCGCGGCCTGCACCGGCGCCGGCACGATCATCCCGGCGTGCTTACGCACCTCCAGCAGCCGCTTGACCAGCACCGGGTCGCCGGTCACGATGCCGGCCCGGTAGCCGGCCAGGTTGGAGCGCTTGGACAGCGAGTTCACCGCCAGCAGGCCCTCGTGCGAGCCGCCGCACACGTCGGGGTGCAGCACCGAGACCGGCGGGCGCTCGGCGTCCCAGCCGAACTCCAGGTAGCACTCGTCGCTGATCACGATCGTGCCGCGCTCGCGCGCCCAGGAGACGACCTTGCGCAGGTGCTCGGCGGGCAGCACCTTGCCGGTCGGGTTGGACGGCGAGTTCAGCCAGAAGATCTTCGGCACGGCGGGGCCGAGGGAGAGCAGGGAGTCGGCGGCCATCGGGACGGCTCCCGCGAGCCGCGCGCCGACGTCGTACGTCGGGTACGCGAGCTGGGGGAAGACCACCCGGTCGCCTTGGCCGGCGCCCAGCAGGGTCGGCAGCCAGGCCACCAGTTCCTTGCTGCCGATGACCGGCAGTACCGCGGCCGGATCGGCACCGGACACGCCGAGGCGCCGGCGGAGCCAGCCCGCCACCGCCTCACGCAGCCGGGGCGTCCCGTACGTCGTCGGGTAGCCGGGCGCGTCGGAGGCCGCCGCCAGCGCGGCCCGGATGGGCTCGGGGGTCGGGTCGACGGGCGTGCCGACCGACAGGTCGACCACGCCGCCGGGGTGCCGGGCGGCGCGCTCCCGGTACGGCTCGAGCCGATCCCACGGGAAATCCGGCAGCGTCAGCACCCTGGCCCCTCCTTCACACGATCGTCAACAGGTGCACGATCCTCAACAGTGCACTGTCTTCTCACCGGACACTCTTCTCACCAGGGCAACAGCCTTCTGCAACCCGCAGGGCCGTGGTCTCCGACGTGAGGAGACCACGGCCCCGAGGGCAGGCAACCCTGGTGTCCGGGAACGCCCCGGTCCTACTCGTCGTGCTCCTGGGGAGGCAGTGCGGCGACGATCGGGTGGTCCTTGTCGATCTTCCCAACCTTGGAGGCACCGCCCGGAGAGCCGAGGTCGTCGAAGAACTCCACGTTGACCTTGTAGAAGTCCTTCCACTGCTCGGGGACGTCGTCCTCGTAGTAGATGGCCTCAACCGGGCAAACCGGCTCGCACGCACCACAGTCGACGCACTCGTCCGGGTGGATGTAGAGCTGGCGCTTCCCCTCGTAGATGCAGTCGACCGGGCATTCCTCAATGCATGCCTTGTCGAGCAGGTCCACGCAGGGCTGCGCGATGACGTAGGTCACGTCAGTGACTCCTCTCGGGTTACCGGCCCCGCCGCACGTCACGGCTCACCGCACGCTCGCTGTGAATAGTATTGCCACCACGGCTCAGACGATTCGACACGGGGGGTACTCACATGTCCGGCCACTTCGCCGCGCGGCTGGTCGTGTCCATCACTCCGGCCGACGTAGGTCAGCGGATCTCGCTGCGCCGCCGTCTGCCTACGGGAGAGTACAGCGACGTGGTGGGCGTGCTCGAATCGTGGTCCGGCAAACTGCTCCAGGTCCGCCGCCGTACCGGCGAGATGGTCGAGGTCCCCGAGGACATCGTGGTGGCCGCCAAGGTCGTACCGCCGCAGCCGCCACCCCGCCGCCGCCCCCGCGGCCAGGACTGACTCACCTCGGCGTCAGCCCGTTCCCAGCCACGGTGACCAGACCGCCAGCAGCAGCGGACCGGCCGCCAGGAGCGCCAGCAGGGACGTACGGGAGCGCGGGCGCCACGAGGACCGCGCGTTCAGGTCCGGCGGCGCGTGCCGGTACGTCGCGGCCAGGGTCTGGAGCGTCCCCATCCGCTCCCCGAAGTCCTCGTCGCGCGCGGCCTTGCCCTGGACGGGAGCCGCGAGCGTGACCGGACGTCCCTCCCGCAGGCGCACCCGTACGGACCGTCCGGCGAGCGTCGTCCGGACCTCGAACCCCGCCATCTCGTGCCAGGCGACCCTGCGCGTTCTCCCGAACCGCGTGTTCTGAACGCCGTCGGGTCCCACCCGCGTGACACCGCGCCGGTCGATGACCACGAGCCCGACCGCCACCGCGGGGGCGAAGAGCACCACGGAGTAGCCCAGGCCGTACAGGAGCGGGCCCGCAGGCCCCTCCGCGAGGATCAGCCAGCTCAGGGCCGCCCCGGCGAGCCCGAGGCCGCAGAGAGCCGCCAGCGTCCAGCGGCCCGCGGGAGCCGGCCGGAACTCGACCGTCCCACCCTGCTCGGAAACGAGACCGTGCTCGGCCTCTGAACCGTGCTCGGGCTCAAGGTCCGGCTCGGGTGACGAAGGGGATTCCACGCATACCTCCGTGCGAGGCGAAGAAATCGTCGGTTCCTTCGACGCCCGCCGGCCGGCCCGTGTTCGCCTTCACCTGCCGTCCTCACCCGTCGCCGTCACCAAAGGTGCGTGTACTTGGCCCCCGGCTTGAGCCGCTTGGACTGGAACAGCTCCGACACCGTCACGAGCGTGAAGCCCCGCTTCTCGAGCCCCGACACGATCTCCGGTACGGCCGTCACGGTCGGCTTGTGGATGTCATGGAAGAGCACGACGCCGCCCTTCTCGGGCTCGTTCACCCCGGCCCGGACGTTCCGGCGCTCATTGCGGTGCAGCCAGTCCAGACTGTCCACGCTCCACATGATCTGCGGCATCCCCACGGCCTTCCCCACCTGGGCATCGGTCGCCCCGTACGGAGGCCGGAACATCGTGGGCGCGACCCCGGACGCCGCCTTGATGGCCTGCTGCGTACGGTCCACCTGCGAACGCACGCCGCCGGAAGACAGGCCGGTCAGATCCTCGTGGGACCACGTGTGATTGGCGACCTCGTGGCCCTCCATGACCATCCGCCGTACGAGGTCCTTATGCATGCCGACGTTCTGGCCGAGCATGAAGAACGTGGCGCGCGCGCCCGCCTTGCGCAGGTCGTCCATCACCTGCCCGGTGTACTCGCCCGGACCGTCATCGAACGTGAGCGCCAGGCATTTGACCTGCACGCAGTCGATCCGTCTCGCCGGCGGCGGCGTCGGAGACGGCGAGGACGCCCCCTTCTTCAGCGCGACCTGATGCCGCGCCGCTCCGGCCTGGCGGCTGTCCCCGGTTCCCTGCCCCGTACACCCGACGCATCCGGCGGCCAGCAGTCCCGCCGCCAGCGGAATGGTGAAATTCCGACTCCGCACCACGCACCCCCGAAACGTGTCGCTTCGGGCGCTACATACCCTCCGTCACTCTGGCCATACACATGGTGATCTGCAGGAGCCTGCGGCATGTCACCCTCCATGCCTGCCTGTGGGGCATTTGCACCGAGGTCGCCGAGGTCGGCCGGCAGGTCGCCGTTCGCGACTCCAAGCTGCCGGACGGGCCGGCCCTGATGCTCACCCGGATACCGGTCTCCCCCTGCGTTGACTCGTGGCGTGTTCGCCTCTTCTCGATCCGGGAAGGACGAACACGCCACGAGTCAACGGGAGGGGTCTAGGGCCTGTCTCAAGGTGGCCTCAGCCACCGCGCGAGCGCGTTACCTGGCCGGTGGGGCGATGCCGGAGGCGAGCCTCACCGGGCAGATCGCGAAGCGATGCCGCGCTCGCACAAGGCACGGTCAGGTGCGAGCCGCCAGGCGAGTACCTGGGCCGGGACTTTGAAACACTGTCTAGCGGACGGGCCAGTCGGGGACTTCGGCGGGGAGGTCCTTGCTGACCTTCATGGGGAAGACGGCCTCGCGCTTCTCCAGGAACGAGGTGACGCCCTCGTTGGCGTCCGGGGCCCCGCCCATGGCCGCCATCAGGCGCGAGTCGGCGATGTGGGCGTCCCACGGGGACGGGGCCGACAGGCCGGACCAGATCAGGCGGCGGATCGCGGCGACCGAGACGGCCGAGGTGTTGTCGGCGATCTCACGGGCCAGCGCGTACGCGGCGGGCAGCAGCTCGTCCGGGGCGTACACGCGCGACACCAGGCCGCCGTTCAGGGCCTCCTCGGCACCGAAGACGCGGCCGGTGGCGGCCCACTCCATCGCCTGCGCGACCCCGACCAGCCGCGGCAGGAACCAGCTCGACGCCGCCTCGGTGACGATCCCGCGCCGCGCGAACACGAACCCGAACTTGGCCTTCTCGCTGGCCAGCCGGATGTCCATCGGCAACGTCATCGTCACGCCGACACCGACGGCCGCGCCGTTGAAGGCACCGATGACCGGCTTCAGGCAGCGCGCGATGCGCAGCGCGACCGTACCGCCGCCGTCGCGCGGGGTGCCGTCCTCCAGGACGTCGTCCTCCCCGGCGAACATGTCCTTCGACTGCTCCTTGTCGAAGGTGGCGCCGCCCCCGCCCAGGTCGGCGCCGGCGCAGAAGGCCCGGCCGGCCCCGGTGACCACCACGACGCGTACGTCGTCGTCAGCGTCGATCCTGTCGAAGACGTCGAGCATCTCCCCACGCATCACCCACGTGTACGCGTTCATCCGCTCCGGCCGGTTCAGGGTGATCGTCGCGATCCCGTCCTGAACCTCGTACCGGATCTCGCTGTACGGCTCGGTGTTCGACCCTGCCCCGGTGTTCGACCCTGCCTCGGTATTCGGCACTGCGGCCCCTTCTCGCGCCTGACGGGTCACCGCCCGCCCGGTCACCGGTGTGACCAGAACAGGATTCTAGGAACGCCGCCCGCCCGGACCGCACCCGCCCTGGTACCCGCCGGTCGCCCGCCCGTCCGGAGACGTCCCGAGGCCGTTCAGGAGTGTGCGGACGGGAACAGCGCGAGCAGGACGTCGCGCCGCCAGTCGCCCGCCGGTCCGGTGAAGCCGGCGGGCGGAACCGGTACGAGGTCGCCCTCATTGGTCACCAGGCCGACCGTGACCTCGGGAGCCAGGTCGAGCTCGGCCGGGATCGCGCCGTCCAGGGCCGCCAGCCGCTGGGCCAGGACGGCCACCACCCGCGCCCAGCCCTGGCCGAGATAGGGCGCCAGCCCCGACACCCGCAGCTCCGGCCTCCCGCGCGCCGCCAGGCCGAGCGTGCGCAGTTCCAGCCCGTCCGCGAGCTCCGCGCCGATGATCCGTATCTCGGCGCCCGTGCCGCCGCGCTCACCCATGCCCCGACCGTACGGGGCACCGCCCGGCGAGAGGGTCGGCCGGGCCGCCCGGACACGGGCTCGGGGCGTGCGGAAATCCGGAAACCCGGTCACTAGCGGTGAACCTGGTCACCTTACGCGGTCCGGCATCGGCAACGCCGCTACATCTTCATGACCGATCAGATAAATTACGACGGTGAATTGGGCCGTCGCGACGTACGACTCCGCTTTCGGGTACGTCTCCGCACATGGCGCGCCCCTGGTGGATCTGCTCGACCCGCAACCCGGGGAGCGGATCATCGACCTCGGGTGCGGTACCGGCACGTTCGCGGCGGAGATCGCCGAGCGCGGCGCCGAGGTGCTGGGCATCGACGGTTCGGCGGAGATGGTCGCCCAGGCGAGCCGGCTGTACCCCGGGCTGTCGTTCACGGTCGGGGACGCCCACGACTTCACCATCACCGAGCCGTTCGACGCGGTGGCCTCCAACGCCGCGCTGCACTGGATGACCCGTGACCCGGACGCGGTGATCACGCAGGTGCACCAGGCGCTGCGGCCCGGCGGCCGGTTCGTCGGCGAGCTGGGCGGCGCCGGCAACTGCGCCGAGCTGATCGTGGCGATGCAGACCGCGTGGCGGGTGTTCGGGCTCGGCGAACCCGAGCTGCCCTGGTACTTCCCGACCCCCGCCGAGTACGCCAAGCGGCTGGAGGACGGCGGGTTCACGCTCCGGCTGCTCGAACACGCCGAGCGCCCGTCCCGGATGACCGAGGGCCCGAACGGCGCCGCCGACTGGGTCCGCGTCTACGCGCCGCGCGCGCTCGCCGACGTGCCGCCGGAGATGGCCGACGCGCTGCTCGGCCGGATCAACGACCTGGCCGCCCCCGCGCTGCGCCGCGAGTCGGGCTGGGTCGCCGACTACGTGCGGCTGCGCTTCGCCGCCGTCCGCAAGCCCGACGGCGCCGCCCCGATGCCCGAGGGGCCCCCGTTCTCCGGCCCCGGCATCTGAGTCCGGCAGTGTTCCAAAGTTCCCGGCCCACGGTGCCTTGGGCGAGTGCGGCATCGCTTCGCGATCTGCCCGATGACGCTCGCCTCCGGCATCGCCCCACCGGCCAGGTAACGCGCTCGCGCGGTGGCTGACACGGGTCTCTGGTGCCCGGTTTTCCGCCGTCCGTTCTGAACCGTTCGGAACGCGGTCAGTGCCCGTTCCGGCTCCGTTCAGGGTCCGTTCTCTCCTGCGGATCGGGGAACGGGGCCGGGTCGTCGTGGGTTTCCGGGCGGACTCGACCGTAGGGTTGGGTCATGCTGCGCCTGCACGACCATCGCACCGGACAGGTCCAAGAGATCCCGCCTTACGCGCTGAGCGTGCACGTCCATACCGGGAGTGAACGCGCGCTGGTGACCGCCGATCTGCTCCGCCGGGTGGCCGAGCGTGCCCGGCGCCGCGCCATCCTGACCCGTTCCGAACAGGTACGGCCGCACGTCGAATTCGGTGAGCTCAGCCTGCCCGAGGTGGAGGTCGCGGATCCGGAGACGCTCCCGGACGACGCGGTCTGGGTGGGCTCCGAGGCCGTGCTCGGCCACCGCTGCCTCACCGTCCCGCCGGAACGGTACGAGTGGGCCAAGCTGGTGGAGAGCGCGAGCGTGGACCCGCTGTGCGTACGGCTGGCCATCCTCCGCGAGCGCTACAGCGAACCCGACATGATGGACGGCGATCTCGTCGTCGTCGCGGGCCGCGACCTGGCGCACTGGCGCGAGGCCGTGGCCGAGTGGGCCACCCAGCCGGGCCGCCCCATGGACCGGGCGTACGCGGCGGAGGCCGAAGCGGCCCTCTGGGACGATCTGGACAGCCCCACCGCCCTGTCCGTTCTCGACCAGCTCATCGCCGACCCGGGGGTCGAGCCCGGGGCCAAGCTGGAGACGGCCATCCATCTCGACCTGGTCCTCGGCCTGGACCTGGTCGCCGACATCGGCCGCGCCTGACCTCCAGGCCCGCCCCTAGCGCCTCTGAGCCCCCGAGCCCGCCTCGCGCCTCCGAGCCCATCCCTCGCGCCTCAGTCGTCGCGTACGCGTCCCGTACGGGGATCGGTCGTCGCGTACGGGATCAGGCGTCGTGTACGGGGATCAGCGATCCGTCGGCGAGCAGGTCCGCGATGGATCGTTCGAAGAGGTAGGCCGTACCGCCGCCGGGCTGGTCGAACCATGGCACGGCGACCCCGGTCAGCGCGCGCAGCGGCCGTCGCAGGCGGTAGGCCTGGTACGGGCGGTTCGCCCAGTCCGGGGGCAGTGACCGTTCACCGAACGGGGTCCGTACCGCATAGGTGACGTTGCCGCCCTCGCCGCCGTACCGGTCCACGGTCGTACCGGCCGGGACCTCAAGGATCTTCCGGGACCGGAACAGCGTCAGCGGCGGCTCACCCGCCAGCGGCTCGATCGGAGTCTCCGGGGCCTGCTCCTGGGATGCGCCGGACGGCTCCGAAGGCTCGGGGCCTAGCAGGAGACAACCCAGCAGGTAGGCCGATGCCTGCCGTTCGTTGTCGAAGGCCACCTGCTCGGCGCGCGCGCCGTTCTCGGACAGGAAGACCGTCCAGCGTCCGCCCTCCGCCAGCATGCTCCACGCACCGTCCGCGATCTCGCCGATCCGGTAAGCCGAGGTGGGCACACCCAGCTCGTTCAACCGGCTCTCCAGCGCTGACGGCTCGGACAGCTCGCCCATGGGCAGCGCCAGGGTGTTGACGCGTTCAGGAGCCGGACGGCCGGTGACGGCGGTGCTCGCTACGTCCAGGGTGTCGTCGTCCAGATCGGGGACCTGGAACCCGCGCGAGCGGATGTGCGCGACGAGATCGGGTTCCGGCGGTACGCCGTGCTCTTCGAGGTAGTAGGCCACCGCTCCGGCCCAGACCCACGAGCCGTCGCTGTGGAAGGTCAGCGGTACGCGGTCGCCGCGCGAGGTGTCCAGCTGGTCCGGTGCGGACGAGCGCGCCGCCTTCACGATCGGAGCCCGCCGGAGGTACTCGACCAGGCGCGCGACCTCGCCGTCCGGTACGGCGGGACGGGACACCGACGGCCGGCCGCCGTCCGGCTCCACCTGGTCGAACACGCGAGCCTTGCGCACCCCGCCGACCTGGGCGGCGGGCTCGACGATCGTGGCGGGCGCCGGCGGCACCGAACCGGCCGGCGCGGGCCCGGCGACCTGGAGGCGGCGCTTCATCCAGTCGCGCTCGCCGTGGTTGGGGAAGAGCGCCAGTTCCAGCCGCACGTCCTGGGCCCACGGCTCGCTGTTCCAGGCCGGTTCGTCGTCGTTGGTGAACTTCGCCTGGACGCGTACCGTCCCCTCCTCGTACGCCACCCGGTAGTCGATGCGCGACCAGGTGCTCCCCTGGAAGCCGTACGTACCGGCGCGGAGGCGGTCCAGTATCGCCTTCGCCGCCGGAGGCATCGGCCACGTCAGCATCGTCTTGTCGGCACGCTGCACCATGGCCGCCGGGAACTCCGCATGGTCGCCGATCACCTGGTAGTAGCCGAACACCGTGTCCCACAGCGCGGGCGCCTGGTCCCCCACCAGGATGCTGAACTCGTTGGACAGGATCTCCATCTGCTCGATCGGGTTGAGCGCCTCGATCTCGGTGGGCGGCCGGTAGACCGGCTCGCGGTCCTCCAGCCGGTCCTTCAGCCACTCCGGCATGTGCGCGCCGTCGCGCGGCATGACGATCTGGTCGCGCCGCCAGGCGTCCACCGCGATCGGCGGGTCCCAGTTCGGATCGAAGTCGTAGTTGTAGATCGGCCGGATCGGCGAGCCGGGCTCCAGCATGAACCGGGCCGAGAACCAGGTGCCCTGCTCGGTCAGGTAGTGCGCGCGGCGCAGTTCCAGCAGCGCCTCGGTCAGCTCGGGCGGCATCGCCTCCGGCGTCACGATCTTGCCGTCCTCGGTGAGCACGCTCAGCGCCATGTCGTTCACCGCGACCGTCGCCACGCAGTGCGCGTCGATCCGGCGGCTGCCGGGCGGTGCCACCCTCGCCAGAACGTCGATGACCCGCCGCTGGACCTCCGCCATGCGCTCCTTCTGCCCGCTCACGAACCGCCCCCATATCGATCAATGCGCTGCCCGGAAGGCTACCGATTGATCGCGTATCGGGTGGTCCGCCGGTAAACCGACTTGCCCTCGTCCGATCCCTTCGGCACCCTCGGGGCATGCACATGGACGAGCTTCTCGAGCTGGAGGAACGCGCCGGACTCCCGGAGTTCGTGCTGTTCTGGGGCGGCCGGCAGCCGAAGGGCTGCCTGAGCCAGTGGTACCCGTCCACGTTCACGCTCGACGGCGTGGCGTACCCGACCGCCGAGCACTACATGATGGCCGAGAAGGCCCGTCTCTTCGGCGACGCGGCCACCGTGGACAAGATCCTCGCCAACCCGGACCCCGGCCGTGCCAAGGCCCTCGGACGCCGCGTCCGGAACTTCGACGAGGACGCCTGGGTGGCCGCGCGGTACGACATCGTCGTCCGGGGCAGCACGGCCAAGTTCGCGGCCGACGAGAAGCTGCGCGACTACCTGTTCTCCACCACCGGCAAGGTGCTGGTCGAAGCCAGCCCTCTGGACACCATCTGGGGCATCGGCTTCGACGAGCACCAGCCGGAGGCGCTGCGCCCGTCCCAGTGGCGCGGCCTCAACCTCCTCGGGTTCGCCCTGATGGACGCCCGCGAGGCGCTGCGTTCGTAACCCGCGCGGCCTTCAGTGAGCGGTGCTCAGCCGAGCACCGCGACTCAGGCGAGCACCGCGACTCAGCTGAGCGTCGCGACTCAGGCGAGTAGCGCGGCGACTTCGCCGAGCAGCTCGGTCTGGCGCATCGGGTCGTCGAGGAACGGCATCGCGATGACCCGATGCGCGCCCGCCTCCGCCAGCAGCCCGAACCGTTCCGCCGCCTGCTCCGGGCTGCCGGTGACGAGCGCCCCGCGGGCCTCGTCCTCGGTCATGCCGTAGTCGGTGAGCCCCCGTACCTGCGCGTCGATCCGTTCCGCGGGCACGTCACCGAGCCCGACGCTCACGCCGACCGTCAGCCGCGGCGCCGGACGGCCGTACTCCGCCGCCAGCTCCGCCAGCCGCCGCGCCCCCTCCGCGACCTGTGCGGGCTCGGAGAACGCCGGATACCACTCGTCCCCGAACCGTGCCGCGCGGCGCAGTGTCGCGGGCCCGCCCCCGATGACGACCGGTGGCATCGTCGCGCCCGGCGACAGCGTGACCTCCTCGCCGGCGACCTTCGTGGTCTCCCCCATGACGAGGCCCGGCAGCAGCTCCAGCGCCGCGTCGGTCCGCGCGCCGCGTTCACCGTACGGAACGCCCACAGCACGCCAGCCGGCGTCGCCGTGCACCGACCCGCCCGCGCCCACCCCCAGCAGGACGCGATCGCCGGACAGGTGCTGCAAGCTCGCGACCTGCTTGGCCGCCCACGCGACCGGCCGCAGCGCCAGGATCATGACGCCGAAGCCGATCCGTACCCGCTCGGTGACGGCGGCGGCGGTCGCCAGCCTCAGCGTGCTGTCGAGGAACGGCCGGTCCTTGGCGATCAGGTGGTCGCCGACCCACACCGATTCCAGGCCCACATCCTCGGCATGCTTGGCATGCGCGGCGACTCCCGCCGCCTGACCCACGCCCGCCGACGGCAGGTTCACTCCGACCTTCATGACCGAACCTCCAGGAGGGTCTTCCCAACAGTGGCGCGCGTTTCGATGGCCGCGTGCGCGTCGGAGGCCCGTTCCAAGGGGAAGCGTTGCCCGATCACCGGACGCAGGCGTCCCGCAGCCGCTTCCCTAAGGGCGCTCTCCGTGTACTCGCGCATGAGCACCGGGTCAGGCTTCGGCTGTACGAGCGTGACGCCCCGTTCAGCGGCCTTCTCCTCTGGGATGCCCGCCCATTCACCACTCGCGAGCCCGAAACTGACCATCCGGCCGCCCTTGGCCAGCAGATCGAACGCGGCCCGTCCGATCTCGCCGCCGACCCCGTCGAACACCACGTCCACGGCCCGTACCGAATCGGTCCAGCCCGGCCGCCCGTAGTCGACCACCTCGTCGGCGCCGAGTTCCCGCGCCAGTTCCAGCTTCCTTTCACCGCCCGCCGCCGCGACGACCGTGGCACCCGCAGCCTTGGCGAGCTGTACGAGCAGCGTGCCGACTCCCCCAGCGGCGGCCTCCACCAGGACCCGTTCCCCGGTACGTGGCGCCGCCGCCCGCAGCATCATCGTCGCCGTACGGCCATCGGCCAGCAGTGCGACCGCATCGTCCAGTCCGAGCCCCTCGGGCACCGCGAACAGCCCCGCCGCGTCCACCACGGCCCGTTCGGCATAACCGCCCGACCCGCCCATACCGGTGACGACCCGCGTCCCCAGCAGGCTTCCGTCAACGCCTTCGCCGACCGCCGCGACCACACCGCCGACCCCGTTCCCCGGAATCACGGGCAGATCGGCCTTGAACGGCGACGGCGCGCCCGACCGGAACTGGGTCTCCACGAACGTGATGTTCGCGAACGCCACGTCCACGAGCACCTGCCCGGGCCCCGCCACCGGCTCGGGAGCCGCACCGCCGACGAGCACGTCCGGCCCGCCGAATTCCGTCAACCACACTGCGCGCATCGCTTGCCTCCCCTTCGGGACAAGCCTGCAACCTCGATCGCGCTTGAGGTCAAACCAGTACTGTCACGATCATGACGATCGCCCGCTCCCTGCTGCTCTTCGCCCTGGCCGCCGTCGCCGAGATCGGCGGCGCCTGGCTGATCTGGCAGGGCGTCCGCGAGCACCGCGGCATCGCCTGGATGGGCGCGGGCGTCATCGCGCTCGGCCTGTACGGCTTCGTCGCCACCCTCCAGCCCGACGCCCACTTCGGCCGCATCCTGGCCGCGTACGGCGGCGTCTTCGTCGCCGGTTCCCTCCTGTGGGGCATGGCCCTCGACGGCTACCGCCCCGACCGCTACGACATCGCCGGCGCCCTCATCTGCCTGGCCGGCGTCGCCGTCATCATGTACGCCCCGCGCAACTGACTACGTACGCTGCGGCGACGCAGCGGGCAGCATCTTCACGATCTCGGGCTTCAGCAGGTCCTTGACCTTGGAATACGGCGCCGTGAGCCGGTCGTAGAAGCAGGTACTCCCTCCGGTCGACCAGTTGATCTCGAAGCCGTCGGCCGTGAAGAACGCCGTCGCCACCGCAGTCCCGAGCTCGGCGTCCTTACGCGGATAGAAGTGCGATCGCTGAGGCCCGCCGTGCACGCACCCGAGCGATCCCCAAAAATCCTGCCCGCCGGGCAGACTCTCAGTGGCTTCGCTGCGCAGCCGCCCCCAGAGGGTCTTCACGCCACTCGCGCTGAGAGTGCCGGGCAGGAACACGTCGTCCGCCGTCAGCGCACGCCCCGTCTTCAGATTCACCGTCACCGCGCGCCCGGGCATCACCCCATCGGCCGGCGCACAGTACCGCGACTTCACCGAGTAGACGGCGGAGATCAGGTCGGGCCCCTTGAGCCCCATCTTCGCCGTCGTACTGGCCTGAGCGTCCTGGGTGCACTGCGCGCCCATTTCCTTGGTGGAGGTCCTGAGGTAGGCGATGGTCTCGTCCAAGGGCGCCCGCAGCGCCTGGTTGATGCGCTTCTGCATGGCCGGGTCGCGATGCCCGGAGATCTGCACGTACTGCGCGTTCTGCACCACGAGCCGTGCATCGGTGAACGTCTGGTTGTACGTAGAGATGCTCGCCGCCACCGGCCGCACCGGAGGCAGCGGGTCGTCCCCGAACGTATTCAACGCGACGGTCGCTCCCGTACCCGCCACCACGGCCGCTCCCGCGACGGCCACAGCGACCTTGGCACCAACACCCCCGAAAATCCCCGCACTGGGCGCGGCCGCGCCACCGCCAACGGCACTCCCGGTCGCGACGGTGCCCACCGCGACCGGTGCCGCAGGAGCGAGCCCTGCCGCCACCAAGGGGAACAACGCCGCCAACGCGACCGCCGTACCAGCCAGGGCACGAACGCCTCGCTGCTCCCAATCAGCGCCATACGCGGCCGAAGCCGACCGTTCCAACTCCTCCACGAACGCCGCCGCCCCATAGGGCCGCTCCCCCGGCGCCTTGGCCATCCCCCGCGTGACCAACTCGCGCAACGCCTCCGGCAGCACGTCCACCGGAACAGACCCGTTCAGGTGCTGGCCCATCAGTTCGGGCCCCGCCCCCGTAAAGGGCCGCCGCCCCGTCACACACTCGAAGAAGACACAGGTGGCCGCGTACACGTCCGCAGCCGGTGTCGCAGGCTCGCCCCGCCACTGCTCCGGCGGCATGTACGCGGGCGTACCGGACCTACCGTCCGCACCCTGCGGCACCGCGATCCCGAAGTCGATGAGCTTGCTCAACCCATCGGCCTGCACGACCACGTTCGCGGGCTTGTAATCGCGGTGCACGACCCCGACCGCATGCGCCGCCGCCAACCCCAGCAACGACCCCTTGAGAACCGTCAGCGACGCCTCAGCCCCCAGCGCCCCATGCTCGGACAGCACCCGCTTCAACGAGACCCCGTTGACCGCCTCCATGACGATCGCGGCCCCGTGGTCACCCTCCACCAGCTGGTACAGCCGCGCCACATGCCGGTCCGACACCCGTCCCAGCAGCACGGCCTCATGCCGGAGCCGCTCGAACTCCTGCCCGGACCCCTCGTTCAGGTACTTGATCGCCACCGGAGTCCCGGCCGTCCGATGCCGGGCCAGCACAACACGGCCCTGCGCCCCGGCGCCCAACTCCCGGACCTCATCGAACCCATCGATTCGCCACTCGCTCATCGCGCACCCTCCCACCCTGATCATCGAACACTCACGATGGGATCGCCGGACATCACGGAAAGTTCATGGCCTCAGGTAACGAACCTTTCCGCAACGAAGCTCTTTTCCCACACCACACTCCTCTGTAAGCTTTCGCGCGTACTCCGCCCCGTTAGTCGAGACTGGACGATCAGGGATGGCGATGCACGCCCGGTTGGTACGTACCTCCCCGCACGGGCGTCCTTGCGTACGACCGACCCTCGTACTGGCCGCTCTCCTAGCCACCGCTGCCCTGACGGCCTGCGGCCAGCAGTCCTCCTCGGGCGACTTCAAGCCCAACGGCTCCCTGGCGAGCACGTCCCCGCAGAACGACGCCCCCGCCGGCACCGCCGCCCCCTCGGCCCTCCCGACCGCCCAGGTCAACAAGACCGTCCTCGACGTCTACCGCGAGTACCAGCGCGTCTACAAGCGGGTGTACGAGTCCAACGACCCGACGGACCTGACCACGGTCGCCATGGACCCGCTGCTCGGCCAGATCACCCGCGATGTCGAGCAGACCAAGGCCAAGGGCGAGATCTGGCGCTTCACCAACATCTCCAACGCGAAGGTCTACGCCCGGGCCAAGGACGGACAGACCGTCTACGTCATCGACTGCCTCCGTACCCTCGCGAGCTACCGCTTCTCCGCCAAGACCGGCAAACGCATCGGCGGCAGCGAAGGAGCGTCCTACCTTCACCGCACCGCCGTCCGCTACGACGCCGGCACCTGGAAGGTCTCCGAGACCGTACGGGACGACAAATGCTGACCCCCCGCCTGCCGCGCCCCACCGCACGCGCGGCCCCCGCCCGCTCGAACGGGACGCCACCCCCAAGTCCAGCGGCAAGCAGGGAAGGACCCTCCATGCCCCACGCCCACCGCCCCCGACGCCTGAAGGCTTTGGCAGGCGCATCCCTGACAGCCGCCGCCCTGGCCACGCCCTTCCTAGGCGTCCTCCCCGCCCACGCCGCCCCCTGCGGAATCGGCACGAACGTCCCGGTCTGCTTCCCGGAAAGCGACGGAAGCCAGACCGGCGGAGGAGGCGGCACAGGGGGCGGCGGCGGATCCGGCACGATCCCCACTCTCGTCCGTGACGAGGAAGGACTGGGGTTCGGAGGCGATCCCGAGGTAGCGCCCACAGCCGCACCGCCCGCCACCATCGATCTTGCTGAAAAGGCCCGTGCATCGACACCGATGCCGGTTCCCACCGTGCACACCGCCCCAGACGGCAAGACATATGTCAAGATGCGCACCGCACTCTGGATAGACGGCTTCGAAACAGTACGAACCCCACCTGCTTCGGCGGGTGACCAAGTTGTCCAGGCCACGGCGACCCCACGATCCGTAACGTGGAACCTCGGCGAGACGACCATCATCTGCAACAGCCCAGGCAGCGAGAACGGAACGGAGTGCAGCCACATCTACCAACGCTCTTCGGCCAATGCTCCCAGCGGGGCTTACCAGATTATGGCGACCATCACTTGGGACGTCACCTGGACTTGCGAAGGGTCGGAATGCGACGCTCCCAGCGGCACTCTCGGAAGCCTGACCTCACCCTCGGCAGCCGCGCCACTGGTCGTGAGCGAGATCCAGACCAACACTCGACAATGAAGGCGATCAGCCACGGCAGGTCCCGCATAAGGTCCTACAGCGTACTGCTGGCCGTCTCAGTCTTGACGTTGGCCAGTTGCGGCGGTGACGAAAATAAGGCCGTTCCTTCACAGAGTGCGGCCCCCACGCCCGCGCCACCACCCACATACACAGAGAAACAAGTCGAAAAAGGCTTGCTGACTCCAGGAGAGATCAGCCCCAAGGTCAAGGAAATCAGTACCGTCGCAGAAGTCCTGAAGAATGGCGGCGTGCCCATCTGTTCACTTGCCGCCGCCAAACTCCCAGGGAACGCCCATATCACAAGCCGCCAGTTCAACAGCAAGGAGAGCGGGAAGGGCGATATTCAATATACACAGGTACTGGCTCTCTATGACACTCCCCCCACAGCCATGGCCGCCTTCGAGGCACTAAAGAAAAAGGCCAACTCCTGTCCACCCAAACAAAACGTGCCACCAAAAAAAAATCCGCGAGAACTTTACCCTTTATGCCCATAAGGATACTTGGAAGGTCAACGAAAGTAACCTTATCGAATGGACTTGGCTCCGAGGAACAGAGCAACAAGAATATTCACCATCGACCACCAAGTACAATATCCTCCACGTACTGTATGATTATACGGTGCGGGGTAATCTAGTCGTCGCTACAATGTATTCCGAGCGGACAGAACCCAAGAAGCCGGGTGATCCGATCGCGAAGCGGGCGACCGAGGTGTTGACCAAGCAACTGCGGAATATCGGATGAAACCGGGGAGCTGGCAGCTCCCCGGCTACGTCGAAGTCCAGGAGCTGGGGGCGGGGGCTCAGGGGCGTGTGGTTCTGGCCCGGCACGAATTCTCCGGTGCACAGTTCGCGATCAAATACCTCTCCTCGAACCTGCTCAGCGACACCCGTGCACGCGAGATATTCCGCAATGAGGCCGAACTGCTCAAACGGGTGACCAACCCGCACGTGACGCGCCTCATCGACTACATCGATTCGCCGCAAGGCGCGGCGATCATCATGGAAGCGGTTCCCGGGCACTCCCTACGCAGAGTGCTGGACAGGCACGGACAGCCGTTGACACCTGAGACGGCGCTGATCCTTCTTAAGGGTTCTCTCCAGGGACTCGCTGCCGCACATTCCGTTGGTGTGATTCACCGCGACTACAAGCCCGCCAACGTCATTGTACGGAACGACGGTCAGAGTAAATTGCTCGACTTCGGTGTCGCAGGCCTGTCCGGCCAGGGCGGCATCATGGGCACTCCTGCTTACATGGCTCCCGAGCAGTGGGCGGGAGGGCCCGCTACACCCGCGACGGACGTTTATGCCGCTACCTGCGTCTTCTACGAGTGCGTGACAGGACACAAGCCGTACGGCGCCACCACGCAACCGGGTCTGCGAGCCCAGCACATCACCGCTCCCCTGCCCGTGGAGGACGTGCCAGAGCCGTTGCGACCTCTGATCGTCCAGGGAATGGCCAAGGATCCAGGCCGACGTCAGTGGGACATCTCGTCTTTCACCAGCGAGCTCGAAGGCCTGGCCACAGCGAACTACGGTCCGGACTGGGAACGGCGCGGTCTGGTCGCCCTCGGAGCGGCTGCCGCTGTCCTCACAGCGACCATTCCTGTCACCTTTCTAAGCGGGGGCATCCTTTCGCCAGGAGCCGTGGTCGGGACAACCAGCGAAGCAGGACACGCGCTGGGAAGCCAGGGCCTACTCACGAAGATCGGCGGGGTGAAGGGCGCCGCCTCGGCCGGAGCCGCGACCGCGGCAGCCGTCATGGTCGTGGTCCTCTTCTGGCCGGAGGGCGCCACCGTCGGTGGAACCTCGTCCGGCGACTACCGTGCCTACTTCCACCGCCCTGGGGTCGTCCTTGACAATGCGACGATTCCTGACGGCGACAGTACCGCGAGTCCGACCATCAGAGAGAAGAACACGATCTCGCCGGCCCGCGTA
This sequence comes from Actinomadura sp. 9N407, assembly GCF_044326315.1. Lineage (NCBI taxonomy): Bacteria > Bacillati > Actinomycetota > Actinomycetes > Streptosporangiales > Thermomonosporaceae > Actinomadura > Actinomadura sp. 9N407. Next base: position 30,934 of record NZ_JBIRAW010000015.1, on the reverse strand, counting down.
CGCGCAGGGACCCGATTCCAGCTGGAAAATGCCTCACTCGCACGCACACCATGGGGCCTACAGTATCTAGGCCCAGGAAATTTCCGTTGCCACTCTCCTAATTCTGAGCGAGGCGACGCATATCACAGCGGCTATACCGTGGGCTTGGGAAGCGATAGTGACTACAAGGGGAAGAACGCGCCTCCGGTCGCGTGGCTCTACCCAAGTGACGATAGAGAATCCAAGGGCATACCGACCGGAACACCCATCATGCTCGTAGGCAAGTACATCAAAAAGGATGGCAACAATAAGGGATGGTACGACTACAAGCTGTGCGCTTGGACGTTCGACTCCGTCAACATCAGCGAGTTCGTCATCCCAACCCCTAAAACTCTCAAGCCGGGGAGATACAAGGTCGCACGGTTCAATCCCGTCGGGATAGGTGTAACGAAATCCGAAGTGAATGAACGCCGGGTTATAATCGATCCCGATTCGGCGGGCGCACGCGTTGAGGGTTCGCTTCCCACTCTTACGGTTCTGGCACGTTAGGCGACAAGACTCGTAGACCATCTGAGCCCAGCCGTCCTAGCGAACGAGCGCGGAGGGCTGGAGTCTCCGCCGTCGCGTTGAGGCGTCATCGCCGAAGCGTCGGGGAAGACCGGATCGTCCGAGAGGACGAGCGCTGAGGGGACCAGCGCCTGGGGCGCCGAGGCCGCCTACTAGCGAGCGGACTCGGCTCTTGCGCGGCTCGCGGGTTTATAACCGGCCTCCATCCGCTTGCAGAGGCCGGCGCATCGCTTGCAACTCGTCCAGCATCCACGGGTTGGCAGCCCGCCCTGGGGTTGGCTCCGAGCCCGTGGCGGTCGCGGCATGTTGACGCGGGTTTCACGGTTGGATGTGGGGCTTCGCAGAGCAGCCAGCTATCTCCGCCGGCGGGTCGGGATCAGGACTTGGTCCGGTACCAGGCGAGGGTGGCTCGGATGGCCTCGGCGTGCGGGGTGGTGGGCGCGCCGAATGCCTTCTCGTACTTGGAGTGGTCGACGATGAACGACCGCTCGCTCTGGTGGAGGGTCTCCCGCACGTCGCGCATCGTCGCGTTGACCAGGCTGAGGGCGCCGATCGCGGGCTTGGGGAGCACGCTCAGCTTGGGCTTGGCGCCCACCTCGGCGTAGACGAGTTCGACGAACTCGCGGGTCGTCAGGGTGGGGGCGCTGGGTACGTGCCAGGCCTGGCCGTAGGCGGTCTCGTTCGAGCCGAGGACGACCAAGGCTCGGGCGAAGTCGTCGATGAAGGTGTAGGTGTGCGGGGTCTCGACGCCGGGAAGGAGCTTGGCGGCCTTGCCGCCGAGCGCGGCGGGGAACACCCGGTCGCCCATGTTCGAGACGGTCACGTGCGGGCCGAAAAAGTCCGAGGCACGGCCGATCGTCGCGCGGACACGGCCGTCCCGGTGGGCGCTCATCAAGGTCTCGGCGAGCTCCGCGCGTACGCGCTCCTTGGGGCCCTGCGGCGCGTACGGCAGTTCCTCGGTGAGCGGGCCGGTGACGGGGCCGTAGGCGTAGAGGTTGTCGGCGTAGACGACAGAGGCACCGTGCTCGGCGGCGCCGCCGACGATGTTGTCCATCAGCGGCGCGAGGTGGCTCGTCCAGGACGGCCGGGGCACCGACGCGCAGTGGTAGACCACCTCGGCTCCGTCGAAGGCCTTGGCCGCGGCGGTGGAGTCGGTGAGGTCGGCGGCGACCGGCTCGGCTCCCGGGACGGCGGCGCGGCCGCTGCGGGACACCAGCCGGACCGGCCGGCCCGCGTCGAGCAGGGCACGGGTGACGGCGAGGCCGAGGGGCCCCGCTCCGCAGACGATGTCAGTGTGATTGCTCATGCCAGCTCCCTTAGATAGGCTTGCGTTCACAACATACAGTAAATTTCGCAATAGGGTCTAACGAAGGTCATCGGATGTCAGACGAAACGCCGCGCGAGCGCTACCGCCGCCAGATCCGCCAGGAGGCACTGAGTGCCGCGCTGGACCAGCTGATCGAACGAGGGGCCGCCGCCCTGTCGGTCAACGCGGTCGCCAAGCACCTCGGATTGAGCGGTCCCGCGCTGTACCGCTACTTCTCAGGACGCGACGAGCTGCTCACCGAACTCCTCGTCGACGCCTACGCCGAGCTGGCCGATGTCCTGGAAGCGGCCGCACACCGCGACGGGTCGGCCGCTGCGCGGCTGCGTGCGCTCGCCGAGGCGTACCGCGAATGGGCGCTCGCGCATGCCCAGCGCTATCTGCTGATCTTCGGTACGCCCGTCCCCGGCTACGACGCGCCCACCGAACGCACGACTCCGCACGCGCAGCGGGCCCTGGGCGTCATCATGGCCGTCCACGCCTCGGAGCCTCCCCGGCGTGCGGTCCGTACGAACGCGGCGGCCGACGCGGCCTGCGCCGACTGGGCCGCCCGCGCCGGAGCCCCATCACTGGACGGCTCACTCGTACGGTCGGCGATCACCTTCTGGACCCGACTCCACGGAATCGTCTCCCTGGAGATCGAGGGACACTTCGCTGCGACGCTCCCCGAGGCTGCGCTGATCTACGCCGCCGAGGTCGACGAACTCGTCGCCCCTTGGGAGTGAGTTCCCAAGCCAGGGAGGGTGAAGCCCGCGGGTGTCGCTGCGCGGGCTCTGGTCGGTGAGGAAAGTGTCCTTCGAGGTGATCTTCAGCCCGGCGGGTAGGCCGCCGGGCTCCGTTGCCGCGCGACCAGGAGCAGTTCAACGTCGCCACCCCGTCCGCGACGTTCGTCGCTGCTTCGCGTATGCCGGGCGTACGTCACGGTCGGCGGGGCGGCCTGGGATGTGGCGGTCGATGGGCCCGTCGTGAACGACAAGGTCAGACGGGCGGCATCAGATCGCTCTCGCTGACGGTGTACGTCAGCAGGGGGTAGACGAAGTCCGTTTCATTGTTCTCACGACGCCGTAGCTGGTAGAACTCGCGCCTCTGCTCATCATCGGCCTGCATGAGGCGCGCACCCTGCGGGAGGTAGACGTGTCCGTCACGAAACCGAACGAAGGTCTTTGACGTTCGAAAGGTGACGCCCAACCATTGGTTGTCCGCCGGCTGGACGGGCGCGTCCAGTACGATCTTGTGCTTGAGTCGCCGATTCGAGTCGACTGAAAACGCGACGACACTGCTGTGGGCGAGGGGGATCTCGAACTTCTCGCCACCGGACCCCTTTGACTCGAAGATCAGCTTCCTTGGCGGGCCCGCTTCGGGGTGCCGGTAGCAGGAGAAAACGGCGATGAACGACCCGTCGGCCAGATCGAGGGCTTGGTCGGAATGACTGCCCATGGTCTTGTAGGCGTTCGTGTAGCTCTCGATGAGAGCGTTGTTGAAGCCGACCGAAAGCGCCGCACGTTCTTGGATCTGCTGCGCCAGCCGTTCGTGCACCGCCCGGAAACGCTGCGTCGGGCTGCTGTATCGAGTGGTGGTACGTACGAGAGGCACGCCGTCCGTCTCGTCGATCTTGGTGAGAACGGCGCCGCGTCGGCCTTTTCCTACGTCGTCCAAACGAGCCGACGCGGACAGCTCCGCAAAGAGATTCTCCTCGGTCGGCAAAGCGCACGAGAGGATCTCATCCTGGATCCTAATCTCGGGGGGCAACGTAGTCTCCCGTGTTCATGCTGAAGAGAAACTCGTCGCCGTAATCAATGAAGGACGATGTCTTGTTCTCCTCGGCGTACAGCCTGCGCAACTCATCCATGCCCGCCGGCGTGGGTGGCCCCAGCTTCACCAGATCTTCGCCCACTTTGAGGAACGTTTCGCCGTCCTTGTGAAGGGCTTCGGCGCTCGAACAGCGCACCACGTATCCCAGGCGGATCGGGAGCAACTCGGCGTCCAACGCCGAGGGCCGGATCTCGTGCGTATACAGGCGGTTGGTGGACAGCGGCATGAAGAACACGGAGCCGGGATAGAGAGTCACAGTGAACTGCGTGGGGAGCGCGCCTCTGTCGCCGTTTTCGGTCGGCTCCTTGAGGCGAAAGCGCAACTTGGTCAGCCCGCTGGCACCCTTCACACCGTAGTCGAAGGCGTCTTCGGCCAGGGGTTGCAGCTTGTCGAGCCGGTCATAGAACGTGCAGAAGGCCATGATGCCGTTGACGGGCATGTCCTTGGTCTTGTCGGCATGGGCCGAGATCTTGGCCTTGGACTGCTTGCGCACGCCCGTGGCAGGAGTGTTGTGGTAAGTCTGAGCGAGGACGTGATTCAGCGGCGCCTGGTCCCGGAAGACGGTGGCGGCCTCGCGGTTCAGAGCCTCGACGATGTCCGTGTCGGTCGGACGAAAGCTCTCGGTCGGTCCCGAGAGATTCGTGGAGCACCGGAGCAGGCGGAAATGTAGTTCGTCACCGTTTCGCGTGACGGGCGTCAGGTAGATTCCACTGCGGTGTGCTGTTCCAGGCTTGTTCGACTCCGTCAGGGACTGGAACGCATGCTCCGCACGGATCCGTCCGAAGTGGTCGGCGCCGAGGTCGAAGAAGCGGCGGTAGTACACGCCGGCGCCGTATACGCGGATGGGAACCTGGCCGATGTCGACGAGGGTCCAAGGTTTGTCGACGTCCTCGCGGTAACCGTGTGACAACTCCCGGATGACGAAGACCCGGTCCGCCGCATGCAGTTGGCGGCCGCTGATCCCGGATACATCGCCACACAGGTAGACGGTCTTCTGCGCGAGGTCGAGCGAACCAGAAGCAAGGTCCTCTGGCGTGATCGCGGACCCGAAAAAGTCCCTGATCAAGTCATTATCATGCAACGTCGAAGGCGCGACCAGGACGTTCCTCGCATCCTCGATGCGGGCTTCTCTCAACTCTGTGGCGTTCATCAAACCGTACCTGTCATTCGCACTCCGAAACATGAACGCGCGTGGCCGACCAGATGGTCTACCGGTCCGCAAGATTATCTTGCTTACATATCAGGGCCCTTGGATATCTAGGGCTCCCGCCCTGATCTGGCCGATCAGAGCACTCCAGGCCGGGCCCGCCAGGTAGACGTACGGGCCGTGCGGGTCCTTCGAGTCGCGCAGTGTGACTGTCCTGCCGACTGGCGCCACCTCGACACAGGCGCTGCCCTGACCGCCGCTTCTTTTACTCTTGCGCCAGGCGTGTTCTGCGGGACGTGGATCGTTCATGGTTTCCTTTGAAGGTCCTCAATGACTTGCTCAATCAAGGCTAGAGAGGCGGCTTTGGACAGGGCCGACTTTTGCAGGCTTTCAAAGACCAAAGTACACCTTCTGACTTCTGCGGCAAGGTCCGAATACACCGCGCCGAGCACATGGTTCGCCAGCACGATTCGGTGCGCCGGCCTCACGTCCAGGATGATGAACGGGCCGTCGAGTGCGGCGTGCGCGCCGGCGTCGTACGGAATGACCTGGAGCGTGATGTGGTCGAGACGTGCCAACTCTTGGAGGAGTTCGAGTTGGTCGGTCATCACCGCTCGACCACCCATGACTTGACGCAAGGCCGCCACACCGATGATCGCGTGTATGGGAGGCGGGTTGCCACAGGTCAGGAGGCGCTGCCGCCCCATGCGGAGGCCCACGAACCGGTCCACGGTCTCCTGCGGGTCACCAAGCGGGACCGCCGTGATGACGGCTCGGGCGTACTCCTCGGTCTGCAGCAGGCCTGGAATGAGGTTGGGCTCGTACGTGCGGATCGCCTCGGCGGAGGGCGGGGTCCTTGACGTCGTAGTGGTCGAGGATCCGGTCGAGTTCGCGGTTCCAGAGCCTGACCTGGCCGTTCTCGTACTTGCTGATGGAGGACGGGGAACGGTTGAGCAGGCGGCCGGCCTCGTGCACCGAGAGGCCTGCGGATTCGCGGATGCGGCGCAGTTCGATGCCCACGCGGCGGAGGCGGATGGTCGGGCCGCTCTCGTGCGTCATGTCACTACGTGAGCATATTCGGCCACTCAGCGCTACCGATTCGCGGTACGGGAAACGTTTCCCGAAGGGAGGCTGCGGGGGCCTCGTACGGGCTGACCTGGGCGGGGGTGGGGTGGTCGGATTCCGGGGCATGAGCATGGTGACACCAGAGGGCGAGACGGCCGTGGAGCCGGCGATGCTGCTTTCCGGGGAGGGAAATGGCGTGGCGGGCGATCAGTGGGTCGTGGATCTGCCGGGGACGGCCGCGTCGGTCTCGTTGCTGCGGCATTGGGTGCGTTCGGTGGTGGGGAGCAAGGATCTGGAGCTGGTGGCCAGCGAGTACGGGACGAACGCGCTCTGGCATAGCGCCAGTGGGCAACCCGGCGGGCGGATACGGGCCGAATTGACGGTGGGGCCCGGTGGCATTCGGATCGCCGTCCGGGACGATGGGCCCGGTCCGCCGGGTGAGGGGTGGGACGAGGAGAGCCTGGACGAGCATGGGCGCGGGCTCGCGCTGGTGGCGGCGCATGTGGCGGAGGTCGGTGAGTACGTCACGCCGGAGGGGCGGCATGTGATGTGGGCCCTGATCAGGTGAGTTCGACGATCCGCTCGCAGAGGCGGTGGGTTTCCAGGGCGTCGTCCGTGGGGTGGTGGTCTCCGGTACGGACGGCGTCGAGGAAGGCCAGGGTGATCTGCTCGATGCCGCGCTGGCGGGCGACGGGGATCCAGTCGCCGCGGCGGTGCAGGGTCGTGGCGTTCCGGTGGTCGATGACGTCGGCGAGGTTGATGACCTGGCGTTTGGTGTCGCGGCCCATGACTTCGAGGGTCTCTTCGGTGGAGCCGCTCGAACGGTTCATGATGCCGATCGCGGTGAAGCCGTCGCCGGAGAGCTGCAGGACGATGTGGTGCAGTTCGCCGTCCAGGACGCGGGTGCGGATGTCGACGTGGTCGATGGGGCCGGGGGCCAGGAAGCGGAGGGTGTCTGCGACGTGGATGAAGTCGTCGAAGACGACCGCGCGTGGGGCCGCGGCGAGGCCGACGCGGTTCTTCTGGAGAACGATCAGGTCCCTCGGGTGGTCCAGGAGGGCCCGGTAATCCGGGGCGTAGCGGCGGTTGAAGCCGACCATGAGGCCTGTTCCGTGTTTTTTGGCGAGGTCGGCCAGGTGGACGGCGTCGGCGAGGTTCGCTGCCAGTGGTTTGTCGACGTAGGTCGGGACACCTGCGGTGATGAGGCGTTCGGTGATGGCCCGGTGGTCCTGGGTGGGGGCGTGGACGAACGCGGCGTCCAGGTTCTGGGCCAGGAGGTCATCGAGGGTCGCGTGGCGGTCGGGCAGGCGGTACGTGTCGCCGACCCGGTCGAGGGTCGAACGGGTACGGGTGTGCAGGTGCAGGTCCAGGCCCGGTTGGGCCGACAGGACGGGCAGGTAGGCCTTCTGCGCGATGTCGCCCAGGCCGATCACGCCGATCTTGAGGTTGTCCATGAGGACGAGTATTGCACTGACCGTTCCAGAACGTTACGGTACGGGACATGGCGCGGCCGAGGAACTTCGACGAGGAGCGGGCGGTCGACGCGGCGATGCGCGCGTTCTGGGCCGCCGGCTACGAGGCGACGTCCACCCAGGACCTGTGCGACGCCACGGGGCTGGGCCGCAGCAGCATCTACAACACGTTCAAGAGCAAGCACGACCTGTTCGAGCGAGCGCTGCGGCGGTACATGGAGGTCAAGGCGGTCGACTACACCGAGCTGCTGGAGGGCCAGGGGACGGTACGGGAGAAGATCGCCGAGCTGCTGGACCGGATGATCGACGACGAGGCCGGGGACGCGCTGGGCTGCCTGGTGGTCAACACCGGGATCGAGCTGGCGCCGCGCGATCCGGTGATCGGCGAGCTGATCCGCAAGGACTACGCACGGCGGCTGGCGGTCCTGAAGGCCGCGGTCGCCGACGGGCAGCGGGCCGGGGAGATCGATCCCGGCCGGGATCCGGACGAGCTGGCGCACTTCGTCATCGCGACGGTCAGCGGGATCCGGGTGGGCGGGCGGTCGGGCGCGGGACGCGAGGCGCTGAAGGCGGTGGCGAGCGCGGCGTTGCGCGCTTTCTGAGCCGCGAGGGCCCCCTTTTTTTTTCGCAAGTTTTGGACTGAACGATACAGAATAGGAGTCGGATCATGCCTGGGGCGATCTACGTACTGGGGTTCGCGATCTTCGCGCAGGGGACCTCGGAGTTCATGCTGGCCGGGCTGCTGCCCGCGATGGCGTCCGAGCTGGGCGTGTCGGTGCCCACGGCGGGGCTGCTGATCTCCGCGTACGCGATCGGGATGGTGGCCGGCGCGCCGGTGCTGGCGATGGCCACGCTGCGGTTGCCCCGGCGTACGGCGCTGCTGGCCTTCCTCGGGGTCTTCGTGCTGATGCATGTGATCGGCGCGCTGACACCGGGCTACGAGGTGCTGTTCGCGACGCGGCTGATCGGCGCGTTCGCGAGTGCCGGGTTCTTCGGCGTGGCGGTGGTCGCGGCCGTGGACCTGGTACCCGACGCGGTGAAGGGACGGGCGGTCGCGATCGTCATCGGCGGGATCACGGTCTCGACGGTGCTGGGCGTTCCCGGGGGCACGTTCCTGGGGCAGTTCCTGGGGTGGCGGTCGGCGTTCTGGACGGTCGCGGTGCTGTCCACGGTGGCGATGGTGGGCATCGCCTATGCGCTCCCTAGGGGCCGGCAGGACGCGGCGAGCATTCCTGGGCTGCGGGACGAGTTGCGCAGCATGGCGAACCCGGGGCTGTGGGTCGCGTACGCGACGAGTGCCCTGACCTTCAGTTCCATGATGGCGACCTTCAGCTACCTGGGGGCCATGCTCACGGACACGACGGGATTGCCCGAGGGATCGGTTCCGGCCGTTCTCGCACTGTTCGGTGTCGGGTCGCTGATCGGTATCACGATCGGTGGGCGGATCGCCGATGCGCACCCGTTCGGTGCACTGACCGTGGGGATGACGGGAGTCGTGCTCGCCTCGGCCGGTATCGCGCTTGCGGCGACCAACCCCGTCGTGGTCATCGTGCTGGTACCGCTGCTCGGCGCGTTCGGGCTGGTGACCAACCCTGCGGTGAGCGTCCGCGTGTACGCGAACCTGGGTGAGGTCCGTACGCTGGCCGGGGCCACGATCACCTCTGCGTTCAACGTCGGCAACACCCTCGCGCCATGGCTGGGAGGACTCGTCATCGGTGCGGGGTTCGGTTACCGTTCCGCTGCCTGGGTCGGTGCCGGAATGGCCGTGGCGGCGCTGGGCACTGTGGCGCTGGGTGCCTCGATGCACCGGCGGTCCATTCTCCGTACGAACGAGGTGGCCGCGGGCACGGAACTCCGTGTCAGCGCCTCAGCACTCTGAACGCGTCATCCCGTACAGGGCACGCTGCCCGGCGTGCTCGGCGAGCGTCCAGATCTGATCGGTACCGCGCCAGCAGGACAGGTCCTCCGGGCCGTACGAGATGGTCTGGCGCTTGACCTCCTCGAAGTCGCTCGACCACCGGGCCTGAACGAGTTCGCCTTGGTTCTTGTTCTCGCCCGGTGGGTACGGCCGCTCCTCCGGTGGGACGTTGCGGGTGAACCACCACGTGCCATTGGAAGTGGCTCCGCCCTGGATGTACGACGCTGGGAGCTTGGCGACCGTGGCGGGGAGGACCTCTCCCTTACCGTTGCTCACCAGATCGCCCGTGTTCGAGCCGTTCTCCAAGGGGAACTGGGCCACCCGGCCATTACCGTTCGGGCAGGACTCCCCCGTGACGAGCTTGTCATCGCCCGTGCGGTTGATGGTGAGCCACGAATGGCTGGGGGTTCCGTTCCCTGTGCATGAGGCACCCGTTCGTTTGGCCGGGACGTATGAGAGCACCTGCGGCATCACGTACCGGTAGCCATGGCCGTAGTACGTCTTGCCGTGCAGGCCCACCAGGCCGGGATGCGTGGTCGCGCCGTTCTCGCTCTTGCCTAGGTCGAAGATCTGGCGCATGTCGAAGACGCGCAGTCCCGTACCGGTGTCGGCCACATAGAGGCGGTTGCCGTACCAAGCGATCCCACCCGCGTGGACGCCCTTGTCGGAGCCACTGGTTCCGATGGGCTCGTACGTGGTCCGGCCCCGGGTGTCCTGGTACGGCCACACCAGCAGGACGTGCTTGTACGCGTTGCTCTTGGTGTTGACGAAGGTGACCCGCATGCTCTTGTGCGGTGCCTTCTTGTCCCGGTCGTACCAGCCGACCATGAGGGGCTTGGCCGAGCCCCATGTCTCGTCCGGCTGGGCATCGGAGACGCTGGTGACGCCCTGCGGGTACCACTCCTGCGTGCCGGTGTCCGCGGCGTTGAAACAGAACACCTTCGAGCCCGCCGGTACCTTCGCCGCGCCGCCGCAGTCCCCGCCCCACTTGCCCCTGTGGTCGCCCTTCCCTGCGAGGACGTCCTTAACGGAAGTGGTCCGCAGATTCATGGCCATCCCGTTGAGCACGGCACCGCCGGGACCGTTTCCCGCCTTGAGGACGTAAGGCGGCTTGCCCGGGGCCGCCGCCGCCGAAGAGGCCTCCACCTTCGCGGTCTTCGCGGCCGCGAAGTACGTATAGGCAGGGGTTCCGACCGACACCAGCACCAGCGGAGTGGCGAGGGCGAGCAGGTGGCGGACGTTCACTGATCACCTCCCAGGCGATCATGGAACCTAACACCATGGGACTTTTCGCCCAAGATCACGCTTTGCGATGACATCATCGCTGGTGGAGATCGGCAAAGGTCAGCGCGAGCGAGGCGGACAGATCCGCCCGAGTCGGCATAAAAGATGTGCAATAACGATTCGGTCTCGGTGGTAAACCGATGGTCCAATAAGGCGTCGTAAAGCGGCCCCCGCCGTGGAGACCACGACGGGGGCCGTACCGAAACGGCGACTCAGGCGGCCGCGCTTCAGCAGAGGTTCGGCAGGTTCGGCAGGGCCGACAAGGTCAGCCCAGCCGGCACGTCCCGGTGTCGGTCTTGCCCGGGTCGCTCTCGGAGGTGGCCTTCACCTGCAGCCGCGCCTTGCGGTCGGCGCCCGGTCCCGGCTTGGCCCAGACCTCCACCGACGTGCGCGCCCCCGCCTGGGCGGTGGCCAGTTCGTTCGGTACGCGGGTCTGCCAGCCCTGGCCGGAGACCGAGGCCGTCAGGCGGTACACGTCCGACGCGTAGCGCCCGCTGCCGCCCTTGCCGGAGTTGCGCAGCGGCACGGTGCACCTGACCCAGCCGGAGCCCGCGGCGGTCGCCTTGCCATTGTTCACCTGGACGCCGCGCCGCTGTGCGCCCGCGCCGTCCAGCGAACGGATCGCGACCGTGTACGACAGGACGCCCTTGCTGTCGCGTTTGAGGTCGAGCACGTAGAAGTGCAGCCGGTTGGCCTTGTCGACGTACTCGAACTCACTGCCCGAGTCCTTGCCCGCGTGGTAGAGCGCGTCCGACAGTTGCCGGTAGTCGCCGATCGTCATCTTCTGGGGCGTGCCGTTCGGCAGGACGAAATCGACCTTGTCGATGTCCTGCGGGTTGGCGTCCTTCACCCAGATGAACGGAGCCCTGTCCTGGTCCTTGGTCTTGGCCAGCAGCACGCCCGAGTCCGGGGTGAACGAGTCGAAGCCCATCCGGTCGACGACCTCGACCGTGTAGTTGTCGTACCCGCCGCCGTCACAGGTGGGGTCCGTGCCGGTATCGCATGTCGGGCTCTTGTCGCCGCCCTCGCCCAGCTTCAGGTTGATGCCCGCGAGGCCGCCCTTGCCGGGGTCGGCGGCGCGCGCGGTCACCTTGGCCACCACCATCCCGGTCGCGGCGAGCGTGTCGCGGTTCAGCTGAAGGACGTGGTCAGGGTCGACGATGCCGAGCTTGAGCTTGTTGCGCAGCATGTGCTGCGCGCCCATGGAGGCGCCGCCGGTCGCCGGGATCATCCACCGGCTGTGCGGCCCGCCCGGGCCGTTGAAGCTGCCGCGGCTCAGCATCTCCCAGGGACCGGAGTACGAGCGGCGCGCGGGGATCCCGTACGGGTTGTTGTAGTTGTCGCCGATCCCGAGGATGTGGCTGAACTCGTGCGCGAAGACGCCCATTCCGGAGCTCTCCGCCTGGGTCGAGCTCCCTGACGTGGCGTTCGGCCAGATGGTCGAGCCTGCCGCCCATGACGTCCACGGTACGTAGCGCGTCTGCACCCAGTTGGGAAGGTTCGGGTCCTGCGGTCCCCACTCGGGCGTCACGTCCTCCTTGGTGTTGAACTTCATCTGCCCGAATTCCTGCCACGTGGACGACTCGTCCTGGCCGGCCGAGAGGAAGAAGACGAAGTCGTACTGCGCGGCCGTCTCCTCCCCCACGTCGGCGATCCACGCGGCCCGCGCGTCCGTACGGATGTTGCGGTTGCAGGTGTCGCCGGCCGGGCAGCCCGTGCCGCCCTGCATGCCGTCCACGCCGTACTCGTGGTCCTTGGCCGGCATCCGGTACGCGCCGTACGCCTTCAGGTCGACCCCGTACCGGCCGGCAGAGTCCTCCATCCAGTACTCGTGCAGGGAGTGCCCGTTGTTGAGTTTCTGGGGCTTGTTGAGGAAGTCCTGGTAGAACTGCGCGACCTGGTCGCGCGGTACGTCCCCGATCTCGCTGGGATTGCCGAAGAGCGTCGAGTTCTTGGCCTGGGTGACCACGAACTCCTGGTCGGGGTAGTCGACCAGGACCACCGCACCCTTGAAGTTCTTGATCGATCCCTTCCGGGACGGGTCCGCCCACGAGGTGCCCGGGATCTTCCTGTAGTCGTCCCAGGTCATCGTGTCGGGGAGCTCGTAGTTCTGCGGGTCGACCGGCCTGGGCGCGCCCGCCGCGTACGTGCGCACCGGCTGGTCGCGCTGCCACGGCTGGGTCTGCGGCCAGTGCCGCATCTGCCAGGAGTTCTTGGTGGGTTCGGGCACCGGGGTGCGCTGCTGGGCGGTGGCCGGGGCGACCGCGAGGGAGAGCGTCAGCATCGCCGCGAGCGGCACCAGGAGCGTCTTCTTGAGGCCCATGTCTCACCTGTTTCGGTTGATGGGCTGGACGCTAGACAGCTCCCTTCCGCCCGGCAATGGCCGAGTTGGACGATCTTGCCGGGGCCGCGCTGGCACCTCCCGACAGGCCGAGGCCCGGGGACTCCGACGGCGGCGGCCCGCGCGCGCGTGGGTTCAGAGAAGGGCGCGGCGGGCGGTGACGATGCCGTCCTCATCGCTGTAGAGGTGGTCGCCGGGACGGAACTCCACGCCGCCGAACGTGACCGGGACGTCGGTCTCCCCTGCCGCGTCCTTGGCGCTCTTGCGCGGGTTGGAGCCCAGGGCCTTGACGCCGAGATCGAGGGTGCGCAGCGTGGCGACGTCCCGTACCGCGCCGTTGATCACGACGCCGGCCCAGCCGTTACGGACGGCCGCGGCGGCGATCAGGTCGCCCATCAGGGCCGATCCCAGCGAGCCCGCGCCGTCCACGACCAGGACGCGCCCCTCGCCGGGGGTGTTGAGCAGCTTCTTCACCAGGCCGTTGTCGCGCAGGCAGCGTACGGTCGAGACCGGGCCGGCGAAGCGCCCGCGCGCCCCGTACGCCCGGAACTGCGTCTCGCAGCTCTGCAGCTCGGCTCCGAATTCGTCGATCAGGTCGGCGGTCGCGAAGTCCATGCCCGCAGAGCTTACCGGTAGGTAACCGGCCGGACGGGGCCAGGGGCGGCCGCCGTGGCGGCTCGCGCCTGGCAGCGGCGGGTGATCTTCGGTAGAACGTTCTTCTCAACCAGGAGGTCGCCATGCAGCCCATCCGGTCCGGCACCGTGTTCGAGCCGCCCGGGCCCGGTGACCCTCCGCTGATCGGCGGCTACCGGGTGCTGGCCCGGATCGGCGAGGGCCGGACCGGCCGGGTCCATCTGGGCACCACGCAGAGCGGCCGGCCGCTGGCGATCAAGGTGATCCGGGACCGGTTCGCCGGGGACGCCGCGTTCCGGCGGCGGTTCAAGCAGGAGATCGCCGGTGCGCAGCGCGCCCGCGGTCCCTACCTCGCCCGGGTGGTCGACGGGCACGCGGAAGGGCAGCTGCCCTGGGTGGCGGCGGAGTACGTGGCAGGGCCCACGCTGGAGGACGCGGTCGCGGAGGTCGGCCCGCTCCCCGTTCCGGCCGTCCGGGCGCTGGTGGCCGCCATCGCCGAAGCGCTTCGCTCCCTGCACGAAGCGGACCTCGTCCACGGCGACCTCCGGCCGTCCAACATCCTGCTGGCCGCCGGCGGGCCGCGCCTCACCGACTTCGGGTCGCTCGAACACCCCACCACCCCCGCCGGCGAGGTGTTCGCGCTCGGGAACGTGGCCCTGTACGCCGCGACCGGGCACGGCAAGTTCCCCAGGCCGTTCCACTTCGACCCGACGGATTTCAGCGGATGCCCGGACGAGCTGCGCGGGCTGATCGAGCGCTGCCTGGCCCCCGAGCCCGACGACCGTCCGGAGCCGGCCGCGATCATCGCGGAGCTGGAGGAGGGCCCGCCCGGCCCTGACTGGCTCCCGGCCGAGATCTCCGCGCTGCTGCCCGCCTACGAGCCCGGCGCCCCTCCCGAGGCGGTCCCGGAGGCCGTACGAGAGGTCGCTCCCAAGCCGCAGGACGATGTGCCCGCACAGCCAGAGGCCGGAGAGAGGGTGCGGCTCACCAAGCCGGACGTACCGAACGTACCGGCGCCTGCGCCGGCAAGGCAGCAGGTCAGGCCCAACTTCGCGGTCCCGCTGCCGCCCGAGCAGCACTTCCCGCCCGCCGGGCCCCCTGCCACGATTCCGAACGGCCCGCCCATCATGGGCAGCTACCGCAACGACCTGGCCATCGCGCTCGCCATCGGCGGCGGCGCGTTCGGGATCCTCGTCCTGGTCCTGATGTTCGCGTTCTTGCTCTAGCCTTCTCGCGGCTCCCTAGCCGCCTCTAGTCCGCGGCCGGGGTGTCGATGGGGCGGCCGATCAGGCGGGACAGCACGATCGCGGTCTTGGTCGCGGTGATGTTGTCCTCGCGGCGCAGCCGTTCCAGGCACTGCTCGAGGTGCTGGATGTCGCGGACCCGCACATGCACCAGCGCGCTGGCGTCACCGCTGATGGTGTACGCGGCGACGACCTCGGGATGCTTGCGGATACTGGAGTAGATCTCCTCCGGCGAGGTCGCCCCGGTACAGAAGATCTCGATGAACGCCTCGGTCGTCCAGCCCAGCGCGGCCGGCTCCACGATCGCGGCGAAGCCGGTGATGACGCCGTCGGCCCGCAGCCGGTCGACCCGCCGCTTCACCGCCGGGGCCGAGAGCCCGACCTGGTCGCCGACCTGCGTGTACGAGGCGCGGCCGTGCTCCAGGAGCTGCGCAACGATTCGCCGGTCCAGCTCGTCAAGACGCAATGGATCGCTCCCCCTGAGTCCACTTTGCCCGTTGGTCGTTCGCCGATCCCGAACATACGCTGATCCCTGAACCGCCGGAAGGAGCGTCGTGAGCCTGACCGACCAGCTGCGGGCCCTCTCGGGGGAGCACAGCGCGCACAACTACCACCCGCTGCCGATCGTGATCGCCGAGGCCGAGGGCGCCTGGGTCACCGATGTCGAGGGGCGGCGCTATCTCGACCTGCTGGCCGCGTACTCCGCGGTCAACTTCGGGCACCGCAACCCCCGCCTCACCGAGGCCGTACGGCGCCAGCTGGAACGGGTGACACTGGTCAGCCGGGCGTTCGAGCACGACCAGTTCGGGCCGTTCGTGACCGAGCTCGCCGAGATGTGCGGCAAGGACATGGTGCTGCCGATGAACAGCGGCGCCGAGGCCGTCGAGACCGCCCTGAAGACCGCCCGCAAGTGGGGCTACGAGGTCAAGGGCGTCCCGGCGGGGCTCGCCAACATCATCACGTTCGAGGGCAACTTCCACGGCCGGACGACCACGATCGTCAGCTTCTCCACCGACCCGGACGCCAAGGACTCCTACGGCCCGTACACGCCCGGGTTCCGGACCGTTCCGTACGGCGACGCCGAGGCGCTGCGCGCGGCCATGGACGAGCACACGGTCGGTGTACTGATCGAGCCCATCCAGGGTGAGGCCGGGGTCAACGTGCCGCCCAGCGGCTTCCTCAGCGCCGTACGGGAGCTGTGCACGGCCGGCGGGGCCCTGATGATCGCCGACGAGATCCAGTCCGGGCTGGGCCGTACCGGCACCACGTTCGCGGTCGAGCACGAGAACGTCGTCCCGGACGTCTACATCCTGGGCAAGGCGCTGGGCGGCGGCATCATGCCGGTCTCGGCGGTCGTGGCCGACAGCGACGTGCTCGGGGTCTTCAAGCCCGGCCAGCACGGCTCGACGTTCGGCGGCAACCCGCTGGCCTGCGCGATCGGCCGCGAGGTCGTGGCCATGCTGAAGACCGGCGAGTTCCAGGAACGTTCCCGTACGCTCGGCGAGCACATGCACCGCCGGCTGGGCGCGCTGTCGTCGGATCTCGTACGGGAGGTACGCGGCCGCGGCCTGTGGGCCGGGGTGGAGCTGCACGGGCTCGCCCGTCCGGTCAGCGAGCGGCTGATGGCGCTGGGCGTGCTGGCCAAGGAGACCCACGAGACGACGATCCGGCTGGCGCCGCCGCTGGTGATCGAGCCGGCGGATCTGGACTGGGCCCTGGACCAGCTGGAGATCGCACTCAAGGACTGAGCCGGCACGGACTAAGCCCTCCGATCCGAGGCCCGCCGCTCATTGGAGGGTGCGGTAGCCGCCCTCGTAGAAGACCAGGGGGCGGCCGTCCGGGTCGGGGACGTCCAGGGCGACGACCTCCCCCACCACGATGCTGTGGTCACCGGCCTCGTGGACGGCGTACGTCCGGCACTCCAGCGTCGCCACGGCACCGGAGAACAGCGCGACGCCGGTGGCCGGCCCGCGATGGTGCTCCCAGCCGGACAGCTGGCCGTCCAGGTCGCGCCCGCGCGTGGCGAACCAGTTCGAGGCGTCCCGCAGGCTCTCGCCCAGCACCGACACGCCCCACGTCCCCGAGCGCGTCACCACATCGTGGAAGCGCGCGATCTTCTCGACGCAGAACAGCACCAGCGGCGGGTCCAGCGACACCGACGTGAAGGCGTTCACGGTCATCGCGCGGTCGGCGCCGCCGGCGATCGTGGTCACCACCGTGACACCGGTGGCGAACCGGCCGGCCACCTGCCGCAGCAGCCGCGAGGAATCGGGCTCAGGGTTCACGACCGCCTCACCTTGACCACGTGCCTCACCTTGACCACGGGGCCTCAGCCCCGGTTGAGGGCGAGGCCGCCGGTCAGCCAGTCGCCCGGGGGCCGCCGCGCCGGAACCAGCGACACCGCGATCACGCCCGCGACCAGGCCGCCCACGATGAACAGGTAACCGGCATCGGTGCCCGGGATGATCAGATCGCCCTCGCTGCGCCGTACCGACATCAGGACGGCGACGGCCGACCAGCACAGCATCGGGACCGCCGCGCCCAGCCGGCCGCCCATCCCCCAGCCGGCCAGCCTGACCACGGCGAAGTTGGCCGCGATCAGGGCGATTCCCGCGACCGGGACGGCACCGACCGTCCACGTATGGGCGAACGAGCCGAGCAGCCCGAGGAGCGCCCCGAGCAGCCCCAGCGCCGTGTACGCGGCCCCGGCGACGAACGCGTCCAGCGGCCCCTCGGCGGGCCCGTCCGCGGCCGCGGAGCCATCAGAGGCATCGGAGGCGTCCGAGGTCATGAGGCCCGTCACGGGCGGGGCGGTACGGGCGGAGCGGGCGGGGCCGGCTCGGCGAACAGGCCGTTCTCGCGGCCGCCCGCCGGGGCCGGGCCGCGCTCGCCCGCGAGCAGGATGAAGTACTCGGTGCCGAACGCCTGCTGCCCCAGGTTGTTGGAGAGGGCGAAGAACGGGCCCACCTCCTCGGGCGCGACCACGATCTGGGTGCGGTGGGCGCGCAGCGCCGCGAGCTTGGCCGGCAGGTGGGCACGGGAGTCCACCACCGTGGTCACCTGGCCGTCCGGGACGCCCGAGCCCAGCTCGTCCAGGCCCGCCACCCGGCCGAACGGCAGCCGCGCCTCGCGCATCACCGCGATCGCCCGCGCCAGCACGGTACGGGGCGTCGCGTAGGCGTAGAACTTGCCGATCTGCCAGGGCTCGCCGCCACCGGCCGACTCGCCGCCACTGACCGATCCACCGCTTGCCGACTCACCACGGACCGACTCGCCGTCCACCACATAGGAGGGGTCGGCGGCCAGTTCGTAGGCTCGCCACGCGACCCGGTGCGCCTGGATGTGGTCGGGATGGCCGTAGTTGCCGCGGTCGTCGTAGGTGACCAGGACCTGCGGCCGCACCTCGCGGATGACCTTCACCAGCTCCCCGGCGGCCTCGTCCAGCTCGGCCCGCCAGAAGCACCGGGGATGGTCGTTGCTGGCGGCCCCCATCATCCCGGAGTCGCGCCAGCGGCCGGCGCCGCCCAGGTAGCGGTGGTCGGTCACACCGAGCGCGGCGCACGCCTCGGCCAGCTCGCCGATGCGGTACTCGCCGAGCCGATCCTCCTTGTCGGAGGCGAGATGGCGCAGCTCATCCGGGATGACCTCGCCCTCCTCGCCCAGCGTGCAGGTGACGAGGCAGACATGGGCGCCCTCGGCCGCATACTTGGCCATGGTGGCCCCGGTCCCGATGGACTCGTCGTCCGGATGGGCGTGGACGAACAGGATCCGCGGCTCCTTCATGGTCAGAGCCTACTCAGAGCGGGAGGGCGCTCGGGATACCGCCCTCCCGGCCCGCCGCCGCCCTAGTCCCCGCCAGGGCGATCGCCGCCGACCGGGCCACCGCCGCCGTCGTCCCCACCGCCGCCACCACCGGGCGGCTCCTCGGAGGTCGGCGGGGTCGTCTCCGGTTCGGAGGTGGTCGGCTCGCTGGTCGGGGTCGTCGGCCGCGTCGTGGTGGGCTCCCTGGTCGGCTCGGTCGGCCTCGGGCGCGGCGTCGTCGGCTCGGTCTCCGGCTCGGTGGGCTCGGTCTCCTCGTCGGTCGTCGACTCCGACGTGGTCACCGGCGGCGTCGTGATGTCACCGCCGGGATCGTCGCCGCCCGCCGAGGCGAACACCAGGCCCACCACCAGCGCCAGCGCGACGACCGCGCCGACGGCGGCCACGATCGGCCACTTGGACTTCCGCTCGGGCTCCCAGTCGCGGTAGCCGCTGGCGCGGCGCGGGTCGTGCCCGTACGCGGGCGGGATCGGCGGCCCCGGCGGGACCCCGACCGGACCCATCGCGCGGGTCCGGCCGACCGGCTGGGTCGACATCGGCGGGCCGGCCGCCCGGTGCTCGCCCTCGGCCAGCAGCGAGGTGGCCTGGGTCGGGTCGTCCATCGCGGTCTGCCCGGCCGGTCCGGCGCCGATCAGCGTCATCATCAACTGCTGCGCGGTGGGCCGCCGCTCCGGCTCCTTGATCAATGCGGCCGAGAGCAGCCGGTGCAGGTCGGGCGGCAGGCCCACCAGCGACGGCGGCTCGTTCATCACCCGGTTGATCACCGCGACCACGGTGTCGTCGCCGAACGGCGGGTGGCCGGTCGCGGCGAACGCCATCGTGGTGGCCCAGGCCCACACGTCCACGGCCTCGGTGAGCGTGGCACCGGCCACCTGCTCGGGCGCCATGTACGAGGGCGTGCCGATGGCCTTGGTGGCGGCCGTCTGGCCGATGTCCAGGGCCCGGGCGATGCCGAAGTCGATCACGCGCGGCCCGTCCGGGGCCATGATCACGTTATGCGGCTTGAAGTCGCGGTGCACGATCCCGGCCTGGTGGATGGCCACCAGCGCGGTCAGCGTGCCGATGCCCAGCCGCTCCAGCGCGGCACCGGTGATCGGGCCGTCGTCGATCACCTGCTTGTGCAGCGACCTGCCCGGGACGTACTCGCTGGCGATGTACGGCTGGTCGCCGGCGACATCGGCCTCCAGCACCTGCGCCGTACAGAACCGGGCGACCTGCTTGGCCGCCTGCGCCTCGCGGACGAAGCGGTTGCGGGCGGAGGCGTCCTCGGTGAGATCGGCGCGCAGCAGCTTGATCGCGGCCTGTTCCCCGGCGGCGTTGCGCCCCAGGTAGACCACGCCCTGCCCGCCCTCGCCAAGCCGTTCGAGCAGTTCGTACGAACCCAGCCGCCGAGGATCTCCCGGCTGCAGCTCCGGCATGGACCACTCCTTCGTACCCGCGATGACGTTATGACGGTGATGTAATGAAAGGGGAGAAGTTTTCGAGCTTACGCGAGCCCGGCCGCGATCTCCGGCGGTTCCCGATCGCGGGCGCTCGCGGTACCCACGGGGCCATGCTGGCAGACTCGGATGCCATGAGCATCAGCTATCCGCGGCAGAGCGCCCGCACGCGGCGGTTCACCCTCGGTGTCCCGCGCGCCTTCCAGATCGCGCCGGACGGCTCGTTCGTGGCCTTCCTGCGGACCAAGGCCGGCGACGACCCGGTCACCTGCCTGTGGACGCTGGACGTCGCGACCGGCGAGGAGCGGCTGATCGCCGACCCGGCCGCGCTGAACGTACCGGGCGAGACCGAACTGCCGCCCGAGGAGCGGGCCCGCCGCGAGCGCGCGCGGGAGCAGGCCGGAGGCATCGTCGGGTACGCCGTGGACCGCGAGGTCCGGCAGGCGGTGTTCACGCTCGCCGGGCAGCTGTTCGTGGCCGACCTGCGGTCTCCGGCGGAGCAGGGAAGGGTGCGTGCCCTGGCCGCCGAGACGCCGGTGTTCGACCCACGCCTGGACCCGGCCGGCCGGCGGGTCGCCTACGTTTCCGGCCGGACGATCCACGTTCTGCCGCTCCAGGCCATCGGCGACGAGACGGACCGGGCGCTCATCACGCCCGAGAGCGACCAGGTCTCGTACGGCCTCGCGGAGTTCATCGCGGCCGAGGAGATGGGCCGGATGCGCGGTCACTGGTGGTCGCCCGACGGCGGAACGCTCCTGGTCGCGCGGGTGGACGAGACCCCCGTCCAGCGCTGGACGATCGCCGACCCGGCCAATCCCGACCGTCCGGCCAGTGAGGTCGCCTACCCGGCGGCGGGGACGCCCAACGCGATCGTGTCCCTCGCCCTGGCGAAGGTCGACGGCGGCCGGGTCGCGGTCGCCTGGGACCGGGGCCAGTTCCCGTACGTGGTCACCGCCGTCTGGGACCGGCACGGCCTGCTGATCGTCGTCCAGTCCCGCGACCAGCGCACCCAGCGGGCGCTCGCCGTCGATCCGTCCAACGGCGCGACCAGCCTGCTGCACACCGTGCACGACGCGATCTGGACCGAGATCGTCCCCGGCCTGCCCGCCCGTACCGGCTCCGGCGAGCTGGTCTGGCACGTCGATGACGCCGGGACCGACACCCGCCGGCTCACCGTCGGCGGCAAGCCCGTGACGCCCGGCGGCCTCCAGGTGCGCTCGGTCCTCGGCGTCGAGGGCGAGAGGGTCCTCTTCACCGGTACGGAGGAGCCCACCGAGCAGCACGTGTGGTCGTACGACGGCGCCGACGGCCGTACGGTCCGGCTGACCGAGGGCCAGGGCGTGTTCGGCGGCACCCGTTCGGGCGAGGTCACCGTGCTGACCGGCTCCCGGTTCGACCGTCCGGGAGTCTCGGTCGAGGTCCGGGGCCCCTCCGGCGTACGGGAGATCGCCTCCAAGGCCGAGACCCCCGACCTCACGCCCAGGGTCGAGCTGCTGCGCGCGGGCAAGCGGGAACTCCGTACCGCCGTGGTCCTGCCCACCGGCTGGGAGCCCAGCCACGGGCGCCTGCCGGTCCTGATGGACCCGTACGGCGGCCCGCACGCCCAGCGCGTCCTCGCCGTACGGCGGGCCTACTACGAGGCCCAGTGGCTCGCCGACCAGGGCTTCGTCGTCGTCATCGCCGACGGGCGCGGCACGCCCTCGCGCGGTCCCGCCTGGGAGCGCGCGATCCACGGCGACATGGCCGGTCCCGTACTGGAGGACCAGGTGGCCGCCCTGGAGGAGGCCGCCCGCCGCCACCCCGGCGCGCTCGACCTCAAGCGCGTGGCCATCCGCGGCTGGTCGTACGGCGGCTGGCTGGCGGCCCTGGCGGTGCTGCGCCGTCCCGACGTCTTCCACGCGGCCGTGGCGGGCGCGCCGGTGACCGACTGGACGCTCTACGACACCCATTACACCGAGCGCTACCTGGGCGACCCCGACGAGGAGCCGGAGCGCTACACCGCCGACTCGCTCATCAAGGACGCCGGCCGCCTGGAGCGTCCGCTGCTCCTGATCCACGGCCTGGCCGACGACAACGTGGTGGCCGCCCACACCCTCCGCCTGTCCAGCGCCCTGCTGGCCGCAGGCCGTCCCCACACCGTCCTGCCCCTGTCCGGAGTCACCCACATGACCCCGCAGGAGATCGTGGCGGAGAACCTCCTCCACTTCCAGGTCGACTACCTCAAGAAGGCCCTCCCACCCCGTTGATCCCCACCCCGTTGACTCGTGGCGTGTTCGCCTTCTCGCCGCCGCGTTGGGGCGAACACGCCACGAGTCAACGTTGCTGCCAGCTTGACCAGAGGGCTGCGTACGAGCCGCTGGCGGCGATCAGTTCGTCGTGGGTGCCCAGTTCGCTGACGCGGCCGTCCTCGACCACCGCGACCCGGTCGGCGTCGTGCGCGGTGTGCAGCCGGTGCGCGATGGCCACGACGGTACGGCCGTCGAGGACGGCGGCGAGCGAGCGCTCCAGGCGGCGCGCCGCACGCGGGTCCAGCAGCGAGGTGGCCTCGTCCAGGACGAGGGTGTGCGGGTCGGCCAGGATCAGCCGGGCCAGCGCCAGCTGCTGGGCCTGGGCGGGCGAGAGCGGCTCGCCGCCGGTGCCGACGGTGGTGTCCAGGCCGGGGCCGTCCCATTCGACGGCGCGCAGGGCCGACTCGATGGCGTCGGCGGTGGCGTCCTCGCGGGCCATCAGGAGGTTCTCGCGGAGCGTGCCCCGGAAGACGTGGTGCTCCTGGGTGATCAGCGCGACATGGCCGCGCAGCTCGTCCAGCGGCAGGTCGGCGAGCGGGACGTCGCCGGGCGCGACCGTCACCGAGCCGGTACGCGGCGCGTCGATCCCGGCCAGCAGGCGGCCCAGCGTCGACTTCCCGGCACCGGACGGCCCCACGATGGCGAGCCGTTCGCCGGGACGAAGGTCCAGGTCGACGCCGTGCAGGACGTCCTTGCCCGGCCGGTACGCGTAGCGGACGTCGCGGGCGGTCAGGCGTTCCTCGCCGTTGGACGGGGCTCGCGGGGCGTCCAACGCGGGCTTGTCGTCCGTGCCGTCGCCGACCCCCAGCAGGCGGGCCAGCGAGGCCGAGCCGATCTGGAGCTCGTCCATCCAATGCAGCAGCATCTCCACCGGTCCGATGAGCTGCTGGACGTACAGCGTGGCGGCCGTCACCTGCGCCAGCGTGGCCATCCCGTTGATGTAGAACAGCCCGCCGATCACCAGCGTGGCGGCGACCGGCAGCACGAAGCTCATCTCGATCACCGGGTACAGCACCGTGCGCAGCCGCAGCGTGTAGCGCTCGGCCGCGTAGGAACGGGCGATGTCGGTGTCACCGCGGCGGTTGCGGCGGGCCTCCAGGCCCAGGGCCTCGGCGGTACGGGCGCCCTGCACGGTCTCGGCCAGTCCGTCGGTGAGTTCCGCCCACGTGGCGTTCTCCCGCAGGTAGCCCGGGACGGCCCGTTTCAGGTACCACCGCATCACGCCCCACAGCAGCGGTACGGCGATCAGGCAGGGCAGCGCCACCAGCGGGCCTGTCAGGATCAGCGCGCCGATCGTCAGGACGGTCGCGACGATCCCGATCAGTGTCTCGGGCATCGCGTACCGGACGCTGGTCGCGAGGGCGGCGACGTCCCGGGACGTTCGGCTGACCAGGTCGCCCGTACCGGCCCGTTCCACCGTGGACAGGGGCAGGGCCAGCACCCGTTCGACGAACTCCTCGCGAAGCTCGGCGAGGACCTTCTCGCCCAGCACCGCGGACGCCAGGTGGGCGTAGCGCAGCAGCACGCCCTGGACGATCACGAAGGCCGCGATGGCCAGGCCCACCGAGTCGATGCTCGCGTCGCCGCCGCGTACCCCCTCCACCAGGTTGCCCAGCAGCCACGGGGTGACCAGCCCGGCGATGGCGGCCGAGGCGTGCAGCGCCAGCGCGCCCAGCAGCGCGCGCGGGTGGCGCAGCGCCAGCCGCCGCGCGTACGCCCGTACCTGCCGGGTCGTCGCGATCGGCAGGATCTCGGTGCTCACGGGCTCGCCACCTCCTCCCGGACGGTCCCGTCCCGTGCCCCTGTGGGCTGCTCCTCACCGCGCGTGACGGTGGCGGCGTAGCGCGGCTCGGTGTCCAGCAGGTCCCGGTGGGATCCCTCGGCGATCACCGTTCCGTCCTCGACGTAGACGACGTGGGCGGCCCGGTCCAGCATCAGCGGGCTGGTGGTGCACACCACGGTGGTACGGCCCGCGCGGGCCGTGGCCAGCCGTTCGGCGATCCGGGCCTCGGTATGGGCGTCGACCGCGCTGGTCGGCTCCACCATGATCAGGACCTCGTGCCCGGCGGCCAGCGCGCGGGCCAGCCGGAGCCGCTGCCGCTGGCCGCCGGAGAACTCCCGGCCCGCCTCGGCGACATGGGCGTCCGCGCCGGTCGCGGCGATGATGTCCTCGGCGCTCGCGATCCGGACCGCCCGTTCCAGCGCGTCCTCGCCGGTGCCCGGCGTGGTGAGGCCGTCCGCCAAGGGCCCGGAGAACAGGTGGTCCTCGTTGACCGCGAGCAGGATGTGCGCGCGCAGCTCGGCGATTTCGCTCAGCGGCGTCCCGGCGTACGTCACGTCCCCGTCGGCGTACCGGCCGAGCCGGTCGGCGATCGCCTGCGCGTCGCGCGGGTCGCTCGCCGCGATCGCGGTGAGCCGTCCGGGCCGTACGACCAGCCCGGACGCCGCGTCCACCAGCTCGCCGCCCGGCGCTGGACGGGACGTGCCCGCCAGCGCCACCTCGGGCCGCAGCCCGAGCACCGTGACCACCCGGCTCGCCGCCACATGCGCCTTGGTCAGCTTGCCGGCGGCCTCGCCCACCGTCTTGAGCGGATGGATCAGGAACACGGCGTACCCGTAGAACGCCACCAGCTCGCCCACGCTGATCGTCCCGGCCGCCGCGAACCGCGCGCCCAGCCAGGTGACCAGCGCGATCAGCAGCCCGGGCAGCAGGACCTCGGCCCCGCTCAGCTTGGACTCGGCCCGCGCCACCGCCACGCCCGCCGCCCGTACCCGCTGGGACTCGGCCCGGTAGCGGCCGGCGAACAGCCGCTCGCCGCCGATGCCGCGCAGCACGCGCAGGCCCGCCACCAGGTCGGTGGCCTGGGTGTTCAGCTCGCCGGCCAGCTCCCGCTGGCGCTGCTCGTGCTCGCGGTACGGGCGCAGCAGCGGCGCCGCCAGCGCCAGGATCAGCGGCACGCCGATCAGCACGACCAGGCCCAGCGGCGGCGAGGAGGCCAGCAGGATCGCCGCGACGGCCACGATGGCGCCCGAGCCCCGCGACAGGATGTCCATCGCGTCCCCGATGTGGGCGACGTCGGCGACTCCGACGCTCACCACCTCGCCGGCGCTGAGGCGCCGCGGGAGGGTCGAGCCGAGGCGGGTCGCCTGGCGGGTCACGACCTGGACGGTCCGGTACGCGGCGGCCAGCCAGTTGAACACCGCGAACCGGTGCCGCGTCACGCCGGACGCGGCCTGGACGACGCCCAGGCCGAGCAGCACTCCGGCCCAGGACAGCAGGGCACCGGAGTCCTTGGCCGCCACGCCCTGATCGATGGCGCGGCCGATCACGGCGGGCATCAGCGCCTGGCTGAGCATCCAGATGGTCCCGAGGGCGGCGCCGGCTGTGATGCTGCGCACCTGGGTACGGGCCAGCCAGAGCAGGTAGCGCGCCGGCGACCGATGATCGGGTTCGCCGGGATCTTCGACCGGCAACGGCTTCACGGACCGAAGGTTAGGCACGGGCGAGGCGGAAGTTCGACAGGTTTTCCGGCGGCCGCCGGGCACGCGGCGGCGGCCCGGGGATGCGCGATCGTGATCGGAGACGATAAGGTCGGATCGTACGGAGCGTTGCATCTCCGCTCCATGAGCCGGGAACCAGGCGGCCAGGCAAACGCCGCTGCCCCGGCGCGGTCCGGTCCCATGAGCCCGCGAGCGGCGCGCCCGCCGCCGGGATCCGCGGATCCGCCCGTTGCCAGTGCCGCCGCCCGACCGACACTTCGGAAGCCCTGTGAGCACCATCAGCCATCGTTCGCATGCCGTCGCCCTTGGGGCCGAGGACAGGATCGACCTGCTCCTCATCGGCGACGACCCCGGGGACGTCTTCCTGGTCGAGAAGATGCTCGCCGACAGCGGCCTGGAGATCAGGATGACGGTGGCCGAGAGCCTGGCCGCCGCCCGCCGCTCGGTGACCCGCCGTACCCAGTGCATCATCGTCGACCTGTCCGCGCCCGACGACCACGATCCGGTCGAGCGGCTGCGGGAGGTCCTGGCGATCTCCCAGAACGCCGCCGTGGTCGTGCTGACGGGCTTCCACGACACCCGGCTCGGCGTCCGCGCGGTCGCGGCCGGCGCCGAGGACTACCTGGTCAAGCAGGAGGTCGACGGGCCGCTGCTGGCCCGCGCGATCCGCTACTCGATCGAGCGCAAGCGGGCCGAGGAGACCGAGCGCCGGCTGGTGGAGGCCCGGATCCTGGGCCGCGAGAACGCCCGGCTGGAGCGCGGCCTGCTGCCCGTACCGCTGATCGACGACCCGGGGCTGCGGCACCACACCCGCTACCGGCCCGGACGCCGCCGCGCGCTGCTGGGCGGCGACTTCTACGACACGGTGCAGACCGAGGGCGGCACCGTCCACCTGATGATCGGCGACGTCTGCGGGCACGGCCCGGACGAGGCGGCGCTGGGCGTCCAGCTGCGGATGGCGTGGCGGACGCTCGTGCTGGCCGGGCACACCGGCGAGCAGCTGCTCGGCACGCTCGACACGGTGCTCGGGCACGAGCGGCGCAGCGAGGAGATCTTCACCACGCTGTGCATGATCACGATCGCGCCGTCGCTGCGGACCGCCCGGATGCACCTGGCCGGCCATCCCGCGCCCCTGCTGTTCCGCGAGAACCGCGGGGACGGCGGCGACGGCGGCACGAGCGAGGTGACCGCGCTGCCGGAGTACGCGCACGGCCCGGCGCTGGGCCTGGTGCCGGGCGCCGAGTGGCCGACGACCGAGATCGACCTGGGCGAGTCGTGGAGCCTGATGCTCTACACCGACGGCCTCATCGAGGGCCGGACCGGCCAGGGCCCGGCCCGGCTGGGCACCGAAGGGCTGGTCGGGCTGGCACGCAAGGCGCGCCACCGGGGCGCGACCGGCCGGGGCCTGATCGACACTCTGGTCGGCGAGGTCGAGGAGCTCAACGGCGACGCCCTCACCGACGACCTGGCGGTCCTGCTGCTCTCCCGCGATGGCGCGGCATCGTGATCCGGCGGGCGATCCGGCGGCCCCGACAGTTCCTGATCTTGGTGTGAGGTCTCTCACCACGACGAACGTCCCCAAGTGACCGTAATGCCCGATCCGCTTGGGTCATAGCCGGAGGCTATGGAAACCAGTGCGCCGATGACTTGGATCTGCTGACCAGGGCAGACGTAGCGTGCAGGTCGTGGCTATAGCGATACCTGCGATCTATCGATCGACCGTCGGCAAGAAGGCCGTGATGGCCGTCACCGGCGGCATCCTCGTGCTGTTCCTCCTGGCGCACATGTTCGGCAACCTCAAGGTCTTCTACGGGGCGGAGAGCTTCGATCACTACGCCCACTGGCTGCGGACGATCGGCGAGCCCGCCGTCCCCCACCGGACGGTACTGACGCTCACCGAGGTCGTGCTGGCCATCGCGGTGGTCCTGCACATGTGGTCGGCGGTATCGCTGGCCCGCCGCGCCTCCAAGGCGCGGCCGGAGAAGTACCACTCCAAGAAGAAGTCGCACGCGCAGGGCTATGCCGTCCACACGATGCGGTACGGCGGCGTCGTCATCCTGCTGTTCATCATCTGGCACCTGCTGGACATGACGTTCCTGGTGGTCAACGGGGGCGGCCCGGACGCCACCCCGTACCAGCGGGTCGTCGAGGGCTTCGACACGTCCCGCTGGCCCGTCACCGCCTTCTACGTCCTGGCCGTCCTGCTGGTCGGCCTGCACCTGCGGCACGGGCTCTGGAGCGCGTTCCAGACGCTCGGCCTGCGTACCCCGGCCAACGAGCGCGCACTGCGGATCCTGGCCGGAACGGTCGCCGCCGTGATCACCGTCGGCTTCATCTCCGTGCCCCTCGCCGTCACCTTCGGATGGGTGAACTGAACATGACCGACACTTTCTACAAGTCGGGCGATCCGGTCGCCGACGAGCGGGCCCCCGAGGGCCCGATCGGGGACCGCTGGACCACCCGCCAGTTCGAGGCCAAGCTGGTCAACCCGGCCAACCGGCGCAAGAAGAAGATCATCATCATCGGCACCGGGCTGGCCGGCGGCTCGGCCGGCGCCACCCTCGGCGAGGCCGGCTACCACGTCGTCCAGTTCTGCTTCCAGGACAGCCCGCGGCGCGCCCACTCGATCGCCGCGCAGGGCGGGATCAACGCCGCCAAGAACTACCGCAACGACGGCGACAGCGTGTACCGGCTGTTCTACGACACGGTCAAGGGCGGCGACTTCCGGTCCCGCGAGTCGAACGTGCACCGGCTGGCCGAGATCTCCACCCAGATCATCGACCAGTGCGTCGCGCAGGGCGTCCCGTTCGCCCGCGAGTACGGCGGCCTGCTCGACAACCGCTCGTTCGGCGGCGCCCAGGTCTCCCGGACGTTCTACGCCCGCGGCCAGACCGGCCAGCAGCTGCTGCTCGGCGCGTACCAGGCGCTGATGCGCCAGGTCGACGCCGGGAACGTGGAGCTGCACGCGCGGCACGAGATGCTCGACCTGATCATGGAGGACGGCCGCGCCCGCGGCGTCGTCGTGCGGAATCTGATCACCGGCGAGGTCTCGCACCACACCGCCGACGCGGTGGTGCTGGCCAGCGGCGGCTACGGGAACGTCTACTTCCTGTCGACCAACGCGATGGGCTCCAACGTCACCGCGTCCTGGCGCGCGCACAAGCACGGTGCGTACTTCGCCAACCCCTGCTACACCCAGATCCACCCGACCTGCATCCCGGTCAGCGGCGACCACCAGTCGAAGCTGACGCTGATGTCGGAGTCGCTGCGCAACGACGGCCGGGTGTGGGTGCCCGTGAAGGGCGGCGACGACCGCAAGCCGTCCGCCATCCCCGAGGACGAGCGCGACTACTACCTGGAGCGCATCTACCCCTCGTTCGGGAACCTGGTCCCCCGCGACATCGCCTCCCGCGCCGCCAAGAACGTCTGCGACGAGGGCCGCGGCGTCGGCCCCGGCGGCCTGGGCGTCTACCTCGACTTCGCCGGCGCGATCGGGCGGCTCGGCCGCAAGGCCATCGAGGCCAAGTACGGCAACCTCTTCGAGATGTACGAGCGCATCACCGGCGAGAACCCGTACGAGACGCCGATGCGCATCTACCCCGCCGTGCACTACACGATGGGCGGCCTGTGGGTCGACTACGACCTGCGCTCCAACATCCCCGGCCTGTTCGTGATCGGCGAGGCCAACTTCTCCGACCACGGCGCCAACCGCCTCGGCGCGTCCGCGCTGATGCAGGGCCTGGCGGACGGCTACTTCGTCCTGCCGAACACCGTCGGCGACTACATCGCCCAGACGAAGCTCCCGCCGGTGAACGAGGCCTCCGTCGCCGAGGCCGAGACCCGGGTGAAGGACCAGATCGAACGGCTCCTGTCGATCGACGGGGACCGTACCGTGGACTCGTTCCACCGCGAGCTCGGCCACATCATGTGGGAGTACTGCGGCATGGAACGTACCGAGGAGGGCCTGCGCAAGGCCCTGGAGCTCATCCCGGCGCTGCGCGAGGAGTTCTGGACGCGCGTCAAGGTCACCGGTACGGGCGAGGAGCTCAACCAGCAACTGGAGAAGGCCGGCCGGGTGGCCGACTTCCTGGAGCTGGGCGAGCTGATGGTCATCGACGCGCTGCACCGCGCCGAGTCCTGCGGCGGCCACTTCCGGGCCGAGAGCCAGGACGAGGAGGGCGAGGCCAAGCGCGACGACGACAACTTCGCCTACGTGGCCGCCTGGGAGTGGGGCGGGCGGGACGAGCGGCCCGTCCTCCACAAGGAGGCCCTCGAGTTCGATTACTGCAAGCCGAGCCAGAGGTCGTACAAGTAATGAAGTTGACACTGCGCGTCTGGCGCCAGAAGAGCTCCGGGACCAAGGGGGCGATGGTCGAGTACAAGATCGACGACATCTCCCCCGACGCCTCCTTCCTGGAGATGCTGGACGTCCTGAACGAGCGGCTCATCGCCGAGGGCGAGGAGCCG
This sequence comes from Actinomadura sp. 9N407, assembly GCF_044326315.1. Classification (NCBI taxonomy): domain Bacteria; kingdom Bacillati; phylum Actinomycetota; class Actinomycetes; order Streptosporangiales; family Thermomonosporaceae; genus Actinomadura; species Actinomadura sp. 9N407. The sequence continues at coordinate 634 of NZ_JBIRAW010000015.1, read as the reverse complement.
GTGGCGTTCGACCACGACTGCCGCGAGGGCATCTGCGGCATGTGCTCGCTGGTCATCAACGGCACGCCGCACGGCCCCGAGCGGGCCACCACGACGTGCCAGCTGCACATGCGCAAGTTCAAGGACGGCGAGGTCATCGACGTCGAGCCGTGGCGCGCCAAGGCGTTCCCGGTCGTCAAGGACCTGGTCGTGGACCGGTCGGCGTTCGACCGGATCATCTCGGCCGGCGGGTTCATCTCCGCCCCGACCGGGACCGCGCCCGAGGCGCACGCGACGCCGGTGCCCAAGCCGGACGCCGACCGCGCGTTCGAGGCCGCCGAGTGCATCGGCTGCGGTGCCTGCGTCGCGGCCTGCCCGAACGGCTCGGGCGCGCTGTTCCTCGGCGCCAAGGTCACCCACCTCGGGCTGATGCCGCAGGGCCAGCCCGAGCGCTGGGACCGGGTGGTCAGCATGCTGGAGACCCACGACGAGGAGGGCTTCGGCGGCTGCACCAACACCGGCGAGTGCACCTCCGCGTGCCCGAAGGGCATCCCGATCGACGTGATCGGCCGGCTCAACCACGACTACCTCAAGGCCAGCGCCGGCGGCCGCAAGAAGTAACCCCCGGTCGAGGGGGGGGGGGGGGGGTGGGGGG
>NZ_JBIRAW010000014.1:0-214982 GCF_044326315.1 Actinomadura sp. 9N407 | reverse complement strand
CGCGCAGGGCCGGGCGTGCGCCCGGCCCCCCCGGCCCGACGCCGTTGTGGGTGCGGGTCAGTGGACGCGGATCAGGCCCCAGAGGCCTTCGGTCAGGGCCCAGCGCCATGCGCCCGATCGGTAGGCGTAGTCCCCTGGGGGACCGGCCCTGAACGTCAGGGTGCGGAGGCTGCCGTTGGTCAGGCCGCCTATCGCGCCCACGCGCGGGGCGTCGAGGTGTTCTTCCATGGGCCAGGTCTGGCCGTGAATGTAGAAGGTGTGATTGCGCGGCCGGTCGGCTCCCACCACGAGGTGGACCCGGACGAGGTCGCCCGAGCGGCAGCGCAGGACCGGAGTGCGCGGGTGCGTGACCGCCAGGGACGGGCGGGTGGGGAGCAGATGGGCGCTGCGGTAGTTGAACGCCTTCTGCCCGGAGTCCTCCGGTTCGTCCTCCAGATCGGTGACGGGCTGGGTGGGATCGCCGTGGTGGTACTGGCGTACGCCGTCCTGGAGGAGCAGGACCAGTTCGTGGACGGTCTCGCCATCAGGGCGCCGGATGGTCGCCTGGTGGCCCGTCCAGGCTCCGCGGTCGGGAGTGGCGTCGGACGGTTCCACCACGAGGGCGCCCACCAGGCCGCGGTGGCGGTGGGTACGGAGGTCGGCGCGGTCCTCCAGGAGGATCACGCCGGGGGTGTCCGCGTACCAGCGGTAGGTGGCCTCACCGCCGGGCTTGACCGTGCCGTTGCCGTTGCGGCCCACGTACGCGCCGTCGCTGTCGCGCACGTCGTAGCGCAGCGGGCCCACCGGATGCAGCGACACCCGTGCAGACACCTCGCGTTCGGCCGGATCGTCCAGGGCCGGGAGCGGTGGATCGTACGGCGTCGGCTGGGGCGGGACGTCCACCTCGTTCGTGAGCGTCACTTCGATCCATTCGCCGGCCCGGCAGCGCAGGACGAGTGGTTCGTCCTGGGGTGACCCGTCGACGGTGTAGACCAGGCCGAACGGGTCGCTGCGCCGGTCGCTGTAGGGGATCTCGCGGGCGACCGCCCGTACGTGGTGGCGCCGGGCGGTACGGGCATCGAACGGCGGGAGTCCGCCGCCGGACGCGCCCGGGAGCGGCGGGAGGTCGTCCTGCGGCTCCTCGTGCAGGCGGAACAGTCCCCAGCAGCCCAGCCAGGTGTCGTCGATGGCGGAGAAGGCCCACATGTGATCGCCCGGCCCGGCCGTGTCGTCGATGTGCAGGCTGAACGCCTCGGAGATGCCGATGGTCTGCTGCGTGCGCAGCGGCGAGCGCGGGTCGTCCCGCCAGGCGTGCCAGCGCATGCCGTGCACCGTGAAGCCGTGCTGCTCCTCGTGCGATCCCTGGTAGAGGCGGACGCGCAGGCGCTCGCCCGGGTACGCGCGCAGCAGCGGGGTCCGCGGGTCGCCGTGCACGTCGCTGGAGAACCAGTCGGACGGGTCGCCGGGGCGCTCGTGGAGGGGCTCGCACCGGTACCCGACGGCCATGGTGCCCTGATCGTCGAGGGCGCCGGGGAACGCGGGCGGGTTGATCGGGTCACCGGCCTCCCCGGCACCGTGCGCGACCAGCGGGACGAAGTCGGCCACCGGGATCACCTGCTCGCGGAACGCGTCCCCGCCGGGCGGCCGCACCACGGCCGTGGCCGCGTTGCGGACCTCCCGGCCGTGATCGTGCGGGTCGAGCCAGACGGCGCCCTCCGGCTCGGCGATCATGGCGCCGAACAGCCCGTGCCGCTGCCGCTCGTTGGCCAGCAGATGGTCGTGGAAGAAGACGACGCCGAACTCCTCGTCGCACAGCCACCGGTAGACCCAGGAGCCGTACCGCTCGTGGTCCTGCTCGCCCGCGTCGGACGTGGTCGTACCGGACAGGTAGTTCCAGCCGACGCTGGCGCCGTCGGCCACCAGCGGGTCGAACTTCACCAGGTGGACGTGCAGCCCGCACTCCGGCTGGAACGGCAGGACGGGATCGAACGCCGTCTCCTCGTGGCACCCGGGTGGGAGCGCGTTGGTCAGGGTGAGTTCGAGGATCTCGCCCTTGTTCGCGCGGATCGCGATCGGTTCGACCTGCCGGGTGCCCTCCTCCAGTTCCCGCTGGAAGTTCTCGATCCCGCCGGCGGCGTCGAGCTCCTCCTGGAGCACGTAGAACACGCCGCGATGGTCGTGCCAGGTGCTCCGGTGCCCGCCCCCGTGCTGGTTGGCACTGTGTTGTCCGGCACCGTGGTCGCGGCTCTCGTAGTAGTGCAGCGTCCCCTGCATGGCCACCAGGTGGTAGCGGCGTACCGGTACGTCCCCGTCCGGCGTGACCTTGGTGAACGCCTCGCCCGGCTGCGGATCGGGGACGAACGCGGCCCGTTCCAGCTCGGTCGGCTCCCGTCCCATGCCCTCCGGCATCGCCGGTGTGCGCGGCGGCCGGGGCGACTTCTGCGGGAACGGCCCCGGCATGAACGCGGGGAAGCCCGGCCGTTCGGTGGTGGGAGCGGGCGGGGACAGGTGGTCCGGCAGCGGGCGGAGCGGCGCGATGGACGTGCCGTCCGGGTACCGTCCGCCGCCGTCCTGGAGCACGTCGAAGACGCGCCACATGCCCCACATTCCGGCGTGGAAGTGCGGATACAGGTGGCAGTGGAAGATGATGTCGCCGGTCGCTCGCTGCATCGAGCCCGCGCCGCCGATCGGCTCGATCGTGAACGCCTGCTGCGGGCCGATGGTGATCGAGTCGATGATGGGCGACTCGTCGTGCCCGGGGACCGCCCTCCACTGGTGCAGGTGGAGGTGGAAGACATGGGTCTCCTTCACCCCGGCGTGCACCACCCTGATCCTGGCCGGGTCGCCGCGGTAGGCACGGAAGATCGGCGTCGCCGGATCCCCGAACAGCCAGGAGCTGTGGTGCTGCTCCTCGCCCACCATCGCGTCCCGTTCCGGGTCGATCGCGCCCGCTTCGAGAAGCCGCTCGTACGCGAGGGAGCGCCAGCCCATCGGCTCGGTGCGGTAGCTCATGAGCATCATCGAGGCGGCGTGCTCGTTCTGCTCGCGGTCGTGCCCGTGGTCGTCGTCGTGGTCCGGGAACAGGACGGGTGCCAGCCGCTCCCCGCCGGCGGCGGGCGCGTGCGTGTGCGGCTGGGGCCGGTCGCATTCGTAGAGCGGGTGTGGCGGGAGGACGGGGTTGTCGTTGGGCGTCTCGTCCTGCATGAACAGCGCGTACTCGCGGAAGCTCGGCTCTCCCGGGACGTGGACGTCGGCGTAGAGGCCGTCCAGCAGGGGACCGCCCGTCACCGGATCGGTCCAGGTCGCGCCCTCGGGTTCGACGACCAGCGCGCCGAACAGGCCGTGCGCCTGGGAGCCGTCCTGGCCGCCGCGCAGATCGGCGAGATCGCCGAGGAAGAAGACGCCCTCCTCCGCGGCGTCCCACTCGTAGGTGATGGCGCCGCCCGGCTCGACGGCCGAGTCCGGGTTCCGGCCGACCGCGCCCCCGTCGGCGGTCCTCACCTCGTACCCGACGCCCTGGGCGTGGATCCCGGCCCGCTGCCGCAGCTTGTTGCGGAAACGGACGATCACCCGTTCCCCGGCGCGGGCCCGCAGCACGAGCGGGCGGACCAGCGGATGCGGGTCCGGAAGCCGTTCCGGCTCGGTCAGCGGGTTCGGGAAGGGCGCGGGAAAGCCCTTCCTGACCTCGTCCAACGCCGCCTCGTGCTCGGCCAGCGTGTAGACCATTCCGTTGCGGTCATGGTCCCCGTGCGCGTCGTAGACGATGGGAACGTGCAGCGCCACGACGTCGTACACCCTCTTCACGGGCATGTGGTTCCCCCTGGAACTCCCGTTGTCTCCGGGCCGCCCGTTCGAGCTGGACGGCCCCCGGCCTGCGCGGGGTGACGGGGTGTGCGGGGTTCACGCGGGGTGCGATGGGTTAGACGCACTCCGCCCACCGAAAGGTTCCGGGCCGGATCCGGCCACTCCGGGACGGCCGGTCCTTCCTCGGGAGCCGGTTCCTCGTTGAGTTTCGTTCAAGTCTGGTTCCGGTCCAGGTCCGGGTCCTCCCTGCAATATCCCTGCGCCTGGACGTCATGAACGCCTCTCAGGGCCGCCCAGGCGATGAAAAGACCCTGCTGTTTCCCAACGGGTGGCAAATCCCGCGGGCCGGGCGGAAGTCCTCCGACGTTTCCCATTCGAGGCCGGTGGAATGACCTGGCGGTTCCAGGTGATCGAGGAAACCGTTCTCGGGTTCCTCAGGGGAAAGCACAGAAACGGGGGAAAGGGATGAGACGAACTCTTGCGGGCTCGCTCGCCACGGTCATGCTGCTGGGCGGGCTCGCCGCCTTCGCGCCCGCCGGGCAGGCGTCGGCGGTACCGTCCGATGGCGGGGGCGAGATTCACGTGGTCAAGCCGGGGCGCTCGATCCAGAAGGCGGTGAACAGGGCCAAGCCGGGTGATGTCATCCAGCTCAAGGCCGGCCACTACAAGGGCGGCGTCCTCGTCCGCAAGCGGCTCACGATCCGGGGCGTGGGCAAGAAGACCGTGCTCAAGCCGGGCGGCCACGACCACTGCAAGAAGGCCAAGGTCCCCGGCATGGGGATCTGCGTGATCGGGACGGCCAAGCGGCCGGTCAAGGGCGTGAAGATCGAGCGGCTGACCGTACGGAAGTTCAAGGGCTCAGGGGTGTTCGGCAACTACACCGACCGGCTGAAGGTGGAGTGGGTCCACGCCAAGCGCAACGGCGAGTACGGCATCGCGGAGTACCGCTCGACCCGTAGCCGGCTCGCGGGGAACCGTACCGTCGGCAACCGTCACGACGCCGGGCTCTACATCGGGGACATCGCCAACTCGCACGGGACCGTCGTCGTCGGGAACCACGCGTCCGGCAACGCGCTGGGCCTACTGATCCGGCACGCCCGCCACATCAAGGTCTGGGGCAACACGTTCGTCGGCAACTGCACGGGCGTCGCGCTGGTCGATGACAGCCAGCCCGGTGGGCAGGGGCACAACCGGATCTGGAAGAACACCATCTCCAAGAACAACCGTTCCTGCGCGCCGTACGGGCGGGTTCCGGCTCTCGGTGGCACCGGGGTCCTGTTCTTCGGTGGTGACCACAACAGGGTCGAGAACAACAGGGTCGAGGGCAACAAGGGGAAGCTGCCCTATTCCGGGGGCATCGTGCTCTTCCCCGGGACGGAGCCGAAGAAGCGGCCGGCCCACCACAACCAGATCGTGCGCAACATCGTCCGCGGCAACTCGCCGTTCGACCTGGTCAACAAGAGTGGCAGCCCCACGAACCGGTTCCACGGCAACAACTGCGTGACCTCCAGCCCAGGCGGTCTCTGCTGAGTCGATTCTGAGGGGGGAGATCGCGCCGTTTCGTTCCGGCGCGATCTCCTCTCCCTTGAGCACGACCAGTGGCGACTATCGGCTTGGTGGGTGGTGCCGTGTCCAGTCGGTCACCGGCTGGACTCCCAATGGTCGGCCCATCGCCTGGTCAGATGAGCGTGCATCAGAACCCAGTCCTCCGAGGTGTCGCGTTGCGCGTTCCGGGCCCATTTGCTCGCGAACACCTTCGTGAACAGGCCGAGGTCGGCGAGGGGCGCCTGTGACCACGAGCCGAACCTCGTCACGAACGCTTCGGCCTCGCGTGGAGAGTGCCCAGCCTTCAGCAACCACGGGATGAGCAGCCCCAGCTCGACCCAGGCCGCGCCACGGGCGACGAAGGCCCAGTCCACCACGTAGGCACGGCCGTCAGAGGTGATGAGGAAGTTGTCCTCGTTCAGGTCCGTGTGCAGCAGGGAACCTCCGGCCATCGGCTGCACGGTCAGGGCCTCGGACGCCCAGCGGCGTTCCACCTGCATCTTCACCACGCTCGGTGCCGCCATGAGCTGGAGAGTGTCAATGACCTTCTCCAGAACCTCCAGATCCCCCGAGCCAGGGGCGAAGTCCGCGGGCCGCCCGGCGACGTGCTCGAACCCCAGAGCGAGCCACTCCCCGGCTTCCACCTTCCAGTGGAGCCGGGGAGCGAACTCGGGCACGAAGGGATTGATGGCAGCCTCACGGCGCAGCGACATGACCTCTGGCCCGTCCTGGTCGGCCAGCTTCCGTGCCGCCTTGACGAACACCGGCCCGCCGGAGGCGTGGAGCGTGGAAGCGATGGCGGCGTGGTTGCCGGTGGGCGCGGGGTCGATCCGGGTGACCGGGCCGGTCTCGGCGAGGATCGCCTCCCGGACCTGGGCGGGCAGATCGGTCCAGTCGATGCGCATGAGGCTCCCTATCGTTCGGACTCGGTCAGAACGCGATGGTCAGCGGCCCGCCGGGGATCCGGCCCTCCCAGGAGCCGAGGAATACGCCGCCCTGGCTAGCGCACTCGGGCGGGCAGCACGACGACCCGGACTCCTCGTTCCAGAACTCCGGATCGACACGCAGGCCCGTACGGTGCAGGTACGGGATGGTGCGCGCGAGCGCGGCCCCGGAGGCGATGTCGTCGTCCATCACGGGCCGGTGGTGGATCACCGAGCCCGCGAAGGCCAGACTCACCGGAAGGTACACCTCGGTCCGCTGGAGCGCCGCGTGCCACGCCTCGTCGACGGGCCTGCTCGGGACGAGCCTGACGTAGCCGGCGGGGTCGCGGCGTGCTTCGCGGCGGATCTGGCCGGCAGCTTTCAGGAACACCAGCAGCTGGCCGACGACGCGCTCGGCGTAGGCGTGTGAGACGTGGTGCTTCTTGCGGAAGTCCTGGGCCAGCAGGCTGAACGCCCAGGTGGGGATCAGTGTGCGCGGATCCCGGACGACCTGTGCCGTCCGCTCTGTCGCGATGGTCATGCGAACCTCCTGCGCGCGGATGGACTGAACGGCTCCGGTTGCGCGCACCTCCGGAGCCGAGATCTGGGTGGGGCGGACCGGGGCGGCCGCCGCGCTGGTCATGGGGGGCGCCAGGGCAGGTGCCGCGGTACGGACGCCGAGGCGCTCCAGGCGTCGGCCGAGTTCGGCGGGGCTGTCGGCGTCGATGAGGCGGTCGGCGCCGAACCGGTCGCGGGTCAGCGCCCACCACTGCTTCGTGGCCTGGCCCCACCACGTGCGCACGCCGGGGAAGCGGCGGCGCAACTCGGCCACCACGCGATCGATGTCGACGCTGGCCGCCGTCCGCGGCGCTACCGCGTTCACTGCCCGGCTCCAGCCCTGATCGCCATGCAGGCACGCAACAGTTGGCCAGGTGCCCCTTGATGGCCACGGCGGCATCGACGAGCTTGTCCGCTTCCGCGATCGGCTTTCCCCAGCCGTTGTAGAACCACATCCGGTCGCCGTCATCGGGACGCGGGCGGCATGTGATCGTCTCTGACGCGCACGCCACGTGGCAGTAGTCGGCGGCGTTGGGGGCCGTCACGGTCAGCCCGAGCGCGGTGAGGTCGATGGCGAACCTGCGGGAGCCGAGGTGCGCACCGAGCGCGGCGAGCCGCCGCTCGGAGGTCGTAACATCTGCCATTGGGCCGGAACCAACTTTCCGGTCAAGGCCCCGGGTTCCTGGTGTTAGCCCACCAGTCCGGGGCCGCTTTGCTGTTCATCGGCTATGCAAGCGGCGTCCGGGCTAGCGTGGAAGATGCTGTCTGCTGCCCGTATCAACAGGCAGGTAGGCAGCATTGGCAGCACGTGGCGGCCCCTGGCGGACGGATCGTTCATGGCGACCTTCTGCGAGACGATGAGAGCCCTCCTGTCCGAGCGCGACATATCGCTGCGCGCACTGGCAGGGATCGTGCACCACACCGACGGCTACCTGTCGCGGCTCTCGCGCGACCTGCGCGTGCCGTCCGCCGAAGTAGCCGCCAGCGTCGACGACGCTCTCGGGGCTGACGGCGAGCTGATCGCCCTCGCTCAGGCAGCGGCGAGCAGTGGTGGCCGGGCGGCTAACGTGGACAGCGAGGCGCACCCGATCCCTGAGGACGACGACGAGATGCAACGACGCCGGCTGCTGCAGGCCTTGGCCACGCTCGGGGCCACGTCTTCCCCGGCGGTCGAAGCCCTTCAGTGCATCCGCTCCGGCGTCGACCGGGCCCTGGCCCGTGACGAGGACAGCCACCTGGACGAGTGGGAGGAGGCGGTCGCCGAGTACGGCTACAGCTATCTGCTGCTTCCCCCGCACCGGCTGTTGCCGGACCTGGCCGCCGACCTGGTGGCGGTACAGCAGATCGCTGCGCGCCACGCCCGTGGGCGGTTGCACGCGGACTGGTGCCGGGTGGCCGGCGGCCTCGCTCTGCTCATGGCCAAGACGCTGTGCAATGCGGGGCAGCCTCGCCTGGCGCGGGACTGGTGGATCACAGCCCAGCACGCGGCGGACTCATCCGGGGACATCGACCTCGGCCTGTGGATCGCCGGGGAGCGTCTCACCCACGGTCTCTATGAGCATCGCCCGGTAGCGGTCCTGCTGCGCAAGGCCGGAGATTTGATCGAGCGCTCTCCCCGTGCCCCCTGCCGCGGCCTGGCCATCGTGGGCACGGTGCGGGCGCAGCTGCTCGCGCTGGAGGGCCGCGCCCGGGAGGCGGCGGCAGAGCTGCGGACCTGCGAGGAGATCTTCCAGGCACTGCCCGTATCGGCCACCGACGTACGGTCGGTCAGGGGGTGGGCCGAGGATCGAGTGCGGCACAGTGAGGCGTGGGTGTACGCCCATGTCGGTGACCGTGTCCGGCTGGAGGAGTCGGTCGCGCGAACCAAGGCGCTCGTGCCGTCCACTGATGCTCGGGTGCACACGCAGCTCGGTCTGCTGCGGGCGTCCGGCCATGTCCGCGAGGGGGACGTGAGCGAGGGGGTCCGGCTCGCTCACAGCGTCTACGAGGCCCACCCGGCCGAGCACCGTACCGCCATGGTGAGCAGCCTGGCCCGTCAGGTCGCCGAGGCCGTCCCCCAGCGCAGCCGCACCGAGCCGGTTGTCGTCGGCTATCGGGAGCTGCTGGCCGCGTCCCGCGGCAAGTCGATCACGTAGATCTCGAACGCTGCTTCAGCTTCACCAGGCTGTCCAGGCGTCCGTCCAACGTGCCTCCACCCCCACCGCCGGTACATTCGCTGGACATCGCGGTCGTCGGGTGCGGTCGCGAGCGTGGCCCGTTCCTCGGCGCGTCCGGCAAGCAGCTCGTCCAGGAGGCGCCGCCCCATGCCTTGGCCGCGGTGGACGGGCCGCACGGCCAGGTCGATCACGGCGAACGTCCGCGCTCCGGTCTCGGTGATGAAGTCGGGAGGTGGGACGGGCTCCAGTCCCTCCCACCAGGACGACCGGGCCGACAGCGGCAGGCCGTAGACGAAGCCGGCGAGTGCGCCGTCAAGGCGGGCCGTCACCGCCTCGAAACCCGAGAAGGTGATCTGGCGTCCCGTGCGGGCCCGCCAGTCGCCGAGGTCGGAGCGCGGGAACGCCTCGGCGTACACGGTTTCGATCTCGCCGAGGCGATCCCGCGTGCCCGCTCCGTCCAGATGCTCCAGGTGCATTCGTCGATCAGATCACAGTGGTCTCCAATGGTGGACGGCGCGCTGCAGGAACTGGCGCCAGTAGTTCCAGATCCTGGCCGTCTGCGGGACGTCACGGTCGATCGCGGGTGCGCTGTCTGTCACGGCGGCTTCCGCGCGACCCTGTTTCCACGCGCCCCTTGCCCGTCGATCGGGACCTATGGCCGCTGGGTGCGGTAGTGCTGGACGATCAGTGCGGTGGCGCAGCCGAGGGTGACGATCCCGAAGAGGATGTTGCCGATGATGTTCAGGCCGCTGGTCGAGACGACCATGTTGCCCGCGGCGCTGATCGCCAGCACGACCCACAGCACCGGCCGTACGGCGCCGTTCCCTGCGGGCGGGGGCTCGGAGGACGGCCGGGAGTGGGCGTCGGGGTCGGGCACGGTCGTCCTCCTCGGTGGGTTCGAGCGAACCCACGCTAGGGACGGGAATGTATCGGGACAATCCAGCCACCCCGCCGGATTTGGTACAGCAGGCTGTACTCCCAGGCCGGAACGGTCTGACAAGATCGACTCGCTGCCCTAGGGTCCGCCAGGTGACTCTCACCAGGCGGACCGGGCGGGCGAGCGCCCTCAAGCGTGCCCGAGCCGTGCTGGACGCGCTCGAACACCTCGTCGGCGGCCTCGGCACGGCACTGCTGGCGTTCATGGTGCTGGCCTGGGTCGTCCTGGTCGCGCTCCTGTGCGCCGTCGGCGTCGGCCTGCTTCTCGCGCGTACGCTGCCCCGGCTCATCCGGGCCCCGGCCGAGCGCGAGCGCGCCCGGCTGTCCCGGTGGGGCCCCGAGATCATCGCGATGGGACCGGCGCCGCCCCAGGTGCGGATGGCCCTCGCCGATCCGGTGATCCGGCGGGAACTGCGCTGGCTGGCGGCACACGGCACGCTGGGCCTGGCCCTCGGCGGGGGTGGGGCGACACTGGCGATGCAGGCCGTGCAGGACGTCACGTACCCGCTGTGGTGGCGGGTGCTGCCCCCCGAGGAGTCCAGCCCCAACTTCGTGTTCTGGAGTGTACGGAACGACATCGACGCCCTGGGCGTCCTGTTCTTCGGCCTGCTGCTGGGTGCGGCCTTCGTGGTCCTCGGACCGGGAATGGCCCGGCTGCAAGCGTGGCCTGGACGGCGGTTGCTGGTACCCCCGCCCGACATCGACCTTTCGATGCAGGTCGCGCGGCTCTCCGCGACCCGAGCCGCGGCTCTGGACGCGCACGCGACGGAGTTGCGGCGCATCGAGCGTTCCCTCCACGACGGGACGCAGAACCGGCTCGTCGCCGTCACCGTCCTGATCGGCGCGACCCGCCGCGCGCTGGCGCGCGACCCGGCCGCCGCCGAGGCCGCGCTCGCGCAGGCCCAGGACGCGGCCGAAGCGGCCCTCGCCGAACTCCGTACGGTCGTGCGCGGGATCCTGCCGCCCGTCCTGGCCGACCGGGGCCTCGCCGGCGCGCTCGCCGGGCTCGCCGCGAACTGCGCCGTACCGTGCCGGACGGACGTCGACCTGCCCGGCCGGTGTGCCGTCTCCGTCGAGGCCACCGCCTACTTCGTGACCGCCGAGGCGCTGACCAACATCTCCCGGCACAGCCGGGCCACGAACGCCTCCGTGATCGGACGGACGCACGGCGGCCTGCTGTCGCTGCGGATCGAGGACGACGGGGTCGGCGGTGCGGACGCGGGCGAAGGGTCCGGGCTCGCCGGCATCCGTAGCCGGATCGAGGCCCACGACGGCACGCTCACGGTGACCAGCCCGCCCGGCGGCCCGACCGTTCTCGAGATGGAGTTGCCATGCGGATCGTGATCGCGGAGGACGACCCGCTGCTGCGCGAGGGGGTCGCGATGCTGCTGCGCGCGGAGTCCCTGGACGTGGTGGCCACCACCGACGGCCCGGATTCCTTCCTGGCGGCCGTGGACCGGCATGACCCGGATGTCGCCATCGTCGACGTCCGGATGCCCCCGACGCACACCGACGAGGGGATCAAGGCGGCGGTCGAGGCCAGGCGCCGCCGTCCCGGCCTGGCCGTGCTCGTCCTGTCCGCCTACGTGGAGCAGGCGTTCGCCACCGAACTGCTCGCGAGCGGCACCGCCCGGCTCGGCTACCTGCTCAAGGAGAGGGTCGGCCGCGTCGAGACGTTCCTCGACGCCCTGCACCGGGTGGCCGGGGGCGGTACGGCCATCGATCCCGACGTCGTCGCGCAGCTGCTGACGAGATCCCGTCCCGACGGCGGGCTGGCACGGCTGACCGCCAGGGAACGCGACGTACTCGCCCTGATGGCGGAGGGCCTGGGCAACGCGGCCATCGCCGAGCGGCTGTTCGTCACCGAGGGCGCCGTGCACAAGCACATCCGCAGCATCTTCGCCAAGCTCGACCTGGCGCCCACCGACCGGGCCGACCGCAGGGTCACCGCCGTCCTGCGCTATTTGGAGAGCACCCAGAGCCGCGGTTGACCACCTCGCGGCCCGACGCGGTGATCATGAATCGATCGTGCACCCGAGCTCCCGGACACCGCCCCGCCAGAACCTAGGTTGACTCGTGGCGTGTTCGCCTTCACGGGCGAAGCCGGGGGCGAACACGCCACGAGTCAACATGAGGGGTTACTCGCGGATGCCGATGCCCTCGACGGGTGGGGTACGCAGGAGCCGGCCGATCGGCAGCACCGTGGCGACCAGCGCGAGCGCGATGGTGCCGCCGATGATGATGACCCAGCCGAGGGCCGGTACGTACGGGACGGGCTGCCCCGCGATGGCGTTGACGATCGAGGACAGCGTGACCGCCGCGATCGCGATGCCGATCGTGAGCGCGACGCCCAGCAGCGCGGCCTGTTCGGCGTGGGCCATCCGCCTCACCTGGCCGCGGGTCACCCCGACCAGGCGCAGCAGGGACAGCTCCCGGGTCCGGGCGAGGGCGGCCATGATCAGGGTGTTCGCAGCCGCGAGCACCGCGTACCCGATCAGCACGGCGACCAGCAGCTTGTTGAGCCAGGAGCTGATCGCCAGGTCCTTGGCCAGCTCGCCGGTGAACTGCTCGCTGCCGGTCACGGTGCTCGCCGGGTACGCGCTCGCGAGCTTCGCCAGGGCCGGCCCCACATTGGCCTCGGGAGCGCTGCGGATCAGCACGTGGTCGTCGAGGCCGGTCGCGGTGTGGCCGGCGAGCGTCTCGTTGTTCAGCGTGACGTCGCCGAAACCGAAGCTCCGCTCGTAGACCGCGACGACCTTCAGGCTGACCGGCGTGCCGTCGCCGAGCCACAGCTTGGCCGTGCCGCCGACCTTCCAGCCGGACGTGTCGGCCTGCGAGGAGGACACCGCCACGGTGCCGGCCCGCAGATCATCGATCTTCCCGGACGTCACGTTCAGGTCCATGGTCCGGCTCGCGCCCTGCTGGTCGATGCCCTGCGCGACCACCGCCATCGCCTCGCTCATGAAGGGCACGAGCACCGACGTGCGCCGGACCCCGGTCGCGGCCACCACCCCCGGGATCTGCCGGGCCTGCGCGGCGGCCGTCGCAGGCAGGCCGGCGCCGCCGACCAGCGAGTGCTGGGCGAGCGTGCCCTGCTCGCTCTGGATCACCGTCTGGCGCTGCAGGTTGTCCTGCAGGAACCAGATGGTGCCGCCGAACCCGACGGAGAGCACCAGTGCGGTCAGGACGGCGACCATGCCGCGCGCGTTCGCCCGCAGGTTCGCGGCGGCCAGGTAACCGCTCGTCCCGAAGACGGCCCGCAGGACCGGGGCGAGCACCATGGCGGCGGCCCGGTTGATCCACGGGGCGAGCAGCGCGACCGCCAGCACGAACGTGTAGAGCATGCCCACGGCGGCGCCCATGGCGGTCTGGCCGCCGGTGCTGCCGGTGAGGACGATCAGGACGACCGCGCCGCCGAGGAACGCCAGTCCGGCGACGATCCGGACCTTGCCGCCCAGGGTCGCCTCGACGGCCGCCTCGCCGAGCGCCTCGGTGGGACGGATCCGCGTCGTACGCCGCGCCGCGATCCAGGCGGAGAGCAGCGCGACGGCCGCCACCGCCAAGGTCACCGCCGGCGAGGACAGGAACCCGCCGCTCATGGTGAAGCTCTCCGGGACGAACCCGCGGGTCACCAGCTGGTCCCGCAGCCATACGGTGGCGAGCAGGCCGATCGGGACGCCCACCACGGCGGCGAGCAGGCTGAGCATGCCCACCTCGCCGAGGATCAGCAGCCGTACCTGGCCCGGGGTCGCCGCGATCGCCCGCAGCAGGGCGAAGTCGCGGCGGCGGTGCCGGACCGAAAGGCCGACCGTCGCGGCGACCACGAAACCGATGATCAGCGCGGCGTAGCCGCCGAACGCGCCGCCGGCCTCCAGGGTGAAGCTCTTCGCGGCGGCCGCCTCCGGCTGCGCGGCCAGCCCCCGCTCGTCTCCCGTGTAGGCCTTGGCCCCCGCACTCTCCGCGACGCGTTCGACAGCGGCGGCCACGGCGTCCCGGTCGGCGCCCTTCGCGGGCAGAACGCCGATCGCGTCGACGTGGCCCGGACGCGGATACAGCCGGGCCGCCTGCGCGTCGGTGAAGAACAGCGCCGCCTGCGGACCGCTCGTACCGGACGCCTTCACGACGCCGCTCACCCGGACCTGCTGAACGGTCCCGCCGGTGAGGATCGCCGTGGCGCTGCCGGGACGCAGCTTCCCCGCCGTGGCGAGCCGCTCGTCGACGGCGATCTCACCCTCGATCCGCGGCGCCGTACCGGACACCACCTTGTACGGGGTGAGCGCCGCGCTACCCCAGCCGTGGCCCATGGCCGGCACCTTCGGCGCGGCCGCCGCCGCGACGGCGATCGAACGGTCCGCCACCGCGCTCGCCACGCCCGGCACCGCGGCGACCTTGCCGACCAGCGATTCCGGGACGCGGCCGCGCTCGGGCAGCGCCATCGTGGCGCTCTCGCGCTCGCCGAACCTCTCCGGACCCTGGATCGTGATGTCGTGCTTGGCGACGACGGTGAGCGCGCCGCCGTACCGCTGCGGCTGCCCGTTGTAGCGCAGCCCCGACTCCACGAGCATCCCGCACACCGTCAGGACCATGACGCCGGCGGCGAGCGCGATGAACGTCGCGACGAAACTGCCCTTGCGGAAGCGCAGCATCTGCGCGGCCAGTCCGAGCACGGCTCAGCCCTCCCGGCTCGCGACGGGCTGCCGGCGGCCGAGCATCGCCAGCTGCTCGGCGATCCGCTGGACGCCGGGCTGCGGCATGTCCCGGACGATCCGGCCATCGGCGAGGACCATGACGCGGTCGGCATAGGACGCGGCGACCGGGTCGTGGGTCACCATGATGACGGTCTGCCCGGTCTCGTCGACCGCCGAGCGGAGCAGCGTCAGCACCTCCGCCGCGGACTGCGTGTCGAGCGCCCCCGTGGGCTCGTCGCAGAACATCACCTCGGGCCTGGTGACGAGTGCGCGGGCGATCGCCACCCGCTGCTGCTGGCCGCCGGACAGCTCCGTCGGCCGGTGCCGGAGCCGCTGCCCCAGTCCGACCCGTTCGACCACCTCGGTGACCCACGCCGGATCCGGGCGGCTGCCCGACAGCCGCGAAGGCAGCAGGATGTTCTGCTCCACGGTGAGCGCGCCCACCAGGTTGAACGCCTGGAACACGAAGCCGACCCGGCTGCGGCGCAGCTTGGTCAGCTGCTTCTCGGACATCGACGACAGATCGGTGGCACCGATCCGGACCCGTCCCGAGGTCGGGCGATCCAGGCCGGCCGCGCAGTGCAGCAGCGTGCTCTTGCCTGAACCGGACGGCCCCATTACCGCCGTCATCGTTCCCCGCTGGAACCGGGCGTCCACCTCGGCCAGCGCCACGACGGACTGCCCGTCTCCGTACGTCTTGCTGACACGTTCGACGCTGACGGCGTCTTCGGGCGGGGGGACTGACATGGCGACTGCCTTCCGGGAGCTCTGTTTTCGGGCCGGACGAATTTCGGACCAGGCGAATCTCGGGCCGGGTGAATCTCGCGTCGGGTGAATTCGACGGTCCCCCGACGCTATGGAGATCGCCGGCCGCTCACCATGCAGCCAGTGGCCCATGCGTAGTAGTGCAGGCACTACCAAGCGCTCCGACACCTCACCTGCCGTAACCACACCTGCCGTAACCATGGCCAGGCCGCAGGGCGCCGCTGCCCGGGACTCGGCCACATCAGTTGCGAACGGGGTGACAACCGGGTGCCGGGCTGCAAGGCTTTCGTCGCACCTTGCTTGCCTTTGTGGTGAGCTTGCCTTTGTGGTGATCGGGATGCCGTCGGCCGGCGCCGCTCTCGGGAGCGCGCGGCACAGGAACACGAGGAGGCGACGGTTGTGACCGTCTCGATGGTGAAGGGCCAGCGGATCTCGCTGGAGAAGCCCGGCGGAGAGCTGCGCATGGTCCGGATGGGCCTGGGCTGGGACGCGGTGCGCAAACAGGGCTTCTTCGGCTCCCGGGAGCGAGAGATCGATCTGGACGCCTCCTGCGTGCTCTTCGCCGACGGCCGCATCGCCGACGTCGTCTACTTCGGCAAGCTGGTCAGCGACGACGGCTCGGTCCGGCACACCGGCGACAACCTGACCGGCGCGGGCGACGGCGACGACGAGTCGGTGATCGTCGATCTGGCCCGGCTGCCGGTGCACGTCACCTCGCTGGTGTTCACCGTCAGCTCGTTCAACGGGCAGACCTTCAACGAGGTGGACAACGCGTTCTGCCGGGTGGTCAACGAGATGGACGGCGGCGAGCTGGCCCGGTACACGCTGACGGGCGGCGGCGCCCACACCGCCATGGTGATGGCCCGGCTCTACCGGCACGGTGACGGATGGAAGATGAACGCCGTCGGCGAGCCGTGCCACGGCCGTACCTTCGAGGACATGCTGCCGACGATCGCCGCGCTGGCCTGACCGATGCTCGAACTCCTGCGCGGTGCCAATACCCCGCTGCCCGCACGCCAGGTGACCGCCACCGTCTCCTGCGCCGTGCCCGTGGACGTCTGCGCCCTGCTGGTGGGGCCTGACCTGCGCGTACGTACCGACGCCGACCTGGTGTTCTTCAACGCCCCCGAGGCACCCGGCGTGCGCTGGACCGACGGCGGCGGCCGCCAGCGCGTCGACCTCGACCTGGACGCCGTTCCCGCGGACGTCCAGGCGGTGCTCATCGCGGTCAGCCTGACCGGGGGCGGGGTCTCGTTCGGGGCGGTGCCGGCACCGCAGCTCCAGCTGACCACGGCCAGTGGCGACACGATGGCCCTGTACACGGTCGCAGGGCTGGGCCCGGAGAAGGCGATCCTCGGGTTCGAGATCTACCGCCGGGCCGACCGGTGGAAGGTGCGCGCCGTCGGGCAGGGGTACGCCGGCGGGCTGTCCGAGCTGGTCGAGGCGCACGGAGTCGAGGTGGACGACCCGGGCGAGGCGGAAGCCGGCATGGGCGCCCCACCTCCCGGCCCTGCCGTAGGGGCGCCGCCGGGACGGCCCCACCTCCCGCCTCTGCCGCAGGCGCCGCCCGTACCGCAGGCACCGTCGTCCACGGAGGTCGGCTACCTGGAACGCTGCTGGATGGTCTGGGAGGACGCGAGCCGTTCGCTGGCCGCGTTCCGCGCGTCCACCGACCACGCGCTCAACATCCGCAACGACGAGGTCGCCGGGCGCGCGCCGCGCGGGCGGTTCGACCAGCTCATGGCGGCGGCCGACCAGCGGCTACGCGCCGATACCGCACAGCTGCGCGACGAGATGGCCCGGGTGGAGCCCCACGTCACCGCTGAGGCGGCGCCGTTCGACGCGCCCTCCTGGCTGACCTGGCTGCCCCGTACCGACCTGGCCGAAGGAGTGCTGCTGGGACGGCTGTCCACCGCCGAACTGCCCGATCTGCGGGTACCGCTCGTCCTGCGAGTGCCCTGGCGGCGCGGCGTGTGGATCGGGCGCGGCACGGTGCCCGGAGACGCCGCCGCCTACGCCTGGTCGCTGGTGACCCGGTTCATGGCCGCCGTACCGCCCGGGCTGGTCGGCCTCGAGGTGATCGACGCGGTGGGACTGTCGGGCGCCGGCTGGCTGAACACGCTCGACCCGGCCGGCGACGGCCGGCTGCTGGGCGGCGGGGTGGCCACCGGACCGGCGGCGGCCGAGCGGCTCCGGCGGCTGCTCGACCTGGTGGACCTGCGCCGGATCGGCGGCCCGGACGAGCAGCTCGCCGGGCCGGGCGGCGGCCCCCCGGTACGGCTCGTGGTGATCATGGACGCCGGCGCCGCCCTCAACGGCGACCAGGCGCACGAACTGCTCCGCCTGGTGGAGGACGGCCCGCTGGTCGGTATGCCGGTGCTGCTGGTGGAGACCGACACCTCGGTCGGCGACTCCGTGCGCGCCATCCGGATCCAGCAGTCCTGCAACAACCTTCCGTCCAGCCCCGGCCCGATCGGCGACTCGTGGGTGGGCATGGACTGGACGCTCACCCCCGAGGTGCTCCCGGACGGCGGCGACGGCACGCGCCCCCCGGCACTGCTCGCGCACGTCCTCGGAGCCCACGCCCGCACCATCGCCTCGTACGACTAGAACGTTGACTCGTGGCATGTTCGCCCCTGGCCTCGCCTGTGGAGGCGAACACGCCACGAGTCAACGTAAGGCAGGCGCTCCGCCTCAGTTGCGCTGGACGGTGAAGGTCGAACAGCCGGTACCGCTGACGTCGCCCTGGATCTGATCGGGCTTAGCGGGTGACAGCTGTGCGCTCAGCGAGACCATCTGGTAGACGCCCGGCCTGTTGATCCAGGAGTCGCCGTCCAGTCGCAGCGAACCGCCGGCGAGGGTCCCGCTCATGTTGTAGGAACCCGTGGGCACCGTGGGGTTGCTCGGATCGGCCGAGAAGCGGAGGATGCCGGCGATCCTCTCGCCCGAGGTGTGGGTGAGCGTGAGATGCAGCCGCGTGAGTCCCTGGTTGCAGGTGTACGTGCCCTCCCAGATGCCGTTCACCGACATCGGCAGGCCATCCGGCGACGACGGGTCCGGCGGGAGCTCCCGGGTGGGCTCCGCGATCGGGTTGAGGCCTTCCAGCGAGCAGCCGGACCCGAGCAACCCCATCGCGGCGATGACCGCGACGACCGCGATGCTCCTGGAACGGCCATGCCGCTGACCTTTGCCGAACTGGCGACTTCGCATGATCCGAACCCTTAGCTGCCGTCATCCACCACGAGCTGCCGTCATCCTGCACGCGACCATTCGGGATGCATCATGCCAGAACCCCCATAGCGCGCCCAGGGCATTCGCGCGTCCTGGCGCGCGGCGGCCAGGCGCGGAGACCAGGAACGAGGAGGCCTGGGCCGCGTCGGCCCGCTCCAGCGCGGGCCGTCAGAACCCTGCTCGGTGGCCAGGGAGACGGCGCTGACGAGCTTCGGTCATCGCCACCACCCACCAGTTTTTTGCGGGAAATGGTAGTGCTGAACTTTATGAATCCTGATGAGCTCTATGCCGCAGGGGATCGTCTCTACTGGCCTGGACTGGCCGTATTTCAGAACAAGGTCGTCATTTCCCTGTCCAATCGAGGCCGACCGGTACATGCTCTCCACGTGGAGAGGGGAAATGATGAAACGTTCCGTTACGGCCATAGTGGTGGTCGGTGTTCTCCTCACCCTTGGCGCCAAGTGTGAGCCGACCGCAACGCCCGCGGCGGCAGGCTCAGAGAGCGCGATGCCGTCCACGCCTGCGAGCACCGCAGCGTCCTCGCCTATGGTCGAGAAGCGCATCGTCACCGAGACCAAGGCGATTCCGTTCAAGACCAAGAAGGTGAGCGACCGCGGACTTGCCGAAGGCAAGAGCAAGGTGAGAAGTCGCGGGGTCGCGGGTGTCAGGACCTTCACGTACGAAGTCACTTTCACCGACGGCGTACGGACAGGCAGAAAGCTGGTACGTCAGGTGGTGACCAAGGCTCCGGTCGCCCGGGTCGTCGCCGTCGGTACCAAGCAGGCGTCACGGTGCGACCCGAACTACAGCGGTTCCTGCGTGCCGGTCGCGAGTGATGTCGACTGCGCGGGTGGCAGCGGAAACGGCCCAACCTATGCGCAAGGGCCCGTTCGCATCGTCGGTTCGGACATCTACGACCTGGACCGCGACGGCGACGGTATCGCCTGTGACGACTGATCTGGCGTTATTGCCGAATCTGCATGTTTGCCTGATCGGCAAATTTTGCTACGGTGGTCCGTATGACGGCTGGTGGGGACGATCGGATCGGGCTGCGTGAGCGCAAGAAGCGGGAGACGCGCGCCGCGCTGAGCCAGGCGGCGATCGGCCTGTGCGTGGAGCGTGGGTGGAACAACGTCACCGTGGACGACATCGCCGCCACGGCGAACGTGTCGGTGCGTACCTTCGGCAACTACTTCGCCAACAAGGCCGAGGCGATCGCCGCCAGGCATCTCGATCGCATGCTGGCGATCGCCGACGAGTTGCGTGCGCGGCCCGCCTCCGAGCCTCTCTGGGACGCGATCGTCATCGCGGCACAGGCCCAGTTCGGGCCGGGAGAGCAGCCAAGTGGAAACTCCGTCGGCGACGATCGCTGGCGGGACGGGCTTCGGTTGATGCTGGCCGAACCGGCGCTGCACGGCGAGGTCGCCAAGGCGAACGCGGCCGCGCAGGACGAGCTGGCCGCGGCGATCGCCGAGCGCACCGGCACCGATGTGGCCCGTGACGTGTACCCGCAACTGGTCGCCGCAGTGGTCGGCGCGGGCAGTGCCGTGGCCGTCACGCGGTGCCTGAGCACCGACCCGCCCGCTCCGCTCGTCCCCACATTGCGTGAGGTGTTCGAGCAGATCGCCGCCGGCCTGCCCGCTCCCTGACACGACTTACCCACCGTTGATGCCGGGCCGCCGTCCGGCCGGTCGGTCATGCCCGTTTTCGTCCATGTCTCATCTTGTCCATCTTCAAGGAGGACGCCCATGCTCGCCGATGCCGTGATCGTCGGAGGCGGCCCGAACGGGCTGATGCTGGCCTGCGAACTGAGCCTGGCCGGTGTACGGCCCATCGTGCTGGAACGCCTGCTGGAGCCGAGCGAGGAGCCGAAGGCCAACGGCCTGCTCGGGCAGGTCGTGAAGATGATCGACCACCGGGGCCTGTACGAGCGCCTCAGCGGTGGATCGGGGCCGCCGCAGCCGAACTCGGCGTACTTCATGTTCGCCGCGATGGGCATGGACCTGAGCCTGCCGGACGCCAGCCCGATCCATACCCTTCCGGCGCCGCAGCGCCACATCGTTCAGGTCCTGGAGGAACGGGCCCTGGAGTTGGGCGTGGAAATCCGGCGGGGGCATCAGGTCGTCGGCCTGTCGCAGGACGACGAAGCGGTCACCGTCGAAGTGGCCGCCCCGGACGCGCCGTACCGGCTCCAGGCCCGGTACCTCATCGGCGCCGACGGCGCGCACAGCCTCACCCGAAAGCTGTCGGGAATCGGATTCCCCGGGATCAGCTATGACCGGACGACCACGCGGACGGCCCATGCCACCGTCCCGGCGGACTGGATCGACCCCGCGACCGGTGCGCTGAACGTGCCTGGATACGGGGCCGTCATGCCGTTCCTGCCGCACCGTACCGAACACGGCGGCTTCTCCTACGCGCCGTTCCCCGGCCACCCGCCATTGATCAGCACCGTCGAGTGGGACCGTCCCGAGACCACGTCCGCGATGAGTCTTGAGGAGATGCGGGCGAGCGTCCGCCGCGTTCTGGACGCGGAGTTGCCACTCGGGTCGCCCTCCGGCGAAGACCCGCACGTGCTGCGCCGGCTGGCCGGGGGCAACACCCGGGTGGCCGAGCGATTCTCCGACCGCAGGGTCTTCCTGATCGGCGACGCCGCGCATGTCTACGCCTCGGGCGGCGGGCCCGGACTCAACCTGGGACTCCAGGACGCGACCAACCTCGGCTGGAAGCTCGCCGTCCAGATCCGCGGCGGCGCACCCGCCGGACTGCTGGACAGCTATGAGACCGAGCGCCGGCAGGCCGCCCGCCGCATGATCGTCAACGCCCAGGCGCAGGCCGCGCTGACGGCCCCGGGTGATGACGTCACCGCCCTGCGCGAGTTGTTCACCGAACTCCTGGGCTACCGGGACACCGTCCAGCACCTCGCCGACCTCACCGCGGGTGCCGACATCCGCTACGACATGGGGATCAATGACGCGCATCCGCTCATCGGCCGATTCGTCCCGGACATGGAGCTGCGTACCCCGGCCGGAACGGTACGGCTGGCGGAGCTGACCAGAGCCGCGCGTCCACTGCTGCTCGACCTGACCGAGAACGCCTCCCTGTCCGGAACGCTGGCCGACCGCGATGACCAGGTCGAGACCATCACCGCACGTTCCCCGTCTCCTGCGGCCACCGGCCTGCTCCTGCGGCCGGACTGCTACGTGGCCTGGGCGACGTCATCACCTGACCCCGATGCGCAAGAGCGAGAGTCGCTTCGGGCCGCCGTACGGCGATGGTTCGGCGTTCCCGCAGGCATAGAACGGTGATTCCGGGCTGCTGCCCGTTCTAGGGTGCGGGCATGTCGTACGTGCTCCAGGGTGTCGTCGGTGACTTCGACCGCCTCCGATCGCTGTCGGACGGTCTGCCGCAAGCTGTGGTCGTGCCGCTCTGGCAACGGCTGGGGCTGCTGCCGGTGACCGACGAGATCTTCGACGAGCTGACCGACGAGCGGCAGGGAGGCGGGCCGTTCATGCTCATGTCCCCGGCGTTCGCCGAGAGGCTGGCGGACTGGTCACGCGGCGGACGTGTCGCTTACGTGGAGGCGGAGTTCTTCGGTGGTGCCGGAACCCAGGCCGCTGCCCTGTGGGAGAACGGCCTTCAGACCTGGGGTCCCGAGCACGCTGAACTCGTTGCGGGACCGCGCGAGAACTGGCCGATCAACGCCGTGCTCGCGCGCCTCGGAGCGGTCGCGACGGGTGCGTTCGACCTCTTCGACACGGTCGGCTTCGGGCAGGAGCGTGGCATGGACGGGTGGCACCAGGCGGGCCTATGTGCCCTGGACGCCGCCGACTATGACGCCTGGGAGGCCGCGTTTCGTACGAAGGAAGAGGCCGATGCCCGCGCGGGCGCCCAGGACCTCTGAGGTAGCGGCCCGCTCATCGGCGTAGTCCCGCGACGAGGATCGCCACCAGTTGGCGCGCGTCGTAGCGGGGGTCGCTGTCGGCGCCGATGCAGAGGTTCCCGATGCCGCGCATGACCTGGTACGGGTCGAGGCCGGAACGGATCTCGCCGGAGGCGGCGGCAGCGTCGAGCAGCTGGGTGCACACCGGCAGCAGGCGGTCGAGGAAGTAGGCGTGCAGCGTCTCGAAGCCGGCGTTGTCGGTCTGCAGTGCGGCCGCGAGGCCGTGCTTGGTGACCAGGAAGTCGACGAAGAGGTCGACCCATTGTCCGAGGGCGGCGTGCGGTGTAGGGCTGGACTGCAGCAGGGCCGGCCCGGCTTCCGCGCAGGCGTCGACCTGGTGGCGGAAGACCGCGATGATCAAGTCCGCCCGGGTGGGGAAGTGGCGGTAGATCGTGCCCATCCCGACGCCGGCCTTGGCCGCGATGTCGCGTACCGGTGCTTCCACTCCCGAGGTGACGAAGACCGCGGCGGCCGCGTCCAGGAGAGCCTGCTGGTTGCGCCGGGCGTCCTTGCGCTTGGATCCGGCCGCGCTTCCCGCGCTCTGGCCGCTGTCGTTCACCACCGGCACTCCTTCCGTGACCGAACCTGCCATGACCGGGCCTGCCATGACCGAACTTGCAAAGCGGAACATTGCTCCGTATTGTTAGCGGAGCACGGTTCCGTTTTGTCCATGGTGGCAGATCGGGCCCCGTCCGTCTATCGGAAGGCACGTCATGTCCGACTTGAACACCGCGAACGCGCAGCAGACCGCGGCTGCGCCCACTCTGGTGGTATCCGCGGGGCCGGTCGTCCTGCCCGCCCCGGGCCGGGGCGAGGACCTCCAGGTCCGCGTGTCCGCACCCGCGACCGGCGGCGACCTACCCGTGATCGTCTTCTCGCACGGCTTCGGCGGGTCGATGAAGGGCTACGCGCCGCTGGCGGACTTCTGGGCCGCGCACGGCTTCGTGGTCCTGCAGCCCACCCACCTCGACTCCAGGACGCTCGGCCTTCTACCCGAGGACCCCCGTACGCCGCGGATCTGGCGCATCCGCATCGAGGACCTCACGCGGGTGCTGGACGGGCTCGACGTTCTGGAAGCCGCCGTGCCCGGCCTCGCCGGGCGCCTCGACCGCAGCCGCATCGCCGTGGCCGGCCACTCCTGGGGAGCCCAGACGGCGAGCACGCTGCTGGGCGCGCGCGTCCTGGACTCCGACGGTGTGCCCGGCGAGGACATGTCCGACCCCCGGGTCAAGGCGGCTGTGCTGCTCGCTCTGACCGGACTGGGCGACGACCTGACGCCTTTCGCCGTCGAGAACTTCTCCTTCATGAGGCCGTCCTTCGACGCCATGACCCCGCCGGCCCTCATCGTCGCCGGAGACCGCGACCAGTCCGCGCTGTCCACCCGCGGCCCGGACTGGTTCACCGACCCCTACGCCTACAGCCCGGGAAGCAAGAGCCTGCTCACGCTGTTCGGCGCGGAGCACTCGCTTGGAGGAATCCCTGGGTACAAGGTCGCGGAAACGACGGACGAGAACCCCGCGCGCGTCGCTCTGATCCAGCAACTCAGCACGGCTTTCCTGCGCAGCGCCCTCAACCCCGGGGACATCAGCTGGAAGGCGGCGGTCACCGCACTGGAGGGGGACCCCGACCCGCTGGGCCGGCTGCAGAGCAAGGAGTGATCGGACGGCTCAGCGGGCCCGGTCGTAGACCATGGTGAGCTCGCCCAATGGGCCGGCCTGCTGCTGGGTGAGCGTCCACTTGGTCGCCGGGAGACCGTCGTCGAACAGCCGCTCCCCGACCCCGGCGATCTCGGGCGTGATCATGAGGTAGAGCCGGTCGAGGAGGTCGGCCGACAGGAGCGCCTTGATGAGGCTCGCGCTGGTGTTGACGAGGATGTCGCCCGTACCGGTGGCCTTGAGGTCGGTGACGACGTCGGCGACGGGAGCGTTCACCACGCGGGTGCGTTCCCAGGGCGCTTCGGTCAGCGTGGTGGAGAAGACCACCTTTTCCGCGTCGACCAGCCACTTCGCGTATCCGCGATCGCGCGGGTCGGCGGTCTCGTCCGCGGCCACCGATGGCCAGAATCCCAGGAACCCCTCGGCGTTGACCCGGCCGAGCAGCGCCGTCGTCGCGCTCTCCCAGATGCGGGTGAGGTGGTCGCGCGCGACGTCGGTGGTCGCGTACGGGACGATCGCGCCCAGGTCACCGGCCCCGCCAGGGCCGTTGTACCGGCCATCGAGGGACAGGTTGATGTTCGCGGTCACCCGGCGGCCGGTGCTCTGCTCCGTCATTTCGTACTCCCTGTGTCGGTGTTGTCGGTGCTGGAGGAATCGGCGGCGATGGTCGCCGCGAGCCTGTCGAGGCTCTGGCCGAAGCCGATCTCGATGCCCGCGATGAAGTCCGCGGACTCGACCGTGCTGTCGGTGAGCCGCAAGTGGACGTCGAGTTCGGTGCCGGCGTCGCCGGGGCGGAGGGTGAGGTCGACGTGGGCGGTGAAGGCCGGGCCGCCGTCGGGACCCAGCGGGGAGAGCCGGTAGGCCAGCCGCTCGCCGGGGCGTACGTCCTCGACGACTCCCTCCGCGCGCCCGGCGACCTGGTCGGAGCCGTCGGTGTCCTCGACGTCGCGGTACTCCTGGACGATCCGCGCGCCCGGCCTCGCCTCGAAGACGAGTTCGGAGACGCGCAGGTCGTCGGGCGTCCACCAGCGGGCGAGCAGCGAGGTCTCGGTCAGGTGCCGCCAGACCAGCTCGGGGCGTCCCGTCAGGGAACGCAGGAACCTGAACGAGCGGCCGTCGGCCCACCCCGGCTCCTGTGCGGCGAGCCGTTCGAGGTCCATGCTGCGCCCGTAGCGGTCGTACGTCTCGCGCGGCGCACCGCCTTGGTCGGCGAGCCGGTTGAGCTCAGCCGCCAGATCACGCAGGGGGCCGGGACGCAGCGCGTAGATGCGGCGCTGGCCGGTGCGCTGGGACGTGACGACGCCGGCGCGTTCGAGGGTCTGCAGGTGCTTGGTCGTCTGCGGCTGGCGCGCCCCGGCGAGCTGGGCCAGGACCCCGACCGGCCGGGGTCGCTCGGCCAGCAGGCTGACCAGCCGCCACCGAGCCGGGTCGGCCAGAGCGGTAAGGAGTGCGTCCATGAGGACAAGTATTCACTATGGAGAATATTCGTGTCAACGAATGAATCGCCGAGAATGAGTGCCTCAGCCACTGCGCGAGCGCGTTACCTGCCCGGTGCGGCGATCGTGCCGTAGGCGCCTCGGTGGAACAGGAGGGGTGTGTCGCCGTCGCCCAGTTGCAGGTGGACGACCCGCCCGATGACGATGTGGTGGTCTCCGGCGTCGTGCAGTTGCTCGGTGACGCAGTCGATCCAGGCGACCGCGCCGTTGATGATCGGGTTGCCGGCGGGGGAGGGCCGCCAGCCGATGTCGTGGAACTTGTCCGTCTTGCGCATCGCCACGGCACGGCAGACATCCTCCTGGTCGGCGGAGAGGACGTTCACGCAGAACCGTTCCCCCGACTCGCGTAGCGCCCGCCATGAGCTGGAGTTCTTGTCGGGCAGGAAGGCCACCAGCGGCGGGTCCAGCGAGACCGAGGTGAACGAGCCGACGGTCATGCCGATGGCGGTCCCGGCCTGGTCGAGCGCGGTCACTACGACGACGCCGGTCGGGTAGTGGCCCAGGACGTTCCGGAAGCGGGCCTGATCGAGGACCGGCGTACCGGCTCCGTTGGCTGTCAGGGGCATGACAGGACTCCTCCCTGTAGTGATCACTACAGAGACTGCCATGAGTGACCCCGGCGTGACAACCGTCGCGTTCCCGTGAGACCCGGGAGATTCGCCCGGCCGGGCGGCGGCGGGGCCGGTCAGGCGGCGGCGACGGCCTGCTCGACGATGGTCACGATGATCGTGATGAAGTCGTCGGGATCCCAGGTGTCGCCGACCTGGTGGGCCAGGAAGAGCCCGTCGGTGGAGGCCACGACGATCCGGGCCAGGTCCATCGCGAGCTCGGGGTGGCGGGCCTGCAGTTCGGTGCTGAAGTACGAGGTGAACCAGGCCGCGATGCTGTTGGTCACCGAGTCGCGGGTGGCCAGGAAGTACTGGCGCCCCTCCGCCTCCACCTCGCGGGACTCCAGCAGCAGCATGTGCCCGATGCGGAGGAAGTCAGGGGCTGCGGGCAGGGTGCGTACCGACCGCGAGAGGATCGCGCGCAGTCCCTCGGCCAGCGAGCGCTCGTCGCGGGGATCGCGCTGCCAGCGCGGCTCGGCGGAGATCCACTGCTCGAAGCTGTGCCGGACGACCTCGGCGAGCAGGTGGTCCTTGTCCCGGAAGAACCAGTAGACGGAGCTGGCCGGCAATCCGGACCGCTTGGTGACCCGCGAGATCGTGGTGCCCTCGTAGCCGCACTCGGCGGCGATCTCGGCGGCGGCCTTGAGAATGCGGACCCGGGAGATCTCCCGGTCGTCGTCGGGGCGGCGGGTGGACGGTGTGGACGGCATCGTGCTCACGCCGCCTCGGCGAGCCAGGTCACGGCCTGCGCGTGCACGCCGGCGGCGATCAGGTCGACCAGCCGCTCCAGGTTCCAGCCCCGGCCGGATCGGACGCCGACGTAGAGCCCGTCCATGACGGCGAGATGGAACCGGGCCAGCCGGTCGGCGACGTCCCGTGCCTGTTCGGGGGAATCTGCGGGCAGTACCTGCTCCCACCAGTCGCGGATGGCATCGCGGGTCTCGGCGCGGACCTCGATGTAGCGCCGCCGTGCCGCCGGCTCCTTCGGACGGTTGGCCAGGCCGAGCATCAGGCCGAGGCTCCAGAACTCCGGGCTGTCGGTGATGGCGCGCGAGGCGCGCTGCAGCCGGTCGCGGATCTCCTCGGCCGGGTCGGAGATCCCGACCCGCCCCTGCCAGGTCGGTGCGGTCTCCCGCCAGCGCCGGTAGCTGAACTCCAGGGTCTCGGCGAGCAGCCCGTCCTTGTTGCGGAAGTGCCAGTAGACGGAGCTGGGGGGTAGCCCGGTGGCCTCCGTGACCAAGGCGATCGAGGTGCCGTCGTAGCCGCGCTCGGCCGCGATGGCGAGGGTGGCCTCCAGGATCCGCAGCCTCGATTCCTCGCCCTGCTGGTGGCGCCGTGCCGTCTTCCGCATCCGCACATCCTTCCTGCTCACCGCGAACCCGGGCTCGGTGGGGGTTGTGTCGACCATCACATCATGGGTACGGTCACCTCGCGTCCCTGTAGCGATCACTCCAATCAATGTAGTGATCAATACGGAGCGAACGGAGACGAACGATGCCCACCCCACCCAGCCATCTCCGCCGTCGGCGGCTGATCGCCCCCCTCCTGGCCACGCTGACGGCGGCCGCGACCCTGACCGCCTGCGGTACCGGTGACGCGGGCGTCACCGCCGCGGACGCCAAGGCCCAGGCCGCCGACCTCGTCAAGGTCCTCAAGCTCCCGGCCGGCACCGGCCTGGGCGGTGACGTCACGTTCAAGCTCGGTGCCGCCCTCACCCTGTCGGGCCCGTCCGCGAGCAACGGCGAGTCGATGCGGAACGCCATCGAGCTCGCGATCGAGCAGATCAAGGCGGCCGGCGGGCCCACGATCGAGCTGAGCGTCAAGGACATCAAGGGCCCCGATCCCGTCGCCGCCAAGCAGGCCGCGTCGGAACTGGCGGCCGAAGGCGTTCCGGCCAAGATCACCTCGATGGGCGACGGCCTCGGCGCGATGCTGGGCGACACCGACAAGAACAAGATCCTCAGCCTGGACGGTGTCGGCGGCGCCCAGGTCTTCACCAAGGGCACGCAGTACTTCTACGGCACCCGCGAGGTCGCGCCGTCCGACGCGGTGCCCGGCGCCCTGGAGTGGTTCAAGCGCACCCGGCCCAAGGGCAAGACCGTCGGCCTGGTCGGCGTCGACCTCGGCCCGCTGAACGCGGCCATCCAGGCGGACATGAAGACGAAGATCGAGGCCGCCGGCCTGACCTTCAACGGCCTGTGGGAGACCGTCGCGCCGAGCTCGCAGGACTACGCGAGCATGATCGCGAAGGTCAAGAAGAACCAGCCGGACCTGCTCTGGGTGGCCTTCGGCGGTGCGGCGCCGGGTGCGTTCGCGGCTCAGGCGAAGAGCGCCGGGCTCGACAGCCAGTTGCTCGGCATCGAGTTCACGCAGGAAGCGGTCAAGTCGTCCAAGGGCGTGCTCGACGCCGACGGCTTCACGTTCGCGATGGACTACTTCGACGCGTCCGCGCCGTCCAACCCGCTGGCCAAGCTCTTCGCCGACGCGTACAAGAAGGCGTACGGCGAACCGGCGGACTTCTACGCGGCGAACGCGTACGAGGAGACCCTGATGATCTGGGACCTCATCCGCCGGGTCAAGGCGGCCGGCGGGAAGCCGGACGACAGCTCGCAGCTCAAGGCGGCGCTGGAGAAGAACCCCGCCTTCGCCTCGGTCTACGGCGGTGACGCCGGCACGGCGGGCGTGCTCGAGATCGACCTGGCGACGCACGGTGTCGCCCGCCGCCCGATGGGGGTCTTCGAGTACAAGGACGGCAAGGTCAAGGCGCTGGCCACCTACGACGTCGAGGGCCAGGACTTCCGCCTCGCGGACTGACCGGCTTCGCGTTTCGGGGGGCGGCCCGCGGCGGGCCGTCCCTCCTCCCTCGATTCCGGAGGATCCATGCAAGCCCTACTGGACAGCGAACTCTGGCAGCTGACCGCCAATGGACTCGTCCGCGGCACGTTCTATGCCGCCCTCGGCGCCGGGCTGGCCCTCGTCATCGGGGTCACCACCCGCTTCCACTTCGCCTACGCGCTGACCTACACCGTGGCGCCCTATGCGGCCTTCTGGATCATGGACGGTGTCGGCGTGCCGTTCTGGCCGGCGGCGCTCATCGGCCTGGCCGCGGCGGTCGCCGTGAGCGTGCTGCTGGAGTCCGGTGTGTACGAGCCCGTCGCGCGCCGCGCGGCCGACCGCGCCATGCTCGCCGTACTGGTGACCTCGATCGGTGTCAGTACCGCCGGGCTCGCGCTGCTCCAGTTGAAGTTCGGTACGAGCGGCCTGCCGTTCGACGGGCCGGAGCCGTCGCGGTACGACCTCGGCCCGGTGCGGATCTCCAGCTTCGACCTCGAGCAGGCGGCCACCTGCCTGGTGCTCGTCATCGGTCTCGCCGCGTTCCTGGCACGGACGCCGATCGGCCGCTCGATCAAGGCGGTCCGCAGCAATCCGGGGCTTGCCGGCGTGCTGGGGATCAGCGTCCGGCGGATCAACCTCGTCTGCTTCGCCGTCGCGGGGCTCATCTCCGGTGCGTGCGCGCTCTGGTACGCCCTGCTCTACACGGCACAGCCGGCCATGGGTGACACGGTGGTCGTCTACGGCTTCGTGGTGGCCTTCCTCGCGGGCACCCGTTCCTCGCCGCTGCGCGCGCTGCCGGTGGGCATCGGGCTCGGGTTGCTGGAGCAGTGGGCATCGCATTGGCTGCCGCTGCAGTGGACCCAGACCGCCGTCTTCATCGTCCTCACCGGCTATCTCGCGTTCCTCGCGGGCAAGGACCGCCTGCCGCGGCTCCGTACCGCCCGTCCCGCACCGTCGAAGCCCGCGCCGCTGGAGCCCGCGCCGCTGGAGCCCGCAACGTCGAAGCGCGCGCCGCTGAAGAAGGTCTGACACCATGTGGATCAACTATCTGGACCAGGCGCTGCTGCTCGCCGCGCTCGCCGTCAGCGTCAACCTGCTCGTCGGGTACGCCGGGCAGGTGTCGGTCGCGCACGCCGCCTTCGCGGGCGTCGGCGGGTACACCGTCTGCTTTCTCGCCGGCGAGCACCGCTGGCCCTACCTCGCCTCGCTCGCCCTCGCCGTACTGATCGCGACCGCGTTCGGCGTCGTGATCGGGCTGATCGCGCTCGGGCTCGCCCAGGAGTTCCTCATCCTGATGACGCTGGCGTTCTCGCTGGGGATCATCGGCGTCTTCGCGACCTTCGACTCGCTCGGCGGCGTCATGGGCATCACCGGTGTCGACGGGCTGCGGCTGTTCGGGGTGGCGTTGGACTCCCCGTCCGACTGGCTGATCCCGTCGGCGGCGGTCCTCGCCCTGGTCTACGCCGTCTGTCGGCGCCTGGGTGAATCGCCGTTCGGTCGGGTGCTCAAGGGCATCCGCGAGGACACCGTGGCCACCCGGGCGCTGGGTAAGAACACCTTCGGCTACAAGATCGGCATTTTCGCGATCACCAGTGGGCTGGCCGGGCTGGTCGGCGGCGTCTACTCGGGCTGGCTCGGCCAGGCGACCCCGTCGGCGTTCGGGTTCCCGCTCGCGATGACGGTTTTCGCGATGGTCATCGTCGGCGGCAGCGCCAACCTCACCGGCTCGATCGTGGCCGGCGTCGCGCTCACGATGATCGAGCCGGCGCTGCGCGAGGGCCTCGGCGTACAGAGCACCCAGGCCGCGCTGCTGCAGGTGGTCCTGTACGGCGTGCTGCTGGTGCTCGTCATGATCGTCCGGCCGCAGGGCCTGTTCCCCGAGCGCTCCCGGCAGCCCGTCGCACCCGCCGCCGGACCCGCCGAGTCGCGCGCGCGGGTATCCCCGCGTCTCGATCTGGCGGGCGAGGCGCCCGGCCGCGTTCCCTACGGCGAGACCGACGTGGTGCTACGGGCGGAGGGGCTGTCCAAGAGCTTCGGCGGCATCACCGCTGCCAAGGACATCGGGCTTGAACTGCGGCGCGGCACCATCACGGCGCTCGTCGGCCCGAACGGTGCCGGCAAGACGACGGCGTTCAACCTGCTCACCGGCACCATCGTCCCGGACGCGGGATCGGTACTGCTGAACGGCACGGAGCTGGTCGGGATGCGCCCGGACCGGATCGTCCGCGCCGGGCTGGTGCGCACCTTCCAGGACGTCCGGCTCCTCGACCGCCTGACCTGCCTGGAGAACGTCATGCTCGCCGTACCCGGGCAGCCGGGGGAGCGGCTGGACCGTCTCTTCGTGCCCGGCCGCAGCGTCTCCCGGGCGGACCGGGAGGTCGCCGAGCAGGCGATGCGGTGGCTGGAGTTCGTCGGCCTGGCCGACCAGGCCGGAACGGCGGCGGACGCGCTCTCCTACGGCCAGTCGAAGCTGGTCTCGCTAGCGCGGGCGCTGGCCACCCGCGCGGATGTGCTGCTGCTCGACGAGCCCGCCTCCGGTGTGGACGCGGCCTGGGTGGACACGATGCTCTCGATGGTCGCCGCCGTACGGGACGAGGGCCGCACCGTCTGCCTGGTCGAGCACAACCTGGACGTGGTGCGCGAGCTGTCCGACCACACCTGCTTCATGGAACTCGGTGAGATCACCGCGTCCGGAACGCTCGCCGAGCTGACCGGCTCGGCCCGGCTCGCCGAGGCCTACTTCGGTGCCCAGTAACACACTTCGTGCCCAGTAAGGAGACTCATGACCCAGGACAGCGCGGTACTGGACGGGCCGCTGCTCGAAGTGAGCGACCTGGTGGCCGGCTACGGACGCAAGGAGGTACTGCACGGGGTCGGCCTCCGGGTCGGGGCCGGTGAGATCGTGACCCTGATGGGGCACAACGGCGCGGGCAAGACCACCATGATCCGATCCGTGCTCGGCGCGGTCCGCCCGCGCTCGGGATCGGTTCGGATCGCAGGCCGGGACACCACCCGCCGGCCGGTTCGTACGGCCGTGGCGGCCGGCGTCGCGATGATCCCGTCGGAACGGTTCGTGTTTCCCGACCTGTCGGTGCACGACAACCTGCTGCTCGGCGCCGCCAACGCGCCGTCCGGCTCCGATACCGCCGAACGGCTCGCGACGGTCATCGAGCTCTTTCCGATCCTGACGGAGCGTGCGAAGCAGCCGGCCGGCTCGATGTCGGGCGGGCAGCAGCGGATGGTCAGCCTGGGCATGGCGCTGATGGCCCGGCCAAAGCTGCTGCTGCTGGACGAGCCGTCCCTGGGGCTCGCTCCCTCGGTGGTGGAGACCATCTTCGGGCGGCTGCGCGCACTCGCCGACGACGAGCGGATCGGCATCCTGCTGCTCGAGCAGAACGTCAAGCAGGCCCTGCGGATCACCGACCGCGCGTACGCCATGCGCTCGGGGCGAGTGATCCTGGAGGAGAGCGCGGAGCAACTGCGGCTCCGCACCGACTTCTGGGATCTGTTCTAGGCGTTGATCGCAGTAGCTCAGCCACCGCGCGAGCGCGTTGACTGCCCGGGCGAGGCGACGCCGGAGGCGAGCCTCACCCGGGCAGATCGCGAAGCGATGCAGCGCTCGCACAAGGCACGGTCAGGTGCGAGCCGCCAGGCGAGTACCTGGGCCGGGACTTAATAAAACCTGTGCTCCATCTCGCCGATGCCTTCCACCCAGGTGCGCAGCGTCTCCCCGGATCGCAGGAAGCGCTGCGGGCTCATCCCGAAGCCGACGCCGTCGGGCGTACCGGTGAAGATCACGTCGCCGGGTCGCAGGGTGATCACCTCCGACAGCTTCGCGATCGTGCGCGGGATGGAGTAGAGCAGCTTGGACGTGCGCCCGCTCTGTACCGTCTCGCCATCGATCGAGCAGCCCAGCGCGAGGTCATCGCGGTCGGCGATCTCGTCCAGGGTCACCAGCCAGGGACCGATCGGCGCGAAGCCCGGGTAGGACTTGGCGAAGCCGAACTGCGGGGCCTGGCCGGTGAACTGCAGGATCCGTTCCGACAGGTCCTGGCCTACCGACAGGCCGGCCACGTGGTCCCAGGCCGCGTCGGCCGTGACCCGGTGGGCCGTCCGGCCGATGACGACGACGACCTCGACCTCCCAGTCGGTGTGGCCGCCGTCCGGCAACTCGATCTCGCCGTAGGGCCCGGTGATGGACGAGGCGAACTTGGTGAAGACCGGTGGCAGGTGCTCCGGCGGCTCGAACCCGGTCTCCGCCGCGTGGTCGGCGTAGTTCAGCCCGATCGCGACCACCTGCGACGGGGCCGGCGACGGCGACCCGAGCCCGGCCTTGCCGAGTTCGACGTCCGGTACGGGGACGGCGGTCGACGCCCAGGCCGTGAAGGCGTCCCAGTCGTCGTAGACGCCCTGCGGGTCCGGGCCGAAGCGGCCGCCCGAGGCGGTCGCGATGTCGGCGGCCTTGCCGTCGGAGCCGACGATCACGGCCCGGCCCTCGTGGTTGGCGATGCGCATGTACGTTCCTTAGATCCGGCCGTCGATCAGGCCCATCAGGAGCCGCTCGAAGGTCTCGGGGTGCTCGATCTGGGTCCAGTGGCCGCACTGCCCGATCACGTAGAGGTCGGCGTTCGGCAGTTTGGCGGCGAAGTACTCGCTCGCGTCGACCGGGATGATCCGGTCGTCGCGCCCGTGGACGCAGAGCACCTCGTGGGGGATGGTCGCGAGCTCCTCGGGAGTGAAGAAGCGGCGGGCCCCGTCCGGGTCGAACGACGCCTCGTGCGACCGGCGGACGTCCTCCCTGGTCACGTACGACATCCGTTCCGCCACAACGCGGTCCACGGTGTCGAGCAGGGGTTCGAGGTCGTACACGAACTCGGTCAGCAGCCCCTTGAGGGACTCCGCGGAGGGGTCCGCGTAGAACTCGCGGAGGTGCTTGAGGCCGGGACTGGCCGGAAGTCCCGGCGCGCCACCGCTGCCCATCAGCAGCACCTTGCCGACCAGTTGCGGCCGGGCCAGCGTCATCAGGAGGGCGAGCTGGCCGCCCATCGAGTTGCCGACCAGGTGGACCTTCTCCAGGCCCAGACCGTCCACCAGCGCCAGCAGCGCCTCGGCCCGCAGGTCGTTGAACGGGCCCATCCCGCGCGGTGCGTCCAGCGGATGCGAGGAGTCCCCGAACCCGATCTGGTCCGGCGCCAGGCACCAGAACCGGTGCCCGAGGTCGGAGATGATCCGTTTCCAGTTCGACAGCCCGGTCGCGCCGGGGCCGGAGCCGTGCAGGAACAGGACGGCCTCCGTACCGCGCTCGCCGGTCTCGTGCAGCCGGAACGTCAGCTCGCCGCCGCGTACCCGGACAGCGACATCCGAGGAGGTGATGGGAGCGGTCACAGGTGCACCACCGCGAGCTTCTCGGCACCGAGGTGCCGGCCGCCCCAGGCCTTGGCCAGCGGGTCGTCGAAGAGGAAAGCGTGGCTGCCGGCCGCGATGGCGTCCTGGAACCTGGCCTGGAGCGGATGGTCGATGAAGGCCGAACGGCCCGACGAGACCCGCATCAGCGCCTGCACCGTGTCGATCGCCGCGTTCGCCGACCGGGCGACGTCCCAGCGCCAGAAGGCGCGCTGCTCCAGGGAGGGGATCTCGCCGCGCTCGGCGTGCTCCATCAGCTCGTCGGCGGTCCGCTTGACCTTCAGGACGGCGGCGTCGAGCTGCCAGGCCCCCTCGGCGAGGTGGTTCTGCACGACGGGCTCCTCGCGGAGCAGCTGGCCGTAGTTGGTGCGGCGGCCGCGGGTCTCGGCGACCCACTGGTCGTAGAAGCCGAGGCAGGCACCGAGCGCCCCGGCGGCGATGATCAGGTTGAAGGTGACGGCCCACGGCGTCCGGTACAGCGGCCCGTCGTTGAGCTCCTGGCCGGGCAGCGGCGTACCGAGGCCGTGCGTGTAGTGGACGTGCGACTGGCCGCGGTGCTCCGGTACGAAGACGCCGTCCACGACGATGTCGTTGGAGCCGGTACCGCGCAGGCCCGCGACGTTCCAGGTCTCCTCGATCCGGTAGTCGGCGCGGTCCAGGATCACGGACGTGAAGTCGGGATATTCGGTCCCGTTCACCTCGCGCCGCCCGGCGATGCCGCCGAGGATGACGCCGGAGCAGATCCCGCTGCCGGAGGAGAAGCTCCACCGGCCCGACACCTGGTAGCCGCCGGACACCTTCTCGATCTTGCCGGTCGGGGTGTACGAGGAGGCGATCCTGCGCGCCGGGTCGGCGCCCCAGATCTCCTGCTGTGCCTGCTCGGAGAAGAGGGCGATCTGCCACGGGTGGACGCCGATGACGGAGGCCACCCAGCCGGCCGACGCGGAGGCGCGGCCGATCTCGATCACCGTCTCGGCGTACTCCGCCAGATGGACCTCGCCGCCGCCCCACCGGGCCGGCTGAAGCGCGCGCAGCACCCCGGTCGAGTCGAGTGCCGCGACGGCCTCGTCGGTGAGCCGCCCCTGGTCCGCGCTCGGCGCGTCGGCGGCGGCGAGGGCGGCCGCGGCGGCCCTCGCCTTGTCGATCATGCTCATGTCCATCCCGTCTCGGTTGCTTCCTGGGGCGGACCCCAGACCCCAGGGCTCCGCCCGAACAGCCCAGTTGCTTTCTGGGGGCGGACCCCCAGACCCCCAGGGCTCCGCCCGAACAGCGGCTTAGTTTTCGACGAAGGTGCGCAGGATCGACTGGAAGCGCGCCGCCTGCTCGATCTGGGTCCAGTGGCCGCACTTGTCGATCACGTAGAGATCCGCCTGCGGCAGGTGCTCGGCCAGGTAGTGGCCGCACTCCAGCGGCACGATGACGTCCTGGCGGCCGTGCACCACCAGCGTCGGCTTGTCGATCTCGGCCAGGTCCTCCGGTGCGAAGCTGAGCATCTCTGGGCCGAACATGGCCCGGTGCCCGGCCTCGATCCAGGGGCGCCGCACGATCGGCATCCGCTCGGCCGCCACCGCCTCGACGGTGTCGCCGAACGCGGCCTTGTCGTGCACGAACCGGATGAGCAGATCGGCCATCGCCTCGACGGTCGGGTCGTCGAAGTAGGTGATGAGCTTGATCAGCTCCGGGGTCGGCTCCAGGCCCGGCATGCCGCCCGAGCCCATCAGCACGATCTTGTCGATGAGGTCCGGCCGCAGCTGCGCCATGCGCAGCGAGTACATCCCGCCCATCGAGTTGCCGACCAGGACGACCTTCTCCAGGCCCAGCGCGTCGATGAGCTGGAACAGCGCTTCGATGCGTACCTCGGCCTGCGCGGCGAAGCCCTGCGGCTGCGGATCCGGGTGGCTGGAGTCGCCGAAGCCCAGGATGTCGGGGGCGACGCAGTGGAACGTGTCGCCGAGGCCCTCGATGACCGCCCGCCAGTTGGACGCGGCGGTCACGCCCGGTCCGGAGCCGTGCAGCAGGAGCAGGGCGGGCGCGCCCAGGGTGCCGGTCTGGTTGACGCGCAGGTGGCGGCCGCCACCGATCGCGATGTCCTCGACGCGGATCGCGGCGGTCATCCGGCCGCCTCCTTCTCGGTGATCGTACGGAAGATTCCGGGCGGTCCGTCGAGGTAGGCCTGGGCGCGGTGGTGCCCCCAGA
The DNA here is from genome assembly GCF_044326315.1 of Actinomadura sp. 9N407. NCBI lineage: Bacteria > Bacillati > Actinomycetota > Actinomycetes > Streptosporangiales > Thermomonosporaceae > Actinomadura > Actinomadura sp. 9N407. The sequence goes on along the minus strand of NZ_JBIRAW010000014.1, from coordinate 178,261 downwards.
TCGACGGCAGGTCGTGGCTGCCCGCGACCCAGGTGAGGTCGTCCACGGTGACGCCGCCGTGGCCGTACTCGATCTGCATCGAGGACGGGGTCTGCACGTAGATGGAGGTCATCAGGTCGTTGGAGTGCCGGCCGAGCGACAGCAGGATCTCCCGGTCCGGGTCGGCCGTGAACAGGTCGATCGCGGTGCCCAGGTCGTCGAACGACTCGACCTCCAGCATCAGGTGGTTGATGCCGGTCATGCCGGGGATCTCGGCGACGGCCAGTGAGTGGTGGCGGCCGTTGCAGTGGTAGAAGCGCAGGTTGAAGACGTCGCTCTTCACCCGGTCCGACAGCCGGAAGCCCATCGTCTCGGCGTAGAACGCGTCGGCCCGTTCGAGGTCGGGCACGATGAGCACGATGTGGCCCAGGCCGAGGTCGCCGGTGACGAAGCGGCCGCGCATGGGGCGGGCCGGGAAGAACGAGTTGGGCGTGGAGTGCTGGCCCCAGACGATCTCGTGCCGGTTGCCGAACGGGTCGGTGAACCAGTAGAGCTCGGCGACCTGGCGTTCCTTGAGCTCCCCGGCGCCGCCGGCGTGCAGCTCGATGCCCTTGTCCCGCAGTTCGGCGGCGTACGCCCGCAGGCCCGTCTCGTTGCCGCAGTCCCAGCCGACGTAGCGGAGCTCGTCCCGCTCCGCCGGGTGGACGGCGATGCGGTAGCCCTTGTCATCGACCTTGACCCGGACCGCGCCGTCCGCGCCGTCCTCGGCGATGACCGCGCCGAGCAGCCGGGTGGCGTAGTCGCGCCACTCCTCGGCCTTCGGGGACGCGATCCCCAGGTACGCGAGTTGCGAAATCACAGCATGACCTCCGGGGCGGTGGAGCCGAGCAGGGCGGCGCCGTAGTACTGGCCGACGCCGTCGGACACGAGGAACGCGTGGCCGAGTTCGGCGGTCACGTCCTGGAAGAGGCGGTGCAGCGGGTGGTCGACGAAGACGGTGCGGCCCGAGGCGACCCGCATCAGCTTGTTGACCGCGAAGCCGGCCTCCTGGCAGCCCTTGGTGACGTTCCAGCGCAGCCGGGCCCGCTGCCGCTTGTCCAGGAAGACCCCGGCCTCGGCGGCCTCGGTGATCGTGTCGATCGCGTCGTACATCTTCAGGACGGCCGCGTCGTGGATCCACTCGGCCTCGGCCAGGTGCATCTGCATCAGCGGGTCGTCGGCGTAGGTGCCGCCCCAGTTCGCCTTGCGGACGCTGGTGTCGGCCGTCCAGTCGTCCAGGACGCGGCGGCCGAGACCGAGCATCGGCGCGACGAGGACCAGGTTGAACATGACGGCCCACGGCACCTTGTAGAGGGCGGCCGGGTTGGCCTCCATGCCGGGGGCGGGGCGGTCGGGGTTGTACTCGTAGAGCGGGCTGGACAGGAAGCGGCGCGCCGGGATGAACGCGTCCGCGACGACGATGTCCTTGCTTCCCGTACCGCGTGAGCCGCGGACGTGCCAGGTGTCCTCGATGACGTACTGGTCGCGGTACAGCAGCGCGGATCCGTAGTTCGGGACCTCGACGCCCGGCGCGGCCTCGACCTTCCCGGCGAACCCGCCGAGGATCACGCCCTGGGCGTGGTCGCAGCCGGAGGAGAACGACCAGCGGCCGGAGACCCGGTAGCCGCCGTCGACCGGCTCGATCCTGCCGGTGGGGGCGTACGAGGAGGAGGCGTTCCAGTCCGGGTCGGACTCCCAGATCTCGGTCTGCGTCTCCTCGGGGAACAGCGCCAGCTGCCACGGGTGCGATCCCATGACCCCGGCCACCCAGCCCGCCGAGGGGGCGATCCGGCCGAGTTCGTAGACGCCGGTGAGGTGCTCGCGCAGGGACAGTTCGGCGCCGCCCCAGCGCTTGGGCTGGAGGCCGCGCATGAGGCCGGTCTCCTGCATGTGGGTGAAGGCCCGGCCGGTCAGCGAGCGCTGGTCGGCCGAAAGGTCCTCCTCGGCGCGAAACTCCGGCTCGAGCCGGCGGATCTCGTCCAGGACGGTCATCGGCGAGGTTCCTTCGGTTGTGAGGGCGGGGTGGGTGACGTGACCGGCATCTCTGTAACAGTCACTACATGGAACCGTAGAGCGGTCACTCCAGAGAAGGCAAGGGATCGCGCCGGAAATCTCTGCCTGCGAGCACAGTCGAACTTGCCCCGGGCCTGCGGATCGCCGCATGTCGCGGAGGTGTCGCTCCTCTGGTTCGAAGGCGTGGGATCGGAGTTGAGGCAGCCGAACGCCACGGCGGGGCGACGGTCGGCCGGCTTGCCGGGGTTGCGCTACGTGGGTGACTGGTGTCACGGTTAGGCTCTGTAGTAATCGCTACATGGAGGAGTCGCTGTGCCGCATCCCTCACCCTGGGAGCCGGGCCTGCTCCCGTCGCTGACCGGCGTCGGCCCCGGCCCGAGCGCCCGTGACAAGCGGGTCGCGCTGCGCTCCGCGCTGGCCGCAGCGGGGGCCGGGCAGGGCGGGGCGATCGAGCCCTTGGTACTGCCGGGCGCGACCGACGCCCTGGGCGCACGGCTCATCGAGGAGGCCGGGTTCGCCGCCGTCTACGCCACCGGTGCCGGGCTGGCCAACGCCGGCTTCGGCCTGCCCGACATCGGGCTGATCTCCCAGACGGAGGTCGTCGATCATGCAGGCAGGCTCGCCGAGGCGACCCGCGTCCCGCTGATCTGCGACGCCGACACCGGCTACGGCGGCCCGCTCGCCGCGATGCGCACCGTCCGGCTGCTGGAACGCGCCGGGGTGGCCGGCCTCCAGCTGGAGGACCAGGAGATGCCCAAGCGGTGCGGCCATTTCGACTCCCACACGCTCATCCCGGCCGGCCATATGCAGACCAAGATCGCGGCGGCGTGCGAGGCGCGGAGCGCGGGGGCGGGCGCCGATGACGGGCTCGTGATCATCGCCCGTACGGACGCCCGGTCCGCCGACGGGATCGACGAGGCGATCGAGCGTGGCCGCGCCTACGCCGAGGCCGGTGCCGACGTGCTGTTCATCGAGGCGCCCCGGACGGTCGGCGAGCTCGCCCTGGTCGGCCGCGAGCTGGCCGGCGTACCGCTGATCGTCAACGTCGTCGAGGGCGGCAAGACCCCGCAGCTGGAGCTGGCGGAGTACGCCGAGCTTGGCTTCGGTGTCGTGCTGTTCGCCAACTACCTGATGCGCTCGATGCATCTGGCCGGCCGGGAGGCGCTGGAGCATCTGCGCGAGCACGGCGAGACCGCCTCCCGGGCCGACCGGATGGCCGGCTGGTCGGAGCGGCAGAACCTGTTCAACCTGCCGCGGTTCAGCGCCGCCGAGACTGCGCTGGACCGGGAGCTGGGGAGCGCCACGTGAGCTCCGTCCCCGGCCTGCCGGTCGAGACGGACCCGCCCGAGCACGTCGGCGTCCTGGTCCTCGGCGCCGGCCTCGCCGGATGCGCCGCGCTGCTGGCGGCCGCCGAGGCGGGCCGGTACGCCGTACTGCTGGAGAAGACCGGCGAGATCGGCGGCTCCACCGTGAAGTCCGCGGGCCTGTCCGCGTTCGCCGGTACCGACGAGCAGGCCGAGCAGGGCATCGCCGACTCCGTCGAACTGCTCCGCGAGGACCTGCTCGAAGTCGGGAGGCGGCGCAGCGATCCGGCGCTGGTCGAGCTGTACTGCGAGCACCAGCTGGCGACCTACCGCTGGCTGAAGGAGCACGGCGTCCGGTACGGCGAGATCCACGCGGCCTCGGGCCAGTCGGTGCCGCGCAGCCACCCCACCGACACCACCCGCATGCTGGAACTGCTGCTCAAGGCGGCCGGTGGGCTCGGCGCCCGGATCATGTTCGACGCGCCGGCCGCCCGGCTGCTGTGCGACGGCTCCCGGGTGACCGGGGCCCGGCTCGCCGGCGGCCGCGAGGTACGGGCCGACGCCGTCGTGCTCGCCACCGGCGGCTTCTCGATGAACGCGGAACTGCTCGAAACGTTCGCGCCGCAGATGGAGCACGCGCTGCGCCAGGGCGGCACCGGCAACCAGGGCGACGGCCTCAAGATGGCCATGGCGCTGGGAGCGGGAGTACGCGACACCCCGTACATCAAGGGAACCTACGGGCACTTCCACGTCGAGCACCCGGACGAGGACGGCACCGGCATCCTCGCCGTCTACAAGGGCGCGATCGCGGTCAACCGCGAAGGACGCCGGTTCGTCGACGAGTCGAAGAACTACAAGGAGATCGGCGACGCCGCGCTCGCCCAGCCCGGCGTGACCACCTGGCAGGTCTTCGACGCCCGGACGATGGCCCTGGCCAACGACGAGGTACCGATCTACGAGTTCGCCGGACGCGAGCGGGCCGGGATGCTCCTCAAGGCGGACACGATCGCCGGGCTGGAGACCGAGATCGGCCTCCCCGAGGGCTCTCTGCAGCGCACGGTCGGCGAGTACAACACCGCGACCGCACAGGGCCAGGACGACCCGTTCGGACGAGCGCACCTGTCCGGCGGGGTCGGCCGACCGGTACCGATCGACCGGCCGCCCTTCTACGCCCACCCGTCGGGGACCGTCGTGCTCGCCACGTACTGCGGACTCACCGTCGACACCCGCATGCGGGTCACCGACTGGTGGGGCAAGCCGATCGAAGGCCTCTACGCGGCCGGCGAGATCACCGGCGGCTTCCACGGCGTCGGCTACATGACCGGGACCTCCATCGGGAAGTCGGGCGTCTTCGGCCGGCTCGCCGGCCGGAACGCCGCCGGCGAGGAAAGCGAGATCCAGTGGTGACGGTGCTGCCTCTGGGGGCGGACCCCCAGACCCCCGGGGCTTCGCCCGAAGTGCCAGTGCTGCCTCTGGGGGCGGACCCCCAGACCCCCGGGGTGCGTTCTAGGGGACCGTTCGACATGACCGGCCAGGTCGCCTTGGTGGTCGGTGCTGCCGCCGGTGGCCTCGGCGAACGCGCCGCGCAGGCTCTGGCGGGCGCCGGTGCGAAGGTCGCCGTCGCCGACCTGGCTTCGCGCGCCGAGGACCTCGCCGCCACGGCGCGGGCCTGCGAGGCGAGCACGCATGAGGTCGACGTCACCGACGAGGGCTCCGTCGCGGCCCTCATCGACGGCGCCATCGCCGCGCACGGCCGGCTCGACGTCGTGGTCAATGCCGCGGGCGTCATGCTGCGCAAACCGTACGACGAGACCTCGGTCGAGGAGTTCGAACGGGTCGTCCGGGTCAACCTCACCGGGACCTGGCTGGTCGGTCGCGAGGCGGGCAAGGCGCTCACCAGGCAGGGCAGTGGCGGCCGCATCGTCAACCTCACCACCGTCTACGCCGAGCGTGTCGGACCCGTCCCCGAGTCGGCGTACTACGCGTCCAAGGCCGGCGTCGTGAACGTGACCCGGTCGCTGGCCGCCGAACTCGGCCCGCACGGCATCAACGTCAACTGCCTGGCCCCCGGCGTCTTCTACCCCACCCAGATGACCGCCGCGCTCGGCGCCGAGCCCGACCGGCTGCGGTGGTTCGGCGAACGGACCATGCTCGGCCGGCTCGGCGATCCCGACACCGACCTCACCGGCCCCCTGCTCCTGCTCGCGAGCCCCGCCGCCTCGTACATGACCGGCCAGGTCGTGTACGTCGACGGCGGCTGGTCCGCCTGGTAACGCCCATTTCGACCCCCAAGGAGATTGTGATGACCGCAGCAAAGAAGGCCCTGCTCATGCTCGACTACCAGGTCGCGCTCTGCGAGGAGGGGCCCCACCTGCGGATGCCCCCGCTCGCCGCGCAGATCGCCGAACGAGGCGTCCTGGCGACGGCCGAGCGGGTGCTCACCGCCGCCCGCGCGGCCGGGGTGCTCGTCGTCCATGTACGGCTCGCGTTCGACCCGTCCTACAAGCTGCGCACCAACCGGCTGCCCCGCTTCGACCCGTACGAGGAGCAGCGCGCGATGCTCGCGGACTCGCCCGAGGCGCAGATCGTCAAGGCGCTGGCACCGGTCGCGGGCGAGCCCGTCATCGACAAGGGCTGCGTCGACCCGTTCGTGGGGACGGCGCTGCGCGAGGTCCTGGCGGCCGAAGGGGTCACCGAGGTCGTCCTCGGCGGCGTCGCCACCAACCTGGTCGTCGAGTCGGCGGCCCGGCACGCCTCCGACTCCGGCCTGCAGGTGACCGTCGTCGAGGACATGTGCGCTTCGTTCCGTCCCGACTTCCACGAGTTCTCCGTGACGAACATCCTGCCGCTGTTCGGCTCCGTGACCGGTTCCGCCGAGCTCGGGTTCTGAGGGCCGATCATGACCGAGCAGACCCACCGGTACGACGTCGTCGTGGTCGGCGGCGGAGTCGCGGGCCTGTCGGCCGCGGTCGCGGCGGCCGAGGACGGCGCCCGCGTCGCCGTTCTGGAGCGCTCCCCGGAGGCCGAGACCGGCGGCAACACCCGCCACACCGAGGCGTTCCTGCGGATGAAGTCGGCGGAGGAGGTCGCGGACGGCTTCGAGGACGCCCTCGTGGACGACTTCATGGGGCACCCCGATCCGTCCGTCGTCGACGACGCGGTGCTCCCGCCCCGGCGGCAGAGCGCGCTCTACCGCGCCACCCACACCATCGACCCGGACTACGTCGCCACGCTGGCCGAGAGCGCGCCGCCGACGCTGCGCTGGATGTCGGGCCACGGCGTCCGGTTCGACTTCATGCCGACCCCGTTCCTCACCCGGTCGACGACCCGGATGGCGCCGGTCGGCGGCGGCCTCGCCATCGTGGAGACGATGGGCAAGGTCGCGCGCGGGCTCGGTGTGGAGTTCCACTTCGAGACCACGGCCCGCCGGCTCACCTTCTCTGAACGGGGCGTCAGCGGTGTGTTCGCGCACACCTCCGGCGGTCCCGCGACGTTCGAGGGCGCCGTCGTCCTCGCCAGCGGCGGCTACCAGGGCAACGCCGAACTGATGGCCCGCTACCACGGCGACAGGGCGCTGACCTGCCGTCCCGTCGCCAGGGGTGGCAACTACAACAAGGGTGAAGGGCTGGAGATGGCGCTGGCGCTCGGCGCCGCCACCGCCGGGAACTTCGCCCTCTTCCACGCCGAGCCGGTCGACCCGCGCAGCGGCGAGGCCGAGGCCGCGATCTTCTGCTTCCCGTACGGCGTGCTGATCAACAAGGAGGGGCGGCGGTTCGTCGACGAGGCGCGCGGCACCGTCGACGCCTGGTACGAGCGGACCACCCGTGCCATCCAGGACCAGACCGACGGGATCGCCTGGGTGATCCTCGATCAGCAGGGGCTGGCGGTGCCGAACCTGATGGCGGGCGTCCGCACCGACATTCCGCCGGTCACCGCCGGCGGCATCGGCGAACTCGCATCACGGTTGGGACTGCCCGTCGCGGCCGTGGAAACCACCATCGAGGCGTACAACGCCGCCTGCCCTTCCTCGGACGGCTTCGACCCCACCATCCCCGACGGCCTCGCGACCGACGGCCTCGCAACTGACGGGAGCGTCCCCCCGAAGTCGAACTGGAGCCGGCCCATCGCGCAAGGGCCGTTCGCCGCGTACCCGATCATGGCGGCCAACGTCTTCACCTTCGGCGGCCTCAAGACCACCGCCGCCGCCGAGGTCGTCGACCGCGACGGCCGTTCCATGACCGGCCTGTACGCGGCGGGAGAGCTGACCGGGCTGTACTACTCCAACTACACCGGCTCCACCTCGGTGCTGCGCGGCGCGACGTTCGGCCGGATCGCCGGAGTGAACGCGGCCGCGTTCATGGCGGGGGCGTGAGCATGCGGATCTGGCACCAATCGTTCACGGTCCTCGATGACGTACCGCACTACCGCGACGCGCTGGCCCGCCACCTGCGGTCACAGGCGGGTCCCGGCACCGAGATCGACTTTCACGGGATGAAGCCCGGCACGTACCCGTCGGACTACCCGGGGACGCACATCGGCTACGCCTACCTCGCCGGGCTGCATAAGGAGCAGTTCGTGCACGCCGCTCTGCGGGCGGAGGACGAGGGATATGACGCCTTCCTTATCGCGACGATCCCCGACACCGCGTACGAGGAGGTCCGGACGGTCGTCGACATCCCGGTCGTCGCGTTCGGCCAGACCTCGGTACTCATGGCAGGTGCGCTCGGCGACCGTGTCGGGATCGTCAACTTCATCGGCGCCCTGGAACCCCAACTGCGCCGCAACCTGCGCAACTACAGGCTGGACCAGCTCGTCGGCCCCATCGTCCAGGTCGAGGCGGAGTTCACCGACGTGATGGCCGCGTACGCCGACCCGAAGCCCCTGCTGGACGCGTTCGTCCGGGCCGCACGCAAAGCGATCGAGGCAGGCGCGAACGTCATCGTCCCCGGCGAGGGACCGCTCAACGTGTTCCTCGCCGACCAGGGACTGTCCCGGGTCGACGACGTGCCGGTGCTCGACTCCCTCGGTACCTGCGTCCGCGTCGCGGAGCTGCGCGCGGCCCAGTTCCAGACCAGCGGGCTCGCCCCGGCACGGAAGGGGTTCTACGGCGCGCGCCCGCCCCGCCCGCTGATCGACGCCGCGCGGGACTTCTACGGTACGAGCAGGACCCTCACGTGACAGCGGACGGCTGGGACACCGAGGTCGACGTCGCCATAGTCGGCGGCGGGGCGTGCGGTGTGATGGCCGCCCTCCGAGCGGCACGCGATCCCGCCCTCATCGTCGCCGTCTTCGAGAAGTCCACCCGCGAGGGCTGCAACGCCGCCATCTCCTCGGGCTCTCTCGCCGCCGGAGGCACCCGCTGGCAGGCGGCCGCGGGTATCGACGACTCGCCGCGGCGGCACGCCGACGACATCCTCCGCGCCAGCGGCGACGAGGAATGGCGCCCGGTGGTGGAGGCGCTCTGCGCGGCGGCCCCGGAACTCGTGGAATGGATCGCCGACACCGGCTACCCCATCGAGCTCGGCGCCGACATGCCCCGCGCGGGCATGACGGCCCCGCGCCTGCACACCGACACCGGACGGCTCGGTGGCGCCCGTCTCATGCGCCACCTGCGTGCCCTCCTCGAAGCCCACGACAACATCGCCTTCGTCGACGAGGCCCCCGCCGTCGACCTCGTGTCCCACGACGGCGAGGTCGCCGGCGTCGTCATCTCTCAGAACGGCTCCCTGCAACGCGTCCGGGCAGAAGCCGTCGTCCTCGCCACCGACGGCTTCGCAGGCGACCAGGCCCTGGTCAAGGAGCACCTGCCCCACATCGGAACCCCCTTCTACGGCGGGGTCTCCACCTCGACCGGCGACGGGCTCGCCTGGGCGCGCCGTCTCGGCGGGCAGGTGCGGAACATGGGCTCCGGCCTGCGCTCCGGCCTCGTCGTCGTCGACCACGGCACCCGGGTGTCCCCGGCGCTGCCGTTCAACGGCGCGGTCCTGGTCGGCCTCGACGGCGAGCGCTTCGTCGATGAGGAGTCCAAGGGCTACTCGTCCATGGCCGGCATCCTGGCGCGGCAGCCGGGCGAACGCGCCGCGATGATCTGGGACGCCACCGCGATGGCCGCCACCCGCGAGTCGGAGATGATGCGGGAATCCCTCGCCGCAGGCGCCATCCACGACAGCCCCACCATCGAGGACCTGGCCGCCTCGCTGGGCCGGACGCTCGAAGAGACCGAGCGCGCCCTGACCCCGCTGCCCGGCCGCCGCCACCTCACCGCGCCGTACCATCTCGCCTGGGTCACCCACGGCCTGCTCGCCACTCAGGGCGGCCTCGTGATCGACCCGTACGGCCGTGTCCTGGACGGCATGGGCGCACCGATCCCCCGCCTGTACGCCGGCGGCGGCACCGCCTGCGGCCTGGCCGGCCCCCACTCCGACGGCTACCTGTCAGGAAACGGCCTGCTCTCCGCCTTCGGCATGGGCTGGATCATCGGCAACGGACTGGCCGCCGGATGAGCCCGCCAGCTTCGACCCCGCGCGGTCAATCGGCTCGCGCGGGGGCCAGGCGGCTGCCCAGTAGGCGGCCGAAGGAGAGGGCCGGGGTGACGAGCATGCCGCCGCAGAAGCTGTTGCCGCAGGTGGCGGCGGCGCCGATCACTTCGCCGGCGGCGTAGACCCCGTCCATCGGGGTGCCGTCGGTGCGGCGCACGCGCAGCTGCTCGTCGACGTCCAGGCCGGAGAACGTGATGAGCGTGATGGCGTGGTTCTGGATGGCGAAGAACGGGGGTTCCGCGATGGGGGCGGGCAGATGGGTGCGGCCGAACTCGGCGTCGTGCCGGGCTTCGACCGCCTCGTTGTAACGCTCGACGGTGGCGGTGAGGCCGTCCGGGGCGATGCCGGTGAGGGCGGCCAGTTCGGTGAGCGTGTCCGCCTTGTGGATGCCGGGGCGCACGCCCGCCTTGGCCGCGACATCGTCGGGGCTCCAGCCGATGACCATCGGGACCGAGGCGAGCCGCGCCGTGTCGTCGAAGACCGTCCAGAACGTCCCGTCGGCGGAGGTGGCGAGCGCACGTTCCTTGAGGTCGATGCTGGGCTCGTCCTCGGCGACGAACCGGCGGCCGGTGCGGTCGACGTAGATCTCCCACGGGGGGCGTTCGGAGGCGATCAGCAGTGGGCGCTCGTCGTAGTAGGCCTTGCCGGGAGTGGTGGGGTGCGGGAGCCCGCCGAAGGTCGGCAGGTACTGGCCGCGTCCGGCGATCGCCGCGCCCGCCTCCCGCGCGATGACGATGCCGTCGCCGGTGGACGTCGGATGCGCGGCGCTGACGAGGGTCGCTCCCTCGATCTCCTCGAACAGTTCCCGATCGGAGGCGAAGCCGCCGGTGGCGATCACGACCGCCGGGGCATGCACGTCGACCTCCTCGACCCCGTTGCGCAGGACGGTGACGCTCGGGGTGCCGCCGGGCCGTTCGGTGAGGCCGATCGTGGCGCTGCCGAGCCACAGGTCGACGCGTCCGGCGGCGATCTGCTCGTCCAGCAGGCGCCGGAGCACGGCGAGGATGGAGAGGCCGGCGTCCTTGCCGTAGTGGGTCCGGGGGATGCCGTACGGCTCGTGCCCGTAGACCAGCCGGGGCGACTCGGCCGCGAACTCGAATCCCTGGGCGTCCAGCCAGTCGATGGTCTCGGGAGCGTGCCGGGCGGCCAGCTCGACCAGGTCGGAACGGGCGGTGCCGCCGCTGATCCGCTCGATGTCGGCGATGTGCTCCTGCACAGAGTCCTCGATACCGCGCTCCCGCTGCCGCCGGGTGCCGCCGGCCGACATGTGGCCGCCGGTGGTGTGCAGGGTGCCGCCGATCCGGGAGTCCTTCTCCACCAATAGGACTTGTGCGCCCCGGGCCGCGGCCTCGATGGCGCACGGGATGCCGCCGGTACCGGCTCCGACGATGACGAGGTCGTACCGCTGATCCGTCCGCACCTGCTGATCCGTCGGCACGCTCGCTCCTTCGTTCCGTTTAAAGGAACAATGTTCCACTGATCTGGTTCCATGGTGCCCGTGATGGCGTTCCGGTGCAAGGTCATGGCGCTTCGCTGGAAGGTGGACGGTTGACGCCTGCGAACACCCCGGCCTAGGTTGCCGTCGAAATGAAACATTGTTCCACTGGAGGAAATATGCCGCTCGGAGCCGTCATCGAGGCCGTGGTGGCCACGCGTGACCTCGCCGCGTCCGTCGACTTCCACACCCGCGCGTTCGGCCTGGACGTCCTGCACCGGGACGCGGACGGTGCGCTGCTCGGCGCACCGGGAGGCGACACCGGACGGCTCCGGCTGGTGGCGGCGCCGGACGCCCCCGACCTGCCCGCCCCCAGGCTCTGGGACATCGGGCCGCGCCTGCTCGGCATCTACTCGCGCGACCTGGAGCGGACGGCCGCCGCCATCGACGCCGCCGGCGGCCGGTCCCGCGACCGGGTGACCTACCCCTACGGCGCCGCGACGCTCAGCGAGTTCGTCGCGCTCGGCGCGGACGGCGTCTGGTGGACGATCCCGCGAGCCGTCGCCGGCGGCCACCGGCCGAGCCCGGCGCTGGAGGGGGACCCCGCCCGGCCGCACGGCGAACTGCACACCGCGGTGATCGTTCCCGCCGACCACGACGCCGCCGTCGGCTTCTTCGTCGAGGCGGGCGGCCTGCAGATCCTCTTCGAGGGCGAGATGTCGGGCGAGCCGTTCGACCGGATGACCGGGATCCCCGCAGACGGGTCCCTGCGGCTGACGTTCCTCGTCTCGCCCGGTCACGCGCCCGCCCGGCTGGAGATCATGTCGTTCGGCGGGGTGGACGCCGAGGACCTGTCCGGCCGCCCGCTCGGCCTGCGCCGCCTGGTGTTCGCGTCCGACGACCCGGCCGCCACCCTGGCGGACCTGGTCAAGGCGGGCGGTGCCCCTATCGACGCCACCTCGCTGCGGGGCCCGGCCGGTGTCGAGATCGAAGTCCGCCCGACGAAGAGGTCCTGAGCGCTGTCACCACCACCAGGTCACCACCACCAGGGCGCCGCGTCCTCGGGGGAACGGATCAGGAAGGAGCGCTGCCGCTGGAAACGGCGGATGGAGGCGGCGCCCATCCTGGATCCGCCGAGGCCCGAGGACTTGAAGGCGTTCTTCTCGCCGTCCTGGACGAACCCGGTCAGGGACGCGTCGTTGATGCTGATCCCGCCCGCCTCCAGCCGTTCCCCGACCGCGAGGGCGGCCTCGGTGGTGGCGGCGAACACGGCGGCGGACAGGCCGAACTCGCTGTCGTTCGCCAGCGCCACCGCCTCGTCGGTGCCGCTGAACGGCATGACCGGCAGCACCGGCCCGAACGTCTCCTCCCGCATGATCTTCATCGTGTGGTCGACGCCGGTGAGGACGGTGGGCTCCAGGTAGGAGCCGCCGCCGAGGACGCGGATCTCGCCACCGCAGTGGACGGTCGCGCCACGGGCGACCGCGTCGGCGAGTTGCTCCTCGATGATCGCCACCTGGGCTGCGGAGATCACCGGGCCGAGTTCGCCGTCGGTCACCTCGGGGTAGGCCAGGCCGATCTTGCGGGCCCGCCCGACCAGCAGGCCGACGAACTCCTCGAACGCGGGCTCGGCCACGTAGACGCGTTCGATCGACATGCAGGAGTGGCCGGTGTTGACCGCCCCGCCGTACAGGATCGCCCGCGCGGCGCGGTCGAGGTCGGCGTCCGCGCAGACGATCGCGGGGTCCTTGCCGCCGAGTTCGAGGAACGCGGGGATGAACCTGGCCGCCGCCGCGGCGCCGACCGCGCGGCCGGTCCGCACGCTTCCGGTGAAGCAGACCAGGTCCACTGTGCCGACGACGGCCGCGCCGGTCGCGCCGTCCCCGTCGATGACGCCGAGGACGCCGTCCAGCGCGGCGGCCGTGACGCAGTCGCGCAGGACGGCGGCGAAGCGCGGGGTGATCTCGCTCGGTTTGAGCAGGACGGCGGAGCCGGCCAGCAGCGCGGGCACGGTATCGATCATCGCGAGCAGCAGCGGGAAGTTCCACGGGCTGATCACGCCGGTCACCGCGTACGGCAGCGGATCCTGCCGCAGGCCGACCCCCGGCATCGAGGTCGGGACGGTGCCGGGCTCCGGGAGCAGGCCCGGTGCCCGATCGCACCAGCGGTCCAGGGACGCCAGGACGCTGTCGACCTCCAGCCGGGAGACCGCCAGCCGGCCGGTGTCGCGGACCAGCGCGGCCACCATCGCCTCGCCGCGTTCCGCGAGCGCGTCCCGGAACCGGCGCAGCGCGGCCACGCGGCCCGGCACGCCGAGGGCGAGCCACTCCGGCTGCGCGGCGCGGGCCGAGGCGGCCGCCGCGCCGACCTCTGCCGCGTCCGCGCACGTGAGGGTGTGGTCCGCGCGCCCGGTACGGGGATCGCGTACGTCGATCGTTCGTCCCATCGGACCTCCCGAGAGTTCGTTCCGGCGACTGTGCTCGTTCACGTGCGTGATTTTGTTCCGCCGACTGTAACGGTGTTCCGAGAAAACCGGAATGATGGTACGAATAATAGTCTGACGTTTACCCCCCGACGGAGGATCCGTGACCGGCACCCATGGCTGGACCCTGCACAGCTGGGCGATCCTGCTGCACATCGTCCTCTTCGTCTACTGGCTGGGCGGCGACCTCGGCGTCTTCTACTCCAGCCGGTTCATCCTGAAGCGGGAGCTGTCCACCGAGGCCCGCGGGGTCGCGGTGAAGATCATGCACGTCGTCGACATGGCGCCGCGGATCTGCCTGGTGCTCTTCCTGCCCAGCGGCATCACGCTGATGGCCGCTGACGAGCTCGGCCGCGACACCTTCGGCGGTTGGCGGCTCGCCGCGATCTGGGTCCTCGCGCTGATCTGGCTCTGGCTCGTGATCGCCGACTACCGTCGAAAGCCCGGCCGGTTCGGCGACCTGGTGCACCGTACCGACCTGGTGGTGCGCGGCGGCCTCATCGCGGTCCTGCTCGGCGCCGCCGCGTACACCTTCGTGGTGGACGAGCCGTTCGGTGTGACGTCCAACCCCAAGTGGCTGGCGGGCAAGGTCGCCGCCTACGCCCTCTGCATCGCCGCCGGCCTGATGATCCGGGTGAAGCTCCAGCCGTTCGGTGCCGCTTGGGGCACGCTGGTCGCCAAGGGCAGTGACCCCGCAGTGGAACGTGACATCCGTGGCGCCGTGCAGGGCAGCATCCCGTACGTCCTGGCCATCTGGACGCTCGTCGTCGTCGCGGCGGTGCTGGGTGTGGTCAAGCCTGGGATGACGGCGTACTGAATGCGTGACCTCGGCGAACGTTCTCCCGGCGTGCCGGGCCGGTCGGGCGTGCCGGGATGGTCCGGTGTGCCTGGCCGGTCGTCAGGCGGGACGGTGGCCGAACCGCTCCGACAGCCGCCGCACCGCCTGCAGCAGCGCCTCGGCGCAGGCCTCGGCCTCCTGGGTGAACCGGTCGATCGGGCCGCTGACACTGATCACGGCGATCGGCCGGTTCCGCTCGTCCAGGATCGGCGCGGCGACCGACGCCGCGCCCGACTGCCGCTCGGCGGTGGAGCGGGCGTAGCCGCGGGCGCGGATCTCCTCGACCTCGCGGCGCAGCCCGGCGGCGTTCGCGATGGTCGCCGGGGTGAGCTGCTCCAGCGAGGGCTGCGCCAGGTAGTGCTCCACCTCCTCGTCCGACAGGAAGGCCAGGAACGCCTTGGACGACGCGCCGGCGTGCAGCGGGTAGGGGACGCCGAGCGTCACCGACATGATCAGCTCGCGGCGCGGCGGCACCTGGTCGATGTACGAGCGCGTCCAGCCGGACCGGACCGACAGCGTCGCGGTCTCGATCGTGAGCTCGGAGAGGGCGACGAGTTCGGGACGGGCGACCGACCGCACGTCGATCCGTTCCAGATAGGCCATCCCGAGCTTCATCGCGCCGAGGCCGAGCGAGTAGCGCCGGGTCGACTCGTCCAGTTCGATCAGCGCGTGCCCGCGCAGCGAGGTGAGGATGCGGTGCACCGCCGCCTTGGAGAGCCCGAGCGCGTTGGCCACCTCGGTGACGCCGAGGGTCGCCGACCGCTGCTCCGCGAAGTACATGAGGACGTCGGAGGCACGCTCCACCGTGGCGATGGTCTGGCTGGTGCCCCCGCGCTCCTCGGCGAGAGGGGAGGGCTCGCTCGGGCGGACGGTGCTGGTCATGGACGTGGTTCCTTCCAGATCCTCTGGCCGGACGTCGGCCGGACATGAGAGGTGATGGCTGTTTCGTTCAGTGTAAAGCCGTTCCACTGGAAGGCGCCCCCGAGCGCCCTTCCGAAACCGTAGCCGACCCACGAAGGGAACACGAACATGCCCGCTGAACAGGGCGGAAAACCGGCGGGAACCCCGCTCGCCGCGGCCGAGGACATGCTGCGGGCGGTCATCGACCGCGACCTCGACGCCGTACTCGACGCGTTCTCCGGCGAATCCGACGCCTACGTCTTTCCCGAGGGACCGCGCTGGACCACCCGCGGCGGCGACCGGATCCAGCAGGGGTGGCGTGCCTACTTCGAGGCCCCCATCAGGATCGACGCCTACCAGTGGGTCGAGGGCCCGCATGTGTTCGAGTCCGGCTCGCTCGGCCAGGTCACCGGCGTCGTCGACTACGACGTCTGCGGAGACGGCCATGAGGGCCGGCTCCGGATGCGGATGACCTGGCTGCTGCGCCTGGAGGGCGAGCGCTGGCGGATCGTCCACGAGCACGGCTCCCAGCCGCTCGCCGACCCGTACGGTGCGGGCGACTGGTGGCCGGACGGCGCCCGCCCCCTCGGCGCGACGGGCTGACGCGGCGGGCTGAAAGAGCCCTTCCCTCACCCCGCCCGCGATGCGGGCGGGGTGAGGGGATCAGTGGGATCGCTCACTGCCAGCGGGAGCGGCCGTTCAGGTAGCGGCCGGCGTCCTCCAGGTCATGCGGCTGGTACGGGGTGTAGAGGTTCGGCTCGAAGCGGCTCGTGTACTTCTCGAACACCGGCCGGTAGAGGTCCCAGTGGATGTCGGGCTGGCGGTGGGCCGCCCGGAACGACGCGATCGGGATCTGCGCGAGGATCAGCTTCTCGAACTTGCTGTCGGCGGCGGCGATGGCCTGGCCGTCCGGGCCGTAGACGGCCGAGCCGCCCGCCCCGGTGTCCTCGAAGAAGCTCGTCTCGCGGTCCAGCACCGAGTTGTTGACGATGGCGCAGTAGACCCGGTTGTGCAGCGCCGACGCGCGGACGTCCACCTCCGAGAAGCTGCCGCTGGCGGTGCGCAGGAACACCTCCGCCCCCTTGATCGCCAGTGCCCGGAACAACTCCGGTTCCAGTTGGGTGGATGACATCGAGATGTTGCCGAGCCCCGTCCGCGCCACCGGGAGCACCGCGTCCGCCCCGTACATCTCCGCGTACCGGTCCAGCACGTCGTAGGTCGTCGTGGTGAACAGCTCGAAGCCGCGGAACACGCCCTTGACGTTGCGCGCCTTCCAGTGCTTGGCGATGATCTCGCCGTCGGGGCCGATCAGCGTGGTGATGCTGAGCACGTGGCCCGGCCAGTCCGGGTCGCGGACGTAGGCACCGAACGCGATGTGGCAGCCGTGCTCGCGCGCCTTGGCCGAGATCCGCTCGGTCTCCGGCCCGGGGATCTCGATGCAGCGCCGCTCGGTCTCCGCCTTCGTCCACCGGTCCCAGCCACTGATCGGGAACTCGTGGAAGAACAGCAGGTCGGGGGCGGGTCCGAAGCCGGTGTGGAAGGAGTTGTCGATCAGCCGCAGCATGTGCGCGAGGTTGGCCTCCTGCGCCGCGTCGTCGGTGGCCGGATGGACCCGCGACTGGACGACCCCGAGCGTCCAGGCGTCCTTGGCCAGGTCCGCGGTGGCGTATCCGCCGTCGTCCCGCTGGCTGATGCCCCCGTCCCGCGTGGGCTCGGTCATGAGGTCTCCTTCGTCATGTCTGCTCGTTGTCGGCGGCGGGTGATGCGATGGACGTCAGTTCCGCGAGGCGGAGGCAGGCCGCCTGGCGGCCGTCCCCGGAGTCCTCCAGGATGGGCTCGGTCCGCCGGCAGGCGTCGGCGGCGGACGGGCAGCGGGTGTGGAAGCGGCAGCCGGACGGGATGTCGACAGCCGACGGGACGTCCCCGGCCAACGGAGGCGGCGGTACTCCTGCCCCGTCCCCGAGGCCGGCGAGGCCGGGGACGGCCGCCAGCAGCGACCGCGTGTACGGGTGCCGGGGATCGCCGAAGACCTGCTCGGCGTCGCCGTACTCCACGAGCCGGCCCAGGTACATGACCGCGACCTGGTCGGCCATGTGCCGGGCGATCTCGATCTCGTGGGTGATCAGCACATAGCTCAGCCCGAGCCGCCGCTGCAGGTCGAGCAGCAGGTTCACCAGCAGCGCCTTCACGCTGACGTCCAGGCTGGCGGTCGGCTCGTCCAGCACGAGCGCCTCCGGCTCGACCGCGAGGGCGCGCGCGACCGTGACGCGCTGCAGCTCGCCGCCGCTCACCCCACCGGGCCGGCGGGTGAGGTAGTCGGGCGACAGCCCGACCAGGCCGAGCAGCTCCTCGGCCCGCGCGGTACGGGCGGCGCGGCCGGTCGCCAGGCCGTGCACGGCGAGCGGCTGCTCCAGCGCGTGCCGGATGCTCTTGCGGCGGTTGAGCGCCGACCAGGGGTTCTGCGACACGAGCTGGATGGCGCGGGCGTCGATCCGTTCCTCGCCTTGGACGAGGACGCGGCCGGAGGTCGGGCGGACGAGCCGGACGAGCATCCGCGCGATCGTCGACTTGCCGCAGCCGGACTCGCCGACGATCGCCAGCGTCCGTCCCGGCGGCACCTCGAACGAGACGTCGTCGACGGCGTGCACGACGCGTCCCTTCGCCCGGCCGCCCGACCGCACGGGGTAGTGCTTGGTGAGATTCTCCGCGGTGATGGCGTTCATGGGACCTCGTCCGCTCGGTGACAGCTGACCGTGGACGCGCCGAGGGTGCGCGCGGCCGGATGCTCCTCGGCGCAGATGTCGGCGGCCATGTCGCAGCGCGGCGCGAACGGGCAGCCCGGCAGGAGGTTCGCGCCGCCGACCGTGCCGGGAATCGTGCGCAGCGGCTCGCCCCGGGGACGCAGGCCCGGCATCGCGCCGATCAGGGCGCGCGTGTACGGATGGCGGGGGGCGGCGAACAGCTCCCGGACCGGTGCCGTCTCGACCAGCCGTCCCGCGTACATCACCCCGACCCGGTCGCTGATCTGCGAGATCACCCCGAGATCGTGGGTCACGAAGATCATGGACAGCCCGACCCGGTCGCGTAGCTCCAGCAGCAGCCGGAGCACCTGCGCCTGGACGGTCGCGTCGAGCGTCGTGGTCGGCTCGTCGGCCAGCAGCAGCTCGGGGCGGCGGCCGAGCGCGGCGACCGCGATCAGCATCCGCTGGAGCTGGCCGCCGGAGAACTCGAACGGGTAGCCGCCCAGCCGGTCCAGGACGGAGCCGAGCCCGACCTCGCGCAGCAGCTTCGCGAGCAGGTCGTCCTCGCCGCTCCCGTCCCTTCCGCCCGTACCGCCGCCGGCCTTCACGCCCGGTTCCGCGGGCAGGTGCCAGCGGAGCTGGCGGCCGATCGGCGTGGTCGGCGACAGCGACGTCATCGGGCGCTGCGGGATCAGGCCGATGCGATCGCCGCGCAGCCGGCGCATCCGGTCCTCGCGCAGCCCGAGCAGGTCGGTGCCGTCGAAGCGGACGTGCCCGGCGGACGCGGCGGCGTTGCCGGGCAGCATCCGCATCAGCGCGGTCAGCACCGTGCTCTTGCCCGATCCGGACTCGCCGACGAGGCCGAGGATCTCGCCCGGCGCCACATCGAAGGAGACGTCCCGGACCGCGCGGGTCTCTCCCGTCCGGGTCCGGAACGAGACGGACAGGTCCGCGACCGACAGCAGCGCGCCGTCCCGGCGGCCCGCCGCCCCGCCGCCGGAACCGGGACCGGCGGCGGGTACGGTGTCGTCGGTTCCGGTGCCCGCGGCAGGGGCCGGGCGCTCTCGCGAGCGGCGCATCAGGCCGCTCGCACCGAGGCCACGTCGATCCGGCTGACGCTCATCTGCGTCTTGTCCAGCGCGGTGATCTCGGTGCGCTGCGCCATGACGAGCTTGGGGTGGACGGGCGGGATCGCGATGGCGTCGGCGGCGACCAGCCCGTTGATCTCCTTGCAGACGGCGGCGCGCTCGGCGTCGTCGGTGGTCGCCCACGCCTTGGCGAGCAGCGCGTCCACCTTGGCGTTCTTGTAGCCGAAGTTCAGCGGGTTCTCGGAGCTGAGCGCGCCCAGCAGCGTGAACGCGGTCTGCCCGCCGCCGAAGCCGCCGTCGAACCCCGTCATCGCCATCTGGTAGTCGCCGGTGGCCCACTTCTTCACCCAGGGGCTGATGTCGAGCGTCTCCAAAGTGCAGTTGATCCCGGCCTGCTTCCAGCCCTGCGCCAGCACCTGCCCGACGTTCTTCAGCACCGGGTCGCTGGTGACCATCAGGGTGAACTCCAGGCCGGACACTCCGGCCTCGGCGAGCAGCGCCTTGGCCTTGGCGATGTCGGGCGCCTCCCCGTACAGCTTCAGAGCGGCGTCGTGGCCCTCGGTCGCCGGGCCGATCGGGCCCTGGGCGATGTCGGCCGCGCCGCCGTAGACGATGTCGCGGACGGCCTTGCGGTCCATCGCGAACGCGAGCGCCTGCCGGACCTTCACGTCGTCGAACGGCTTCTTGTTCGCGACGAAGTAGGTGACGAGGTCCTTGGGGGCGGCGACCTCGTGCACGCTCACGTCGGCGGACTTCTTCAGCAGCTTGACGCTCTCCGGCGGGACGTCCGTCATGATCTGGATCTTGTCCTCGCGGAGGTTGACCATCCGCGTCGCCGGGTCGGGGACCGCCTGGAAGGTGATCCCGGTGAGGGCCGGCTTCGTCCCGTGGTAGCCGTCGAAGCGGGCCAGCACGACCCGCTGCCCCTGGGTGATGGCGCCCATCGAGAACGGGCCGGTGCCCATGGTGGTACCGGTCTTGGCGACGAAGTCGCGGTGCACGATCGGCAGGTTGGTCAGATGGGAGCGCAGCACCCCGAACGGCGTGGTCAACTTGATCGTGACGGTGTGGTCGTCGGTCGCGGTGGCCTTCTTGACGTAGCCGACGAAGTAGGTGGTCCAGTCGCTCGTGCTCTTCGGGTCGGTGACGAAGTCGAAGGTGGCGACGACGTCGGCGGCGGTGAGCGCGTCGCCGTTGTGGAACGTGATGCCCTTCTTCAGCTTGATCGTCCAGGTCAGCCCGTCGTCGGAGATCTCCGGCTCCCCGTCGGCCAGCAGCGGCACCGACTCCAGCGACGCGTCGAAGGTGTAGAGCGACTCCACGACCGACTCGGTGATCCAGTGGACCCGGCTGGAGGTGGTGCTGAGCGGGTTGAGGTAGTCGGAGATGGAGGTGACGCCGAACGCGAGCGTGCCGGACTTCTTGACGGCGCCGCCGTCCGATGTCCCGTCCCCGCCGCACGCGGCGACGGCGGCGGCTCCGGCGGTCAGGACGCCGGTGGCCACGAGGAAGCGGCGGCGGCTCAGGACCTTGCCGCCGGGGACGTGCTGGTTCGAGTCGGACGGTGAGTCGGGCATCGAGTCGGGCATCGGGTGCTCCTCAGAGAAGGGGGGAGAGAAGGGCCAGTGGTGCGTTGCCGGGACGTTCAGCCGCGGCCGTCGGCGTCGAGGGCGTCGCCGAGGCCGTCGCCGACGAGGTTGAAGCCGACCGTGGCGACGAGGATGACCAGGCCGGGGACGATCGAGTACCACCAGGCGCCGAGCAGCAGGTAGCCGGTCGCGTCGCCGAGGATGTTGCCGAGGCTCGGCTGCGGCGGCTGGATGCCGAGGCCGAGGAAGCTCAGCGCGCTCTCGGCGAAGATCGCCACACCGAGCCAGAGGAACGCCTGGACCAGGACCGGGGGCAGCACGTTCACCAGCAGCTCGCCGCCGATGATCCGCCACCGCGGGACGCCGAGCACGCGCAGCGCGTCGACGTAGTCCTCCTGTGCCTCCACGAGGGTCGCCGACCGCGTGACCCGCGCGAAGTACGGGATGAACCCGACGCCGAGCAGCAGGACGACCTTGGCGGTGGCCGATACCGTCAGCGGCCCGATGTGCGAGTCGCCGGTGCCGGTGACGCCGAGGACGAACAGCGCGAAGACGAACAGCGGCAGGGCCTGCAGCGCCTCCAGGATCCGCATGATCAGGTCGTCCGGCCAGCGCCCGCCGTAGTAGCCGGCGACCAGCCCGGCGGGCACCGCGACGAGGAGGCCGAACGCGACGCCCGCGAAGGCGACCAGCATCGACACCCGCGCGCCGGACGCGGTCCGGGCGAACAGGTCGCGCTGGAGGTGGTCGGTGCCGAACAGGTACTGGAGGCTGGGAGAGGCGAGTTGCTCGCCCGTTCGCGCGCTCGGGTCGCCGGCGAACATCGGGCCGAACACCGCCAGGATCAGGAACAGACCGAGCAGGACGATCCCGCTCCAGGTCAGGGCCGATGGCCGGGGGAGGGCGCGGCGGCGCTCGGACGGTCGCGGCACGGCGGGCCGCGGGGCCGTGGTCAGGGTCTCGGTCGCGTCCATCAGTCCGTCCCGTTCAGGAACCCCGCGCGGATCCGCGGATCGAGCGCGAAGTAGAGGAAGTCGACGGCGAGGTTGGCGACCAGGAACACCACCGCGGTGACCAGGGTGCAGGCGATCGCCAGCGGGTAGTCGTGCTGCCGGAACGCGCCGACGATGGTCTGGCCGATCCCGGGGACGTTGAAGACGGTCTCCACCAGGACCGTTCCACTGATGAACATCCCGACCATCAGGCCGATCACCGTGGCGGTCGGGATGATCGCGTTGCGCAGCGCGATCCGGCGCAGGATGCCGTTCTCGGACATGCCCATCGCGCGGGCGAACGAGACGTAGTCGGTGCGGTGCGTCTCGATCAGCGAGCCGCGCAGCGTGCGGGCGATGACCGCGCTGGAGCCGAGGCCGAGGGCGAGCGCGGGGAGCACGACGCTCCGCAGGTTGCCCGCCGGATCCTCGCCGAACGCGACCCAGCCGCTGGACGGGAGCACGCCCTTGACGTAGAGCCCGAACACGACGACCAGGACCAGGCCCAGCCAGAAGCTCGGGATCGACAGGGCGATGACGCTGACGACGCGGACGGCGCCGTCGACGAGGGAGTCCCGCCGCCGCGCGGCCAGGGTGCCGGCGGCCAGGCCGATGACGACCCAGAACAGCAGGGACAGGATCCCCAGTTCCAGGGTGACGGGCAGCCGTTCCCCGATGATCTCGGTGACCGGGCGGTCGCTGAACAGCGAGTCGCCGAGGTCGCCGCGCAGCAGGTTGCCGACGAACGTGGCGTACTGCGTCCAGATCGGCTGGTCGAGCCCGAACCGGTGCTCGACGGCGGCGCGCTTCTCGGGGGTGGGGTTCATCCCGAGGTAGGCGTCGACGGGGGAGCCGGGCGCGGCCCGCAGCATGAAGAAGACCATGGTGAGGACGAGGAACAGGACCAGTACGAGTCCGGCGATCCGTCGTCCGAGGTACCGCAGCATCCGCTGTCCTCTGTAGTGGGAAGAGCCGCGAGTGAGGCCAAAAACGAAACAGCGTTCCTAGGGATGGAATAGTAGGCCGAGACTCTCCGGCCCGGAAGGGGTTCGGCGCAGAAATCTGGAACGCTGCAATCGGGCGGAACGCGGCAGTGCGGGGCCACTGCGGGGCCAGTGCGGCGGCGGGCGGGGGCCGCCTCGGTGGCCCCCGCGAGCGCCGGCTCAGGCGACCTTGGACTCGCTGATGATCGTGCGCCTGACCAGGCGGTCGCCGTCCATCCAGTGCCAGGTACGGCACTTGTGCAGCCCGTCGCGCGACAGCTGGATGAGCTCGTACAGGTAGTTGTTCGCGTCGTCCTTGTACGACCAGGTCAGGACGATCGACTGGTCGTCCACCTGGCTCATCTCGCCGATGATCCGCTCGTTGTCGAAGTGGCAGACCGCGCCGCGCAGGGTGCCGCCGAACTCCAGCGACTGCACCCGGCCGTCCGGCCAGGTGTAGGTGTTGACCTGGAAGATGTCGTACGAGCCGTCCTCGGGGACCCAGCACCGCAGGTGCGAGGCGTGCCGGTCGATGATCGTTCCGTCGGCGTCGAGGTGGATGTACTCGCCTCGCCATTCGCCGAGGTGCTTGGCGTTGACGGGCATGCCCGGGACTCCGGCGCGCATGGGTCTCCTCCTGGTCGCAGGCGATGGTGGGGGGCGGCCGGCGTTGACAGGCCGCCGCCCGAAGCCTAGCGTCAGCCGGCAGAATAATGGAACGATATTCCGTTCTGAGGAACACAATGAGCCCGGGGAACACAGTGAGCCCGGGGAACATGACGGGACCGAGGAACATGAAGGGATCGCGCATGAGCGACCACGGACCGGCCCCGCTGGTGGAGGGCATCACCGCCGCGATCGTCGGCGTCCGCGACGTCGATCCCCATCTCGCCTTCTACCGCGACCGGCTCGGCTACGAGGTGGCCGCGGAGGGCACCGTCCCCGCCGCCGTCGCGGACGCGCTCTGGGGGACCGGGACCGCCGGCGTCGAGGCCGTCGCCCTGGCCGCGGCCGGCGCGGATACCGGCCGGATCCACCTCGTCCGGGTCCCCGAGCCGCTCGCCCCCGCCGAGCAGCCGCACAACCTCGACGTCGGCCTGATCGGCATCGACATGTACGCCAGGGACATCGAGACCGCCTACGCCCAGTTCACCGAGGCGGGCCTCGCCTGGTCGACCCCGCCCGCCACCTACGGGGTGGCGGTCGGAGAGCAGGAGGTCATGGTCACCCAGGGCGTGTGCCCGGCGCCCGACGGCACGGCGGTCGTGTTCGTGCAGCCCGCCACCGTTCGGGGGACCGCCGCCTGGGACGCCGACCCCGGCCGCCTCTACACCGAGCTGACCTCGGTGGTCTGCCACGTCCCCGACGCGGACGCCGAGGTCGGGTTCTGGGGGCCGGACGGGCTCGGCATGTCCGTCTGGTACGACGTGGTGTTCTCCTCCCCGGGCTTCGACACGGTCGCGGGCCTGCCGTCCGGGACCCGGATGCGGCTGGCGTTCCTCGCCGGGGAGAAGACGGCCCGGATCGAGGTCACGTCGGCGGAGGGCGAGCACGGCGTCGACCGCCGCCCCACCCAGCGTCCGGGCCGTTCGCTCGGACACAGCGGCTGGGCGGTGCGTACCCGCGACCTGGACGCGGCGCTGGACAGTGTCCGGCGCACGGGCGGCAGCGTCCTCGGCGAGCCGGTCGAGACCGCCGACCCGCTGCACGGCAAGGGGGCCGCGGCGTCGGTCACCACACCGAACGGCGTCTCCGTCACCCTCTACGAGCCCCGCGCCTGACAGCGATGATGTAGGTGAGCGTCTCCTGGCGGGGTCTGACCCGACGCCTGATGGTGGCCCCGCGACGGGTCGTCCCGGTGAACGTCCAGCCGGACGGCTCGCCGCGACCCGCCGCGGAGCGAGCGGCTTCAGGCCGTCCAGAGCTCGAGGTGGACGCCGTCCGGGCTGGCGGCGGTGAAGGCGCGGCCACCGCGCAGGCCGCTCTCGACGATGGCGCCGGTACGGGCACCGGCCCCGGTGAGCAGGGCGTGGGCGGCGTCCAGGCCGGGGACGGGGAACACGCCCGCGCGCATGCCCGAGGCGAACGCGTCGTCGCCCTTCGGAAGGTCGAGGGTGGGGAAGCTGATCAGCTCGACGCGGGCGCCGTGACCGTCCCAGAACAGGTCCAGGACGATCTCGGCGTCCGGGTCGTCGAGACCGATGAGCGCGGCCACCGCCGGGTTCACCAGCCGCTGCGAGTAGAGCGACTCCAGGCCGAGCTTCGTCCAGAAGTCCGCGTCGCACCCGTAGGTGAGATGGACGGCGGCCTGCAGTTCGGAGTGCCGGCGGGACGCGTCGCCGTCGAGCAGGCTCGCCCGCCGCGACGTGCCCTCGACCAGGACGGCCCTGATGCCGCCGGGGCCGATGATCCCGCATTCGGCGAAGGGGCGGCCGCCGAGTTCCCAGCGGGCGAGCGGGGACGCGGTGCCGCCCGCCGCGACCAGGTCGGCGACGCTCGCCTCGATGTCGCGGGTGTAGAAGTCGACGCCGTAGCCGCCGGCGGCGATGGCCGTGCTCCCCTCCGGTGCCGCGACGAGGAGAAGGCCCCCGCTCTCGGCGCCCTCAGGGAGGTAGAGGACCTCCTCGGCGGGGCCGGCGAGCCCGTAGAGGGCCGCGGCGGCGCCCGCGTCCAGGACGTCCCGGCGCCGTTCGGTGAAGCCGAGGACGGACAGGAACGGCGCGGCGGCGGTGAGGTCGTGGCATCCGAGGACGGCGTGCCGGGGACTGCTGAGCATGGGCGCTCTCCGGAGATCGGCGACGGGGACGGGCCGGATGCTATCTGAAACGATGTTCCAAAAGAAGAAACACCATCCGGGAGAAGTCAGTGACCCTGTATCTCGATGACGTGGACCCGGCCGGGCCGGGACTGCCCTGGAAGCCGTTCACGATCCCGGGCTCGACCCCGGCCGTGGACCTGATGCGCCTGGAGGCCGACCCGGCGGACGGAGCCTCGACCCTGCTCGTCCGCTTCCCGCCCGGCTGGAACCGTCCCGGCCCGGGGCACTACCTCAGCGGCGAGGAGTTCGTCGTTCTGGAAGGGGCACTCACCGTTTCCGGAGTGCTCTACGGGCCGGGCGATCGCGGCTGGGTTCCGGCTGGCGCCACCCGCCGCGACTCCGGTACGGAGACCGGCGCACTGGCTCTGGCCTGGTTCTCCGGTGCTCCCGCCTACGTCGAGGGCGAGGCCGCCGAGCCGTCCGGCCGGACCGCCGAGCGGACGCCGCTGCTCACCGTACCGATCCCGGACGGCGGGCTGCCGCTGCGCTCGGGGGACACGGGGGAGACCCGGCTGTACGAGCGCGCCCCCGCCTCGTTCGCCGCGGCGGCGCGGGTGCTGTGGCCGGACGGGACGGACGGGCCGCGCTGGACGGCGTTCGGCCCGGGCGATCCGGTCCCGGCAGGGAGGGCCGGCCGCGCCTTCGTCCACCTCAGGTATTCCATTTAACGGAAAGCTGTTACAAGATGTCGGCTGCGACCGTCGCACGTGACGATGTTGCGCCTAGCGGAACAGGTCTAGCGGAACATGGAGGCCACTGCATGATCTATCTCGTCTACCGGATGAAGCTGAGCGAGCGTTCCCGGCGGAACCAGAAGCAGTTCTGGGCCTGGCTGGAGGACCGCGAGCGCTGGTTCTACCGCGACCTGCCCATGGTCAAGGAGGTCCGCTGGTACTACAGCGTGATCGGCGAGGTCTACACGATCGAGAACTGGGCGGCCTTCGAGGACGAGGCCGCGTGGGGCGCGTACCGCACCGCCCTCGGCGGGCTGAAGGGCGATGCCGAGTGGGAGGGCGAGCGCGTCACCCAGGACGACTGGTGGGAGTTCCTGGACACGAGGATCGTCACCGACCCGCCCGTGCCCATCGGCCTGCGCCGGGACTGAGAAGGGACCCCCGCCATGTCCCAGCAGACCGGCGCCTCCGAACGGCTCGGGAAGCCCGAACGGCTCGGGCAGTCGGCCTCGACGGTGGAGCGGGCGGCGGACGTGCTGGTGCTGTTCGCCGAGGCCGGCTCCCGGACGCTGGGCGTCACCGAGATCGCCGACGCGCTCGGGATCTCCAAGCCGGCCGTGCACCGGATCCTCACCTCGCTGCGCAGCCGCCGGCTGGTCCAGGTGGACGAGCAGACCCGCAGGTACGCGCTCGGGCTGACCGCGATGCGGCTCGGCCTGGCCTATCTGGACCACATCGACGTCCGCCGGCTGGCGGCCCCGGACCTGGCCGAACTGTCGCGCGCGACCCGGGAGACCGCGACGCTGTCGTCCCGGATCGGGACGCAGCGCGTCTACGTCGACCAGGTGACCCCGGCCAGGGAAGTGATCATGTCGGTCGCGCTGGGCGTGCCGTACCCGCTGCACGCGGGCGCGTCGTCGAAGGCGTTCCTGGCGTTCCTGCCGGAGGCGGAGATCGACGGCTACCTCTCGGTGGACCATCTCAGCCGGGTCACCGACCGGACGGTCGTCGATCCGGACGAGCTGCGCGAGGAACTGCGCGACATCCGGCGGCGCGGCTACGCCCGCTCGTTCGCCGAGCGACAGTCGGGCGCGGCCTCGGTCGCGGCGCCGGTCTTCGACCACCACGGCCTGCCCGCGGCGGTGGTGAGCGTCTGCGGGCCGGTCGAGCGATTCCGGAACGAGGCCGCGGCGTGCGCCGAGGCGCTGCTCGCCGCCACGGGACGGCTCTCCGCTCTGATGGGCCACGTCACCGAATCGCACTGAGTCACTGAACCGCACTGAGTCACTGAAACGCGAGTCACCGAAACGCACCGGCCGGAGGGCGTCACCCTGCCGTGCCCGCCATCGCGGCCGCTCCCGGCGGGCACGGCAAATCTCGACATTCCCGCAGCTCACCACGTAACAAAAACGTCATCGGCGAAAAAGTCAGACCTATTGACACTCCGAGCGGCCGCTCTATAGCGTCCATCTCTACGGAATCGCGTTCCGTCAAACGGAACACTCTGGCGGAGGTGCCGATGCGCAGATCAGCAGTCACGATCACCGCGGGGCTCGCGGCGCTCGCCGTGACCGCGACCGGATGCTCGGGCAAGAGCGCGGGCGACAAGCCGGAGATCGAGATCGGGTTGATCTCCCCGATGAGCGGCCCCTTCGCGGTGCTGGGCATCTCGCAGCAGAACTCGCTGAACGTGGAGATCGAGCGGATCAACGCCGCCGGCGGGCTGAACGGCTCCCAGCTGAAGCTCGTCGTCCGCGACTCGGGCCTGGACCCGGGCAAGGCCGTCCAGGCCGCCAACGAGATGGCCGGCAACGACGCGGTCAAGCTCGTCATCGGCCCCTCGCTGACCGCGTTCTACGACGCCGCCAAGGGCTCGTACGAGAAGAGCAAGAAGCTCAACTGCCAGCCTGCCGTCTCCACCGGCAGCTTCGCCGACCTGAAGTACGGGTTCCGTTCGCAGGACCCCTTCGACCTCGACGGCAAGATGGTCGTCGACTGGCTGAAGAAGGAGGGCGTCAAGTCGCTCGGTCTCGTCTACGAGGCCGACGACACCGGCGAGAACACCGACGCCCTGATGAAGAAGCTGCTTCCCGAGGCGGGCATCGAGTACCTCGGCTGGGAGAAGAGCCGGGCCGACGACCAGAGCCATCGCGCCTACGTGGACACGTTCAAGGACGCCGGGGCGATCATGGTGTCCAGCAGCGTCGGCGGTTCCAAGACCATGGCCGCCGCGTCGGAGTCCGGCTACAAGGGCAAGCTCGTCGGCGCCGGTTCCGGCATGCAGAACATCTCGTTCATCGAGGCCTCCGGGGACGCCGCCAAGGGCGGGGTCTTCCCGGCGGCGCTCTACCAGTACCCCGAGCGCATCGACCGGGCGCAGTGGAAGCCCGGCTACCGCAAGCACATCGAGGCGATCGAGACCAAGTACGGCAAGAACGTCGGCCCGAAGACCGGGGCGACCTCGCCGAAGGGCGCGGCGATCACCGCCGACTGCGTCTACGCCTTCGAGCAGGTGGTGAAGTCCACCAAGAGCACCGACTCCGCGAAGCTCGCGCCGGCCATCGAGGCGCTGGACCTCACGGCCGAGCAGACCCCGTCCGGCAACGCCATCAAGCCCGGGCCGAGCCACGAGTTCTACCACCAGGTGCACCTCTACCAGTGGACCAAGGACGGCAAGGGCTGGTACACCAAGGAGATCACTCCGTCGTGAGCGCGCAGGTCTGGATCGACGGGCTGTTCGCCGGGTCGGTGTACGCGCTGGTCGCACTGGCGCTGGCGATCGTCTTCCAGCCCACCCGGGTGATGAACTTCGCCCAGGGCGAGCCGATCGTGCTCGGCGCGGCCATCAGCTACCAGGTGGTCGCGCTGTGGCAGTGGGGATGGCCGGCGGCGCTGCTGGTCACCCTCGTCCTCGGCGTGGGAATGGGCCTGCTCAGCGAACGAATGATCATGCTGCCGGTGCGGCTGTCGGGCTCCCGGTACGCCTGGATCATCGCGACGCTCGCGGCGGCGATGATCTTCCAGGCGCTGTTCACCCTCGGCTACTTCGACGTGGACTCGCTGCGGCCGAAGGCGCTGGCACCCGGGCATCTGGAGATCTTCGGGCAGCGGATCGGCTGGCAGCAGCTGCTCACCATCGCCGTCGCGCTGACCGTGATGGCCGGGTACGACGCGTTCCTGCGGCGCACCGCCTACGGGCGGGCCATCCGGGCCGCCTCGCACGACCCGGACGCCGCCGTGATCATGGGCGTCCCGGTCCGCCGGGTGGTCCTGCTCAGCTTCGTGCTCGCGGCGGTGATCTGCGCCTTCGCGGGCCTGCTGGCCGCGCCCCTGCTGTTCATCGGGCCGGCCTCCGGGCTGCTGTTCACCATCAAGGGCTTCACCGCCGCGGTGATCGGCGGCGTCGGCTCGCCGCGCGGCGCGCTGGCGGGCGGCATGATCGTCGGGCTGCTGGACGCCGTCGTCCGCAACCTCGCCGGCGCCACGACCGGCGACTTCGTCGTCTTCGGGCTGCTGGCGCTGATCCTGGTGGCGTTCCCGTCCGGCCTGTTCGGCAAGCCGATGGCGGCGCACTGATGACCGGCGACCCGAAGACCCGCGCACCGATGGAGGCGCACCGATGAGCGCACCGACCAAAGCGCAGGTGAAGCCGCCGGCCAGGGCGTCCCTGCTGGACATCCTGCTGCGCCGGCTGCCCGCGGCACTGACCGTCGTGGTCGCGGCCGTGCTGCTCGCCTGGCCCGCGATCACCGACTTCTACAGCTACAACTCCGCGTACTACAACGGGCTCGTCGCCTCCGCCGCGATCAGCGCGATCCTGACGATCTCGCTGAACCTGTCGATGGGGTACGGCGGGCTGCTGTCGATGATGCACACCGGCATGCAACTGCTCGGCGGCTACGCCGTCGCCGTCACCACCGTCAAGTCGGGCCTGCCGTGGCTCGTCGGGGTGGCGCTGGCGATGGTGCTCGGCGCCGTCTTCTCCGGGCTGGTGCTGGTGATCAGCCTGCGCGCCACCTACCTGTACTTCGGCATGATCACGCTGGCCGCCAACCTGATCATGGTCGAGGGCGGCAAGGCCTGGCACGCGCTCACCGGCGGCGTCACCGGCATCGTCGGGGTGACCCCCGGCGGCTTCAGCAAGATCCAGTTCTACTACGTCACGCTCGCCGCGCTGGTGCTGGTCTACATCGTCCAGCGCAACCTGGTCCGCAGCGGTGTCGGGCGCGCGGTGATGGCGGTCAAGGAGAGCCCCGACACCGCCGCCGCCATGGGGATCAGGCCGACCCGTACCAAGACCCTCGTCTTCACCCTCTCCGGCGCGATCGCCGGGCTGTCCGGCGGCCTGTACGCGCTGCAGCTCGGCTTCATCAACCCGGACGTGGGGATCCTGGACAACGGACTGGTGTTCTTCGTCGGGCTGTTCCTCGGCGGCATCGGGACCCTCGTCGGCCCGGTGCTCGGCGTCGCGGTCATCGCGACCGTCGTCGAGCTGATCAAGGACCATGCCCGGTACACCACCCTGCTCCTCGGCTGCACCCTGCTGCTCGCGATGATGCTGGTCCCGAAGGGGCTCGTCGGTACGTGGCGGAGCAGCCGGCTCGGCCGTCCCGCCGAGGGCGAGGACCGCGAGCCGTCCGGCGGCCTTCCCGAGTCGGTCCTGCCCGGCGCGGTCGACCCCGACGTCCCCGCCCTGGAGGGGCGCGGGCTGGTCAAGCACTTCGGCGGCGTCAAGGCCGTCGACGGCGTCGACATCTCGGTCGCCCCGGGCAGCGTCCACGGCATCATCGGGCCGAACGGATCCGGCAAGTCGACCACCGTCGCCTGCCTCACCCGGTTCCACAAGGCGGACGCGGGCGAGGTGCTGATCTGCGGCGAGCCGGCACCGGACCGCCCGTTCGCGGTCGCCGAGAGCGGCGTCACCCGCGTCTTCCAGGTCCCGCACCTGTTCGACCAGCAGAGCGTTCTGGACAACGTCCTCGCCGGGATGCGCGGGCGCGAGAAGTACGGCCTGCCGTCGGCGATCCTGCGGCTGCCCGCCTACCGGCGCCGCGAGGCCGCCTCCCGCGCGGAGGCCGCCGAACTGCTGGCGTTCGCGGGCCTGTCGGGACGGTCGGAGCAGCTCGCGGGCTCGCTGTCGCATGGCCAGAAGCGCCTCCTGGAGGTGATCAGGGCCGTCGCGTCCGGGCCGCGCGTGCTGATCCTGGACGAGCCCGCCACCGGCCTCGTCCCGGCCGAGATCGACGCGCTCACCCGGCTGTGCCGCGCGTTCCGCGACCACGGCCTCGCGGTCGTGCTGATCGAGCACAACATGGACTTCGTGATGGACGTCTGCGACCGGCTCACCGTCATCGACAGCGGCAAGGTGATCGCCTGCGGCCCGCCACGGGAGGTCCGTGCCGACCCCGCGGTCCTGGACGCCTACCTGGGCCGCCCCGACCTGGTGGAGGACCTGACGTGAGCGCGTTGCTGGAGATGACCGGGATCAAAGCGGGCTACGGCGGCGTCAAGGTCCTGGACGAGGTGGACGTGACGGTGGGGGAGGGCGAGTTCGTCGTCCTGCTCGGCCCGAACGGTGCCGGCAAGAGCACGACCCTCAAGGTCCTGTCGGGCCTGCTGAAGCCGTCCTCGGGGACGGTGTCGTTCGCCGGCAAGGACATCACCCGCGTCCCCGGGTGGCGCCGTACCGGGCTCGGCATCGGCCACGTCCCCGAGGGGCGCCGGATCTTCCCCGACCACACGGTGCTGGAGAACCTCCAGCTCGGGGGCTTCCCCCTGCGCCGCAGCCGGGCCCGGACCCAGAAGCTGATGGACGAGGTGCTGGAGCTGTTCCCGCGCCTGGCCGAACGGCGTGACCAGGCCGGCGGGACCCTGTCCGGCGGTGAGGCGCAGATGCTCGCCGTGGCGCGGGCGCTGATGAGCGAGCCGAAGCTCCTCGTCCTGGACGAGCCGTCCCTGGGCCTGGCCCCGCTCAAGGCCGCCGAGCTGTTCTCCTACATCAAGCGCCTGCACTCCGAGCGCGGCATCTCGGTGCTGCTGGTGGAACAGCTCGCGCTCATCGCCCTGCGGCTGGCCGACCGCGCCTACGTCCTGGAGCGGGGCCGCGTCGGCCTGTCCGGCACGGCCTCGGACGTGGAGGCCGACCCCATGGTCAAAACCCTCTACCTAGGCGGCGAATCCGCAGCCTGACCACCCGCACACACGAGAGTGCCCCGGACCAATCGGCCGGGGCACTTCGCTTACCACTCAGTTGACTCGTGGCGTGTTCGCCTCTCCAAAGCTGCGAACAGGCGAACACGCCACGAGTCAACGACTACATTCCGTCGCCGTTCCAGCGGCCTGCGGAGCGGCTGCGGACGGGGCGGCTGGACAGGATCGGGGCGGGGATGGGGTCGCCCTTCTCCCAGTTGCGGCCGGCGCCCCAGACGTAGGCGAGGTCGTCGGTGCGCTCGTCGGGGTGTTCCAGGGCGCTCGGCTCGGCGCCCCAGTCCGCGCTCACCGGGGCGTGCTCGTGATCGTCGTCGTGGTCATGGTCGTGGTCATGACCGTGGTCGTCGTCGCCGTGGCCGCCCTGGAGACGGGCGGCGTCGATGGCCTTGGCGATGGCGAGGAGGCTCTTGTCGGTGCCGGTACCGTGCTGGACGTAGTCCTCGTCGATCTGGCCCTGCTCGCGCTGGTACTCGACGGAGGCGCGCAGGTCGGCCAGGTCGCGTTCGCTGCGGCCGGGGGATCCGGCGCCCACGTCGTGGGAGGACATGGACCAGCGCATGCGGCTCTCACCGGGGCCGTAGTTGATGGCGTCGCCGCCCCAGCGGGCCCACTCGCTCTGGGTGTACCAGTTGAACAGCTCGCCGTCGGAGCGCAGCAGCCAGGTCGCGCCGCCCTCCATGCTGGTGAAGTGGCCGTGCTTCACGCGCGCGGGACGGAAGAAATAGGTGCCGAGGTCCAGGGTGCCGAAGTTGTACTCCATGTGCCCCTGGACGGTGTAGGCCTCTTCGTAGCACGGGTGGTGCGCGAGGCGGTGGTCGGTCCAGCCCTCCTGCGCGTGCACGAGCCGGGTGTAGAAGCCGGTCTGCGGATCGACGTGCAGGTACTTGATGAACAGGCCGGGCATCGGGCCGGGGTTGGGAACGGCGTCCCACTTCATCGCCTCGGTGTCGATGACGATGACCTCCTCGCGGGCGTCCTTCCAGCGCGGCGCCTTGGTGCTCTGCACCGCGTCGAAGCCGGCGTCGCCGTACTCGCGGTAGTGCAGCAGGCGGGTGCCCTCGCTGAACGTGATGGCCTCGGTCGGGACGCCCTTGGGCGCGTAGACGTAGCCGCCCTTGCCGATCTCCTTGCCGTTGTAGGTCATCGACCCTTCGAGCACGTGGTACTCGGTGTTGGCATGGTGGATGCCGGGGCCGCGTCCCCAGTCGGTGTGGAAGTCGACGCGGATGGAGCAGGAGCCGTCCTCCTCGTCGACCGACAGCCGGCGCTCGCTGGCCCGGCCCTCGCCGCCGACCAGCTCGGCGCCGTGCCAGACGTAGTCGGCCTCCTGGATGAGTTCGACGTGGGGTCGCAAAGGGCACCTCTTTCGTATCCGGTGAATTTGTATCCGGTGTAGGTGGTTCGTGAATCGGTGGTGACGGGCCGGGAGGTCAGCGGTCGCGGAGCTCGCGCTTGAGGACCTTGCCGGCGGCGTTGCGGGGAAGTGCGGTGATGAACTCGACGCTGCGCGGCACCTTCGGGCCGGACAGCCGCTCGCGGCAGTACGCCTCCAGCGACGCGACGTCGACGGAGGCGCCGGGCAGGGTGACGACGTAGGCGGCGACCCGCTCGCCCCACTGCTCGTCCGGCAGCCCGACGACCGCGCAGTCGGCGACGCCGGGGAAGGTGCCGAGGACGTCCTCGACCTCGCGGGGGGCGATGTTCACCCCACCGGAGATGATCATGTCCTTCTTGCGGTCGACCACGTAGATGAAGCCGTCCTCGTCGCGCGTGACGATGTCGCCGCTGGTGAGGAAGCCGTCGCCGGTGGTGCAGGCGTCGGTGGCGCCGTCGTCGCGCAGGTAGCCGTTCATCAGGAACGGGGAGCGGCTGAACAGCTCGCCTCGCTCGCCCGGCCCGACGGGCTCGCCGGCGGGGTCGACGACCCGGACCTCGGTCATGTACCAGGGCAGGCCGACCGATCCGGTACGGGCGGCGTCGGCCGGGCGGCAGTTGGTGACGATGCCCGCCTCGGTGGAGCCGTACAGCTCATGGACCCCCGCGTGGGGGAAGGCCTCCATGACCCAGTCCTTCAGGACGGCGGGCAGGGCCGCCGCGTTGAAGTAGAGGGTGTCGAGGCTGGACGCGTCGTACCGGCCGAGGGCATCGGAGGCGCGGAGCGTCTGCGCGTGGGTCGGGACGAGGAACGCGGACTGGGCGCGGTGCCGCTGGGCGAGCGCGAGCATGTGCTCGGGGTCCCACTTGGGCAGCATGACCACGGTGCCGCCGGCGACGACGGGCGCGTAGTCGAAGACCATCCCGGCGCCGTGGTACATCGGCGCGACGGCGAGGCTGACGCGGCCGGGGCCGAGGCGCCATTCCATGGCGGACAGGTAGCACATCAGCGTCCGGGCACGGTGGCTGCTGAGGACGCCCTTGGGCTTCCCGGTCGTACCCGAGGTGTAGTAGAGGCAGAAGGGGTCGTTCTCGTCGACGGGGACCATCGGGTCAGTGGGCGACGCCGACTCCAGCGCCTGCTCGTACGAGGCGGCGCCCGTTCCGCCGATCTGCAGGACGACGTCGAGCCGTACCGGCGGTTCGGTGTCGGAGATATGGGCGCGGGCGCCGGAGTGCTCCAGGATGTGGGTCGTCTCGGCGTCGGTGAGCCTGGTCCCGATGGGGACCAGGACCAGCCCCGCCTTGGCCGCCGCGGCGATGACCTCCGGGTACTCCAGCCGGTTGCCGAGCCGGACGGCGACGCGGTCGCCGGGCCGGAGCCCGCCCGCGAGCAGGGCCTGTGCCAGCCGGCTCGACCGCTCGTCCAGGGCCCGGTAGGTGAGGTCGCGGTCGCCGTCGATGACGGCGACGGTGCCCGGCGTCGAGGCGGCGAACTCGCGCACGCCCCCGGCCATCGTGAGCGACGCGCCGCCCGGGAGTAGTGCCACGACACCACCTCCGTGTTCAGTGAGCCCGTGATCCGTGAGCCCGTTTTCGGTGAGCCCGCTCCAGCGAGCCGGTGTTCCGCAATATGGAATCGAGTTCCGTTGCGCGTACTCGAGAGCTTGCCGCGTGCCCGTATCGCTCGTCAATGCCTGGCTTCGAGAAAGTCTGACGTTTAACGTACGATGGCCCGCGTGACCGCCGACAGAGCCTCCGACCGGCCGCCCGCTCCCGTTCCGGCGTACGCCGGAATCGCGGCCAAGCTGCGCGCGCGCATCATCGCCGGGGAGTTCAAGCCCGGCGACCGGCTCCCCATCGAACCCGACCTGTCCGCCGAGCACGGGGTCAGCCGGAGCACCGTCCGGGAGGCGCTGCGGCTGCTGGCCAGCCAGAACCTCGTCACCACGACCCGGGGCGTCGCCGGCGGCAGCTTCGTGGCCTACCCGCAGCCCGACCAGATCACCGAGTACCTCGCGACCAGCCTCAACCTGCTCGCCCTGGACACCAAGGTCACGGTCGACCAGCTGCTGGAGATCAGGGAGATGCTGGAGGTGCCCGCCGCCGGGCTGGCCGCCGCGCGCGGGGACGAGGCGGGCCGGGCCGAGCTGCGCGGCTCGCTGTTCGACCCGAGCGCGCTCGACCCGGCGGAGATCTTCGCCCCCAACCGGCACTTCCACACGGTGCTGCTGAAGATGGCCGGCAACCCGTTCCTGGAGGTCGTCACGCAGCCGGTGTTCCGGGTGCTGAACGAGCGGTTTCTGCGGGAGAACGCGCCGTTCCGGTTCTGGTACGGCGTCGACCACGACCACCGGGAGATCCTGTCCCGGATCGAGGCCGGGGACGAGGCGGGCGCGCGCGAGGCGTGCCACGCGCATCTGGAGAACCTGCGCGAGACCTACACGACCATCGACCGCACCCGCCTGACCGACGGCTGACCGGCCGCTCGCGCCAGTGGGCCGGGTGCGAGCCGCCCGGCGCGCCCGCCCGGCCGCCGGACTCAGCCGACCCTGACCTCGTCGATGAGGGTGCGCTGGTAGCAGGCGCCGTCCCTGATCCACTGCCAGACGCGGCTCCGGACGTCGCCGTCCTCGCTGAGATGGATCAGCTCGAACAGCCGCAGGTCCTCGCCCTCCGCCTTGTAGATCCAGTTCAGGTAGATGACGCGCTCGTCCAGTTCCCGGAACTCGCCGCGCAGCCGCTCGGTGTCGAACGTGCAGAGCCCGTCGCCCTGGTAGACGCCGGGGAAGACGCGCTGCTCGGTGCGGCCGTCGGCCCAGGTGTAGTCGTTGACCTGGTGGTAGTCGTACTCGCCGACCTCCGGAAAGCTGCAGGTCAGCAGCGACTCGTGCCGGTCGGTCACGGTGCCGGCGGCATCGACGTAGGTGTAGGTGCCCTTCCACTTGCCCGCGTGCCGGGCCAGCAGCGGCATGTCCTCACGGATCGTTCCCATGGGTCTTCCCTTTCGTGCGGGTCAGGTGTGTGTCAGGTGGAGGCGGGCCCGTGCGAGGCCGGCAGGCGGGCGGCGCGGAGGCGGTCGATCGACTCCTGCTGCCTGGCGGTGAACCAGGCGCGCTCGGGCGCGCGCCCGTCCAGACCGTTCGGCCGCTCGACGTCGTGGCGGGCGTACTCCTCCGCCCACAGGCCCGGCTTGACCCGGGACGGCAGGTTGCCCATGCCGGGACGGGCGCGGTTGCGGCGCAGCGCGGCCAGGTCGATCTCGGCGTAGGCGACGATGCTCTCGCCGCCGGCGGCCTCGGCCAGCACCCGTCCCTCGAAGTCGACGATCTTGGAGCCGCCGGACGTCGAGTCGCCCGGGATCGGGATGCCGTGCAGGCCCCCGCTGTTGGCGGACACGACGTAGGCCAGGTTCTCCACGGCGCGGGCGCGTCTGCCGATCTCCTTCGGGGTCAGCGCGGGGCTGGTCACCTCGGACGTCGAGTGGCAGAACACCTCGGCGCCGCGCAGCGCCAGGGAACGGGCCAGTTCGGGGTAGAGGATCTCCTCCGAGGCGATGCAGGCGAGGTCGCCGATCGCGGTCCTGGCGACGGGGAGCACCGCGTCCATGCCGTAAAGGTCCAGGTAGCGGTCCCACACGTCGTACGGGGACGGCGAGTACAGCGAGTGCAGGCGCCGGTAGCGCAGCACGACCTCGCCGGCCGGGTCGATCACGAAGGACGTCTGGAAGTACAGCTCGGGGAAGTTCGGGTCGCTCTCGTAGGCGTTCCCGGACAGGAACAGCCCCTCGGCGGCGGCCACACCGCCCAGCGCCTCGTACTCGGGGCCGCCCGGGGCGAGCGCGGCCATGTCGCGCCAGCGCTCGACGGGCTCGCCCATCGGAAAGCCGCTGAGGACGTACTCGGGCAGGACCACCAGCCGCAGGTCCGGGCCGACCCAGCGTTTCGCGGCGGCGACCTCGCCGCCGATCCGGGCGATGGAGCCGGCCATCGTCTCCCGCGCCTCGGCGGGGGAGAGCCCGTTCACGGCGCGGGTCCGGGACTGCAGCGCGAGGGCGCGGTAGGCGGTCTCCGTGGGGGCCGGGGACTGGTCCACGAACGTCCACCTCTCAGAGTTTGTCGGAACGCCGTTACGCTAAGCGGAATCAATGTGGCGCGCAAGAGGTCCAGGGACTTGACGGAGGAAAAGTCTGACCTTTAAGTTCGGGTGGCCCCCCGAGGGGCCTTTCCGGAGGAGGCGCGGGTTGACCGTTCACAAAGCCCAGATCGGCCGTTACTACGAGGACTTCGCCCTCGGTGACGTGTTCCAGCACCCGTTCGGCCGCACGATCGGCGAGAGCGACAACACCTGGTTCACCCTGCTCACGCTGAACACGAACCAGAACCACTTCAACGCCGACTTCGCCGCCCGCTCGCCCACCGGCAAGGTCATCGTGAACTCGGGCCTGACGGTCGCGCTCGTGCTCGGCCTGTCGGTGATCGACATCAGCCAGACCGCGCTGCTGAACCTCGGCTGGACCGACATCAGGCTCACCCACCCGGTGTTCGTCGGCGACACGCTGTACGCCGAGTCGCTGATCACCGAGATGCGCGAGTCGGCGTCCCGGCCGTACGCGGGCATCATCACCGCCCGGACCCGCGGCCTGAACCAGGACGGCGACGAGGTCGTCTCCTGGACGCGGACGGTCATGGTCTACAAGCGCGACGCCCCCAACGACAAGAACTACTTCCCCTCGGCCAAGACGGGGCCGATGACGGCATGAGGATCACCTACGGGCCGTGGGGCGAGACCCTGGCGGAGCTGGTCGCCGCGGCCCGGGCCGCCGAGGAGGCGGGGGCCGCGGCGCTGTGGCTGCCCGAGCTGCACCGCAGCGCCACCGTCTCCGCCGCCGCCGTCATCGCCGGTACCGAGCGGGCCCAGGTCGGCACGGCGATCGCGCTGGCCTTCACCCGCAGCCCGATGACCACCGCGCTGGAGGCCCTGGACCTCGCCGAGCTGTCCGGCGGGCGGTTCGTCCTCGGCCTCGGCACCGGCGTGAAGCGGCTCAACGAGGACTGGCACGGCGTCCGGTGGGAGCGTCCCGCCGCGCGGCTGCGCGAGACCGTGGCGATCATCCGGCACTTCGCCGAGCACGCCGGCTCCGGCGAGCCGATGGTCGTCGAGGGCGAGCTGGAGAGCCTGCGCGTGCGCGGCTACCAGCGCCCGTTCCCCGCCACGCGCTTCCCGGTCTACCTGGCGGGGATGGGCCCGGTGATGACGAAGCTGGCCGGAGAGATCGCCGACGGCTGGATCTCGCACGAGCTGTGCTCGCCCGCATGGCTGCGCGAGCGCGCCCTCCCGCTGCTGCGTCCCGGTGTGGACGCCGTCGTGTCCGCGGCCTGCTCGATCGACGCCGACCCGGCCGAGGCGCGCCGCCGCGCGGCCGGGCTGGCCGGCTTCTACGCCTCGGTCCGCTCGTACGCGGACTTCTTCGCCTTCCACGATCTCGCGGCCGAGCAGGAGGCGGTGATCGAGGCGTTCCGCGGCGGGGCCGGCGCCGACGACCTCGCGGCCGCCGTGCCCGATCGGATGGTCGACGCGCTCACCCTCGCCGGCACCGCCGACCAGGTCGCCGAGCGCGTCGCCGGGTACGCCGGGCACGCCACCACGATCAAGCTGACGCCCCCCACCCACGGGCTCGCGCCCGGGGAGATCCGGATCGCGCAGGCCCGGATCATCGACCTGATCAAGGAGCTGGCATGAGGCCGCTGGAGGACGTGCGGATCGTCTCGCTGGAGCAGTACGGCGCGGGACCGTTCGGCTCGCTGCATCTGGCCGACCTCGGCGCCGAGATCATCAAGATCGAGGACCCCCGGACGGGCGGCGACGTCGGCCGCTACGTCCCCCCGTACGCCGAGGACGAGGACTCGCTGTTCCACGAGGCGTTCAACCGCAACAAGCGCTCGGTGTCGGTCGACCTGACCACCGAGGCCGGGCGGACGGTGTTCGAGGAACTGGTCCGGATCTCCGACGCGGTCTACTCCAACCTGCGCGGCGACGTCCCCGCCAAGCTCCGCATCACCTACGACGACCTCAAGCACATCAACCCGCGGATCGTGTGCTGCTCGCTGACCGGGTTCGGGATGACCGGGCCGCGCGCCAAGGAGCCCGGCTACGACTACATCCTGCAGGGCCTCGCCGGGTGGATGCACCTGACCGGTGAGCCGGACGGGCCGCCCGCCAAGTCCGGGCTGTCCCTCGTGGACTACTCGGGCGGCTACGTGGCGGTGGTGTCGCTGCTCGCCGCCCTGCACGCCGCCCGCCGCGACGGCGTCGGGATGGACTGCGACGTCTCGCTGTACGACACGGCGATCTCGATGCTCACCTATCCGGGCGTGTGGCACCTCAACGCCGGGTTCACGCCGTCCCGTACGCGGCAGTCGGCGCACCCGTCGCTGGTGCCGTTCCAGAACTTCCGCGCCAAGGACGGCTGGCTCGTCGTCGGCTGCGCGAAGGAGAAGTTCTGGCAGCGGCTCACGGTCGTCCTGGACCGCTCGGAACTGGCGGACGATCCGCGCTTCGCGACGTTCGCCGACCGCCAGCGCAACGCCGCCGAACTGCTCGGCCTGCTGGAGCCCCTGTTCCTGGCCCGGACGGTCGCCGAGTGGCTGGAACCGCTGTACGCGGCGTCCATCCCCTGCGGGCCGATCAACGACGTGGCCGCCGCGCTCGCCGAGGAGCACACCGCCGCTCGCGGGCTGGTCGTGGAGACCGACCATCCGCGCTACGGGACGCTACAGAACCTCGCCTCTCCCGTCCGGGTCGGCACGCAACCGCCCGCCTACCGCCGCGCGCCGCAGCGCGGCGAGGACCTCGCGCACGTCACCGCCGAGGTCCTCGGCTTCACCGAGGAGCGCGTCGCCGAACTCGCCGCCGCCGGTGCCTTCGGGCCGGAGCACGCCCCATGACCGTCGCCCGCGAGCTGGCGGGATGGGCGCTCGGGCTCACGCTCGACACCGTTCCCGAGTCCGTGCGCCGGGCCGCTGTCCGGCACATCCTGGACGGGCTCGGCTGCGCCGTGGCGGCCGCCCGCAACGGAGCGGCCGACGCGGCGGTCCTGACCGCGCGCGAACTGGGCGGCGGACGTCCCGAGGCGAGCATCATCGGGCAGCCGCGCGGCGCGGAACGCGTGACACGTGCGGAGGCGGCGTTCGCCAACGGCGTCCTGATGCACGCGCTCGACTTCGACGACACCCACGCGGGCGGGCTCGTGCACGCCTCCGCACCGGTCGTCCCCGTCGCGCTGGCCGAGGCCGAGGCGCTCGGCCTCGGCGGGCCCGACCTGCTGCTCGGGACCATCGCCGGGCTGGAGACCATCTGCCGGCTCGGCGCCGCCGTACCGCACGGCTTCCATGCCCGCGGCCTGCACGCCACCGCCGCCTGCGGTGTCCTCGCCGCCGCGCTCGCCTCGTCCCGGATGCGCGGGCTGAGCGTCGACCAGACCGTTCACGCGCTGGGTATTGCGGGCAGCCAGGCGGGCGGGCTGCTGGAGTTCCTCAACACGGGAGCGTCCACCAAGCAGCTGCACCCCGGCTTCGCCGCCCGCGGCGGAGTGCTCGCGGCGACCCTCGCGTCCCATGGCGCGACCGGACCGGACACCGTGGTCGAGGGCGAGTACGGCCTGTACGGAGCGCTGCTGGGCCGTCGCGTCGAGCCGGCGGCGGTCCTGGACGGGCTCGGCGAACGGTGGGAGCTGGCCCGGATCACGGTCAAGCCGTATCCCGCCTGCCAGCTCATGCACGCCCAGCTCGACGCCGCCCGGAAGCTGCACGGTCTCGAGATCGCGAGCGTGACCGCCGAGGTGCATCCCGACGCCGCGTCCATCGTCTGCGGGGACGGCAAGGAACGGCCGCGCACG
Organism: Actinomadura sp. 9N407; assembly: GCF_044326315.1. Taxonomy (NCBI): domain Bacteria; kingdom Bacillati; phylum Actinomycetota; class Actinomycetes; order Streptosporangiales; family Thermomonosporaceae; genus Actinomadura; species Actinomadura sp. 9N407. The sequence continues at coordinate 136,366 of NZ_JBIRAW010000014.1, read as the reverse complement.
CCGTACGACGCCAAGTTCAGCCTGCCCTGGAGCGTCGCCGCCATGATCGTCGACGGCGCGGTGACCGCCGGGACCTACGACGAGGTCGACCGTCCCGAGGTCCTCGACCTGGCCCGCCGGATCCGTACCGAGGTCGTCGACTTCGGCGGCGCCGCCGCCGACCAGCCGGGACGGCTCCGCGCCGTCACGCCCGACGGCCGCGAGATCATCGCCGAGGTACCGCGCAGCGGCGGCGGACCGGACGACCCGGACATCGAGCGCGCCGTCCGCGACAAGGCGCGCGCCAACCTCGGCTCCGCCGCACAGGTGGACCGGATCCTCGGCCTGCCCGGCTTCGCGTCGGTCGGGCCGCTGCTCATGGCTTTGGAGGAAGAGTGAGGGGAAGAGTGACCGTTCGCCTGTCCGCTTACGCGGGGACGATCGCAAGCGCGTACGAGAGGGCCTTCGCGGAACTGGCGGCGGCCGGCGCGGTGCCGGGCGACGTCGTCCACGTCATCGAGTACGCCACCGCAACCGCGCTCGGCTCGTACGCCGACGTCGAGGCCGCGCGGGGGGCGGCGCTCGGCGGCCACCGGGTGCCCGTCGCCACCGTGGCGGTGGAGGCACTGCCCGGTGGGGAGGACCTGGCCGTCGAGCTGACCGCGTACCCCGGTGGCGGTGAGCTGATCGAGGCCGCTCCGGACGACGGCATGCACCGAGGCAGCCTCCGGATCGCCGGCGGCATCGTCTACCTGCCGAGCATCCACCCGCGCGGCGGCGACTTCCGCTCCCAGTACCGGCAGTGCCTGGAGCAGGCCGCCGACCTGCTGAAGGCCGCCGGGCTCGGCCTCGGCTCCCTCGTCCAGACCATCGACTACACCGCGAGCGCGACCCGCGCGGAGTACCCGCGCTGCGGCCGTCCCCGCAAGGAGCTGCTCGGCACCGAGAACGGCGTGTTCCCCGGCGCGGCGGGCATCATCGTGGACCGGCCGGTGATGCCGGGCGCGATGGTGTCGCTGGACGCGATCGCCTCCACCGCGACGCTCCGTACCGTGAACCCCGGCTGGAAGCGGTACGACACGCTCACCTACAAGCCCGGTGTGGCGGCGGACGACACGCTGTTCCTGTCGGGCTTCGGCGCGCTCGAACCGGCCACGCAGAAGGGCATCTTCGACGGCGACCTGCTCGCTCAGGCCGAGTACACGTACGCGTCCATCGCCGCGACGCTGCGGGAGGCGGGCCTGGGAGACCGGCCGCCCTACGGGAGCGTGGTCCGGCTCGTCGAGTACATCACCCCCGACGCGGTCGAAGGCTACGACCAGGTCGCCGAGATCCGGCGCAAGTACTTCGGTGACACGCCCGCGCTCTCGTCGGTCGTGTGCTCGGCGCTGCTGCGTCCCGACTTCCTGATCGAGGTCGTCCCCACGGCGGTGCTCGCGTGAGCCTGCTGACCGAGGAGATGCGCGCGCTCATCGGGCGCGAGGTCGCCTACACGGCGCCGGAGGAGCTCGGCCGCGCCTCGATGCGCTACTTCGCCGAGGCCGTCGGCGACGGCAACCCGCTCTACACCGACGACGCGTACGCGCGCGAGAACGGGTACGCGGGCGTGATCGCCCCGCCGACCCTGATCTTCGAGACGAACCAGTACACCGGCCTGCGCCGCGACGACGACGGCTTCGCCGGGCACAGCTGGCATCTGGACGTCCCGGGGACCCGGCTGGTGCGCGGCGGCAACGCCTACGAGTTCCACCGGCCCGTCCGCCCGCACGACGTGATCACCGCGACGTGGCGGATCAGCGACATCACCGAACGGGTCAACGGCCGGGGGCAGGCGATGCTCGTCGTGACGTCCAGGGCCGACTACACCGACCAGTACGGCGAGTCGCTCGCCGGCAACGAGGAGACCCTGATCTACGTGGAGATCGCATGACCGCCGTGGGGGACATGGTCGCCGTGGGGGACGCGGTCCCCGAGCTGGTCCGCCGGATCGAGCTCGCCGACATGGTCGCCTACGCCGGCGCGACCTGGGACTGGCACCGCATGCACTACGACCCGGCGTTCCTGGAGCCGCGCAAGCTGCCCGCCCCCGTCGTGGACGGCCAGGTGTTCGGGGCGCTGCTCGCCGAGCAGGTCCAGGACTGGCTCGGGCCGTCCGCGCGGCTGACCAAGCTCAGCTTCCGGTTCAAGAACCTGGTGTTCGCGGGGGAGACCGTCCGCTGCACCGGAACGGTCACCGCGGTCGGCGACGGCCTGCTGACCATCGAGCAGAAGGTCGAGGTGGTGGAGGACGGGCGCGTCGCCGTCGCGCCCGCCGGCTGCGAGGTCCGGACGTGACCGTCGCCATCGCGGGCGTCGCCGAATCCGACCTCGGCGTGACCGGGACGTCCATCCTCGGGCTCCAGGCACAGGCGATCACCCGGGCGCTGGACGACGCCGGGCTCGCGCTCGCCGACGTCGACGGCATCGCCACCACCGGCGTCTCCCGGTTCTCGGCCACCCAGATGGCCGACTACCTCGGGATCCAGCCGTCCTGGACGGACTCGACGTTCGCCGGCGGGTCCGCGTTCGAGATGTTCGTGGCGCGGGCCGCGCAGGCGATCGAGGCGGGGCAGTGCCACACCGTCCTCATCACGTTCGCGTCCGACCAGCGGTCCGCGCGGTCGCGCTCGCTCGGTGGTGCCGTCGAAGCGCACACCCCCGAGGCGATCTTCGAGTCGCCGTACGCGCCGCTGTACCCGATCTCGTACTACGCGATGGCCGCCCAGCGGTACCTGCACCGCTACGGCGCCTCCCGCGAGCAAATAGCCGAGGTCGCCGTCGCCGCCCGCGAATGGGCGCTGCTCAACCCCAAGGCGTTCCGGTACGGCAAGGGACCGATCAGCGCGGCGGACGTCCTGGCCGCGCCGATGATCTCCACACCGCTGACCACCGCCGACTGCTGCCTGGTCACCGACGGCGGTGGCGCGATCGTGCTCACCTCGCTGGAACGGGCACTCGACCTGCGGAAACGACCGGCGCTCGTGCTCGGCTACGGCGAGTCCACGACCAACAGCAGCATGACCACGGCGGACGACCTGCTGCGGCCCGGCTCGTTCGACTCGGGGCGCCGGGCGTTCGAGATGGCCGGGCTGGAGCCGTCCGACGTGGACGTGGTCGAGGTGTACGACTCGTTCACGATCACCGTCCTGCTGACGCTGGAGGGCCTCGGCTTCTGCGCGCCCGGTGAGGCCGCCGGGTTCATCGCCGGCGGGAGGATCCGTCCCGGCGGCGACTTCCCGCTCAACACCAACGGCGGCGGCCTGTCGTACTGCCATCCGGGCCAGTACGGGCTGCTGCTGCTCGTCGAGGCCGTCCGGCAACTGCGCGGGGAGTCCGGCGACCGGCAGGTCCCCGGCGCCGAGATCGCGCTCGCGCACGGTACCGGCGGCATCCTGTCCAGCCACGCCACCGTCCTGCTGGGAGCGGACCGATGATCGAAGACGAGTGGTGGGACGCCACCCGGGAGCGCCGCCTGGTCGTCCAGCGATGCCCGTGCGGGCACGTGCAGCACTACCCGCGCGAGCTCTGCACCGGCTGCGGCGGTACGTCCCTCACGTTCGCCGACACCTCGGGGCACGGCACCGTCGACTCCTTCACCGCCGTGCACCGCGCGCCCTCGCCCGACCTGGAGGTGCCGTACACGGTGGCGCGGGTCCGGCTCGCCGAGGGCCCGATCATCCTCACCCATCTGGACGGCCCCGGGCCGTGGGCCTGCGACGAGCCCGTCCGGCTCGGCTGGCGGCCGCTCCCGGACGGCCGCAACCTCCCCGTCTTCACTAAGGAAGCCTGATGGACTTCGAACTGACCGAGGAGCAGCGGCTCTTCCGCGACACCCTCCGCGACTTCGTGAACCGCGAGATCCGCCCGGTGGTCCAGGAATGGGAGGCCGCGGACCGGTACCCCGCCGAGATCGTCGAGACGATGAAGGACCTCGGGCTGTTCGGGCTCACCGTTCCCGAGGAGTACGGCGGCCTCGGCGCCGACATGGTCTCCTTCGCCCTGGTCTTCGAGGAGATCTCCAAGGGCTGGATGGGCATCGCGGGGATCCTCGGCAGCCACTCGCTGTCCTGCTGGATGATCGCCAAGCACGGCACCGCCGAGCAGAAGGACCGCTTCCTGCCCGACCTGGCCGCCGGCCGCCGCCGCAGCGGCATCGGCCTCACCGAGCCGGGCGCGGGCACCGACCTGCAGGGCATCACCACCACCGCCCGGCTCGACGGCGACCACTACGTGATCGACGGCCGCAAGACGTGGATCACCAACGCGCGGCACGCCAGCCCGCTGCCCGTCCTGGTCAAGACGGACCCGGCGACCTCCCCGGCGCACCGGGGGATGTCCGTGCTGCTGGTCGAGGACGGCTTCGAGGTGCTGCGCGACCTGCCCAAGCTGGGCTACAAGGGCACCGAGTCCTGCGAGATCGTGTTCGACGGCGTCCGCGTCCCCGCGGCGAACCTGCTCGGCGGGGTCGAAGGGCGCGGCATGCAGCAGGTGCTGTCCGGCCTGGAGACCGGCCGCATCAACGTCGCCGCCCGGTCCCTCGGCATCGCGCAGGCGGCCTACGACGAGGCCCTGCGGTACGCGGCGCAGCGGGAGGCGTTCGGCCGGCCGATCCAGGACTTCCAGGCGATCCAGCTCAAGATCGCCGAAATGGCGATCAAGGTGCAGGCCGCCCGCCTGCTGGTCTACTGGGCCGCGTCCCGGGCCGACGCCGGCGACCGCGTCGACATGCAGGCCGGAATGGCCAAGACGTTCGCCAGCGAGGCCGCGATCGAGTGCGCCCTGACCTCGATGCAGGTCCACGGCGGCTACGGGTACTCCAAGGAGTTCGCCGTCGAGCGCCTCTACCGCGACGCGCCGCTGATGAGCATCGGCGAAGGCACCAACGACATCATGCGCACCGTGATCGCCAAGGCGCTGACGTCGGGCAAGGAGACGGTCGGATGAGGACGACCGCGCTGTACGTACCGGGCGACCGCCCCGACCGGCTCGCCAAGGCCCTGCGCACCGGTGCCGACGAGCTGATCGTCGACCTGGAGGACGCCGTACCCGTCACCGCGAAGGAGCGCACCCGCGAGTCGGTCGCCGCCTGGCTCCGCTCGCTGCCCGCCGACCGCCCGGCCGTCACCGTCCGCGTCAACCCCGGCGAACTCGGCCACGCCGACGTCCGGGCGATCGCCGGTCCCGGCCTGGACGGATTGTGCGTCGCCAAGACCGAGAGCGCCGCCGAGCTGCGTGCCCTGGACGCCGTCCTGACCGGCGCGGGCATGCCCGATCTCCCGGTCGTCCCGCTGCTGGAATCGGCGGCGGCCGTCCTGGCGGCATCGGAGATCGCGGCCGCGCCACGGGTCGACCGGCTCCAGCTCGGCGAGGCCGACCTCGCCGCCGACCTCGGCGTCACGCTCGGACCGGACGAGTCCGAGCTGCTCTGGGCCCGGTCCCAGGTGGTCGCGGCGTCCGCCGCGGCCCGCCTGCACCCGCCGATCGCCCCGGTCTCCACCGAGTTCCGTGATCTGGAGGCGTTCCGTACGACCACGCTGCGCCTCAAGCGGCTCGGATTCCGCGGCCGTGCCTGCATCCACCCCGCCCAGCTCCCGGTCGTCGCGGAGGTCTTCACCCCCACGCCCGCCGAGCTGGACAGGGCCCGCTCCCTGCTGGCCGGTTACGAGGCCTCGCTCGCCGCAGGCTCCGCCGTCTTCGTCGGCGACGACGGCCGCCTCGTCGACGAGGCCGTCATCCGCGCCGCACGGTCGCTACTGGCCTGACGGCCGGTCGCCCTCGGACGAGGATGCGCGCCGGATCCGACGACCAGGGCGCCTGGTGCGCCGTGCGCCGCCAGACCTCCGCGAGCGCTGTCAGACCTCCGCGAGCAGGGAGATTTGGCGCCGCACCCCGTCCGGGCCGCCCAGCTCGGGGAAGTACTGGATCGCCTTGTCGCAGAGGTCGACGAGTTGCTTCTTCTTGGAGCCGCGGCCCTTGGCGAAGTCGTAGTACTCGAAGGACGGCCCGGCATGCCGCCCCTTGTAGGTGCCCGTCGTGATCGGTGTACTGACCAGGGCATGGGCGATGGGGTAGAGGATTCCCTGCATGGCCGCGATGCCGTTGCGCTCGAGCCCGTACCGGCGGCTGTGCCTCTCCTTGCGGCCGCCCGGCAGGGTCGTCGTCTTCACGTCGTGGGTCGAGTGCTGGTAGATCTCGTCGAGCAGGCACAGCGTGTAGCAGTAGGCGGCGTTGAACAGCTCCATCAGGCTGTGGATCGCGGGCTGCTCCCGCTCCGTGAAATCGTCGATCGACGGAGAGGACACGACCGGCCAGGTGACCCTCGGGTCGTCGATGCTCACCTCCATATTGGGGGTTCCGTTGCCGGCCCCGATGCCCTCCTCTCCCCGTTCGATCCGCAGGAACTTCTCGTAGTGCGTGTAGTCGTCGACCCCCGGGCTGATCTGGATGCGCTTGTGATCTCTGACGGTGCCCTCGCCCTGGTCGATGATGATGTTCAGGGCTTCCTTGGCCGTCGCGAGATCGTAGACGCGGATCGGCTTCCCGTTGCCGAACTCGTTCCAGAAGCCGCGCTTGTACTGCTTGCGCACGTCCGAGAGCGCCCACTTGATGTCCCTGTCGAGCTTCTCGAAGCCCAGCTCGATCTCCCGGTAGAACGCCCCCAGGCTGGTGTACTGGCCGGGGGCGTCGGGGTGCTCCTCGGGCTTCTGGCCCGACGGGTCGACGTGGTCCGGCATCTCCACCCGGCGGAACGTGCTCACCTGGCTCGTGGACAGGGGCTCCAGACTGAGCATCAGATCATGCCCGTCCGTGTCCTTGGGGTTGTGGCGGAACATCATGAGGCTCGGGTAGAACGGCAGGAAGTCGGGGTTGTAGAACGTGATGTAGTCCCCGTATCCGATCGCCACCATGAGGTTGCGCACCAGCGCGAGGTGCAGCATCTCCTCGATCGCGATTCCGGTGATCGTGCGCAGGACCCCGCGCGGCGCCGACCACTGGGAATGGCCGCCGACCCGCATGGAGTAGACCGAGTACAGGTACAGCGGAATCGTGGACAGCTCCACCTGCGCGGCCACGTAGAGATGGTCGGCCAGGTCCTGGACGTTCCGAATGCCGACGGCCGCGTTGACGTCCTTGCCCGGCTCCATCCGCGGGGCCTGCTTCGTCTCTGAGGTGGTCATCCTGTCGTCGTCCTTTCCACGGGGGCCGGGATCGTCCCGGCCGTCCAGGAGATGCGCGTCGCGCCGAACCGTTCGACGCGGGTGAAGAAGCCCAGCGCGGCCCAGTGCCGCAGCCACTCCAGGGCCCGTTCCTCGGGTACGCCTCGCAGGGCGATCCCGACCGTGGCGCCGTGAGTGAGCGCCTCCAGTGCCCCGTGGGCCACCGCTCCGAGTTCGCGCACCACGAGGGCGTCGTCACGGCGGCAGACGGCCAGGTGAACGGGGCGAGGGGCGGCCGGCGCCGGATCGTCGCCGCGTCGCATGGCCGCCAGGTACTCGTTCGCAGGGAAGGACAGCCGCGGCAGGCGCAGGCAGGGAGCGGTCACCAGGCACGCACCGGGCAGGGCCTGTACGGAGGGCAGGCCGTCCGGCGCCAGTACGCCGCTCTGCTCCGTTCCAGGCCCGTCCATGACCTCGGTGACGGCGCGCTCCAGGTACGCCAGGTCGGTGATCATGTCCGGCCAGGGCTGCCGCCGGTCCGGCGGTTCCGACGCGTCGGGCCGCGTCCGGCGGAGGTGGTCGACGAACCCCTCGTCCAGCCTGAACAGCGAGTACGCCCGGGGTGGCCGCGCGTCCAGGAAGTCCAGGGCGAACTGATCGAACAGCTGCTCCCCGAGCAGGTGCACCAGGCCCGGGTGCAGGCCGCGCATGCTCTCCAGGAGCCGCAGCCGGTAGCCGCGCCAGTAGATCGCGAGACGGTCCCTCGCGGTCAGCCGGGACGACGCGGAGATGACGCCGGCCGCGTCGCCGGCGATCCCGTCCGGATCCAGGATCGCCGCGTGCATCCAGCGCTGGAGCCCGGCCAGGCCGGACGGCGGCTCATCCATCGCGGGAGCCTCCCGCCCGCGCCGTCACTGCCCGCGCCGTCACCGTCCGCGCCGCGATCCGCCGCGCCTTGTCCAGTTCCGCCGCGAGGGCGGGGAAGGCGGGAAGCTTGTCGTCCCACTCCAGCAGCGTCGGGACGTGCCCCGCCGACTCGATCGCGAGCCGGTACAGGTCCCACACCGGATCGGCGACCGGAGCGTCATGGCTGTCGATGATGTGGGTGCCGTGATCGGTGTGCCCGGCCAGGTGGATCTGCGCCACCCGGTCGAACGGCAGCGCGCGCAGGTACTCCACCGGGTCGACGTCGTGGTTCACCGCCGAGACGTACACGTTGTTGACGTCCAGCAGCAGCCCGCAGTCGGCCTTGTCGGCCATCCGGGACAGGAACTCCTGCTCGGTCATCGTGGAAGCGGTGAACCCCGCGTACGTGCTCGGGTTCTCCAGCACCAGCCTGCGGCCCAGGAAATCCTGGACGACGCGGATCCGTTCCACCACGTGCGCCAGCGCTTCCTCGGTGAACGGCAGGGGCAGCAGATCGTGCGTGTTGCGGCCGAGCACTCCCGTCCAGCACACGTGGTCGGACACCAGCGGCGCCCGCACCGCGTCCGCGAGGTCGCGCAGGCGCGCGAGATAGTCGAAGTCGAGCGGATCGGTGCCACCGATCGAGAGCGAGATCCCGTGCAGGACGACCGGATACCGTTCGGCGATCTCGGCCAGGGCCCGGCGGCGCCGGCCCGCGGAGTCCATGAAGTTCTCCGAGATCACCTCGAAGAACCCCATGGGCGGCGAGTGCCGCAGCACATGGTCCATGTGCTGCGAGCGAAGCCCCACACCGAAGCCGAGCGACCGGCCGTCCGCGTGCGCGCCCGTCACCCGCTCTTCTTGCCTTGTGCCTTGCCGCCGGGCTCGGCCTTCGACGGCGGGATCTCCTCCTTGTCGATGTCGTAGTGCGGCAGCAGGTCGTCCGGAATGCCCTGGCTCGGCGCCGGCCCGAACGCCAGGCCGGCCCGGTACATCCGGTCCTCCATCAGCCGCCGCGCCTGCAGCCAGACGCTCTTGCCCTTCATCGGCCCGCCACTGAACACCCGGCTGATGTTGATCGGGCTCGCGCAGCTGCCGTTGTACCGGCACGCCTGGTCACCGGGCCGCCACTGCTGCTCGTCACTGCCGGCGTAGCCGCAGCCGCCCTGCCCGCGGCACATCCCCTCGCCGTGGCAGACGTGATGCACCGTCGCGCAGTTCCCGGCCCCGGCCATGAACGCCTTCCGGTCCACATCGAACCCGTTGCAGGCGTTCAGCCCCATGCAGACATGCTCTTCAAGGCCTTTGACCGGTGAGGCGCACTCGGCCTCCACAGGGCTCGCGCCGCCCGGTTCGGTGCCGGCGCCGCCCTCCCCGAAGCTTCTGCCGTTCGAGTCGTATCGCAGCTGTACCGCGTAATCCGCGGCGGACAGGATCTCCGGTCCGGAGGTCCTGCCCTGCCCATCGTGACGGCCGTCGCCATCGCTCATGTCGTTCGCCCCCGCGTGTGACACTTTCCGCCCCGGCCGCCATCGACGATGAATGTCGGTGTCGCCGGCCCGTCCTCCACCCTTTCCGGGGCCCGTGACGGGCAATCGGCGCCGGGGCGTTATTGACGAGATCATGGACTGATCACGGGGCGGGCCGGGTCTTTCGCGTGCCGTGCCGTGGGTGGCGAAACCGGCACCGGTCTCGTGGAATCGTCATCTGGCGGAAACAGGTGTTCTCGCCGATGGCCGCACCGCCACCACGCTGGTGGCCGGTGCGGCCCGCCTCGGTGTCAGCCCATGGACTTCGCGCCGTCCAGCGCCTCGCGGATGATGTCTGCGTGGCCGGCGTGCTGGGCGGTCTCGGCGACGACGTGGAGGAACACCCGGCGGGCCGACCAGCGCTCGCCGGGCGGGTTCCAGGGCGCCTTCGGCAGCTCGTGCGAGGCGTCGAGGCCGGGCAGGGACACGACGAGTTCGTCCGTCACGCGCGCCGTCTCCTCGTAGTCCTTCAGTACGCCGGCCAGCGTCTCGCCCGGCAGCATCCGGAACTCATCGGTCCGCTCGGCGAAGTCCTCCTCGGTCATGTCGGCGAAATCGCCGGTCGCGGACGGACCCTCCTGGATGAAGGCGATCCAGTTCCGCTCGACGGACGCGACGTGCTTGACCAGGCCGCCCAGGCACAGCTCGCTCGCGGTCGTACGCAGCCCGGCCTGCTCGTCGGTCAGCTCCCGGGTCGTCAGGCGCAGGAAGTGCCGCTGCTTGGCCAGGGCCGCCAGGAGGTCGGCCCGCTCTCCGGTGACGCTCGGGGTGCTGCTCATGGTTGTCCGCCTTCCACGATCGGATGTCGCTCACCCGTTCGGAGACCACGTTAGAGACCATGGCGGTCACCTTCTGGCCGCTACTGCGACGGCAGGGATCCCGCCGGTACGGGACGCCTCGCGTCAGTGACCGATGTCGTGCTCGCCGGCCTCGATCAGCCCGCTCTCGTACGCGAAGATCACGATCTGGGTCCGGTCGCGCAGGCCGAGCTTGCCGAGGACGCCCGACACGTGCGACTTGACGGTCGCGGGACCGATGAAGAGCTGCCGGGCGATCTCCGAGTTGCTGGCTCCCTGCGCGATGGCCGTCATCACCTCCCGCTCCCGGTCGGTGAGGCGTTCCAGGCGGCCGGCGACGGCGGCGTTGACCGTCAGGCGCCGCGCGAACCTGCCGATGAGGCGCCGGGTGATCGACGGGGCCAGCAGCGCCCCGCCGTCGGCCACGGTACGGACGGCGGTGGCGAGCTGGTCGGGAGGGATGTCCTTGAGCACGAAGCCGCTGGCACCGGCGCGCATCGCCTTGTAGATGTACTCGTCCGGGTCGAAGGTCGTCAGCATCAGCACCCGGACGTTCCAGTCGGACTCGGCCAGGATCCGCGCGGTGGCCTCCAGGCCGTCCATGCCGGGCATCCGGATGTCCATCAGGATCACGTCGGGACGGTGCAGGCGTGTCACCTCGATCGCCTCGAGCCCGGTCCCGGCCTCGGCGACGACCTCGATGTCGTCGTGGATCCGCAGGATCATGCTGAAGCCCCCGCGGACCAGCGCCTGGTCGTCGACCACGGCGACACGGATGCTCACGCCGGCTCACCTCCGGTGGGCAGATGGGCGACGACCGCGAACCCGCCGCCCGGACGCGGCCCGGCGTCGAGGCCGCCGCCTAAGAGTAGAGCCCGCTCCCGCATCCCGACGATGCCATGACCTCGCGTACCGCCTTGGGCGACATCGGGTCCGGGCGTGGCGGTGCCGCCGTGACCGTCGTCGGTCACCTCGATGACGAGCCCGTTCCTGTCGCCGCCGATCCGTACCTCCGCCCGGGCGCCGGGACCGGCGTGCTTGAGCACATTGGTGAGCGCCTCCTGGATGATGCGGTACGCGAACAGGTCCACCCGGGCCGGAGGATCGGCCGCCGCCCCGTTCATCGACAGTGAAACCTCCACCCCCGCCGTGCCGATCTGCTCGACGAGCCGGGGCAGGTCGGCGAGGCCGGGCTGGGGTCCCAGCCCGTCGAGGCCGGCCTCGGGACGCAGGACACCGAGCAGGTGGCGCAGCTCGTCCAGCGCCTGGCGTCCCGCCTCCTCCACCGCACCCATCGCGCGCAGGGCGCTGTCGAGGTCCTGTGCGGCCACGGCCTTGGCCGCGCCCGCCTGCACCGTCATGAGACTCACCCGGTGAGCGACCACATCGTGCAGTTCGCGCGCGATGCGCGTACGTTCCTCGGCCACGATCCTGCGAGCTTCGGTGGCCTGCTCCCGCAGCAGCTCGGCGGCGCGCTCACTACGCAACCTGAGGCGGCGCCCGATGTACCACATTCCGAACATGACGGCGGTCGCGTAGATGACGGCGTCCTGCCACGGGGCCGGATCGACGAGGCCCTCGATGTTGGCCACCAGGACGGCCGCGGCGACGCCCGCCTTGGCCCATCGGTCGTTGGCGGAGTACCGGCCCGCGCTGTACAGCGCGAAGAGCGTCGCCAGCCCGGTCATGTCCTTGTCGACGACGCCGATGAGCGTCGCGGCCCAGGCGGCCACCGTCACGCCCACCACGACCAGCGGCGCGCGCCGGCGCCAGTGCAACGCCCCGGCGGCCGCGCCGAACACCGGTACGGCGGCGAGCGGGACCTCGTCGATGGAACGGAGGGACAGCGTGTCGCGGGGGCCCTCCATCACGAACACCGCCGCGAGGAAGACCGCAAGCGCGAGCACGGCGTCGGCGGCGCGCGGCCAGCGGTCGAAGGGGCCCCGGAACAGCCTGGGGGGTAGTGAACTGTCGTTGATTGTGCGTGTACGAGTGTGCATAGTGTGACTCTGAGTTTCGCTACGATTGCCGTGTGAAGCCGACTGGGTGGGTGCGGGGTGCCTGCCTGTACGGGCGCGGGTCGGCCAAGGGCCGTGCCAGCAGGGTGTTGGAGGCTGCTGAGCGTGGCTGAGATCGGTCGGAGGCCTTTGCGGGAGATTGCTCGGCCTTTTGTTGTCGGTGGGTCGCCTGGTGTCAGTGTCCGGGATCGTCTCAAGGGCCTGACGGCCTGGGACGTGGAGGTGCTGCGGCTGGTCGGCGTTCATATGGGTTCGCTGGCTTCGGGTGATCTGGCCCGGCGCTGCCGGGACGGTCTGGAGCACTCCGCCGACACATGGGCGGCGCGCAAGCGGGACCTGACGGCCGAGTCGTCGTCGCGGTGGGCCGGGTCGGTCACCTCCACCACCCACGATCAATGGGGCCTGTCGCGCCGCGCCCAGTGGCAGCACCTTCAATCGCTGGCCGCCGGTATCCGCACCGTCCGGTACCGCCTGTCCCTGCCGGTCGGAGAGAAGGGTGCCAAGGGGCGGCCCGGTGGTTACCGCAGCAAGCACGAGTGGTTCTGCAAGTCCCGCCGACTGGCGATCTTGGAAACCGAGTATGAACGCGTCAGTGCCGAGCGTGCGGCGGGGCGCGTGTCGGTTGTGCGGGGTGGCGGGCGGCTGCTCAAGCAGCGGCACAATCTGGATGCCGCGGGCAAGACCGAGGCCGGGTGGCGGGCCGAGTGGGAGGCGGCGCGCTGGTTCCTGACCGCCGACGGCGAGTCCGGCAAACGCTTTGGGAACGAGACGATCCGCGTCAGCACCGACGGTCAGATCAGCATCAAGCTGCCCGCCCCGCTCGCCCACCTGGCCAACGCCCCCCATGGCCGCTACGTCCTGGCCCCGCGGGTGTCGTTCCCGCACCGAGGCGAGGAGTGGTGCGACCGCATAGAGGCCAATCGGGCCGTCGCCTACCGCATCCATCTGGACGCGGCCAGAGGCCGCTGGTACCTGGACGCCTCCTGGACCCGCAAAGACCTGCCCATCGTCCCTCTTGATTCGCTGCGGGCCGATGGCGTGGTCGGGGTGGACACCAACGCCGACCACCTGGCCGCCTGGCGCCTGGACCAGCACGGCAACCCGATCGGCACGCCGCGCCGCTTCGGCTACGACCTGACCGGCACCGCCACCCACCGCGACGCCCAACTCCGGCACGCCATCACCCGCCTGCTGCACTGGGCCAAGCGCACCAGCGTGCAGGCCATCGCGATCGAGGACCTGGACTTCACCGACTCCACAACCCGCGAAAAGCACGGCCGCAACAAACGGTTCCGGCAGCTGATCTCCGGCATCCCGACCGGGCGGCTCCGCGCACGGCTGGTGTCGATGTGCGCCGAGGCCGGTCTCGGCGTGATCGCCGTCGACCCTGCCTACACCTCCCGCTGGGGCGCACAGCACTGGCACAGGCCCTCCACCGGCACGAAACGGGCCACTACGCGGCATGAGGCCGCGTCGGTGGCGATCGGACGACGCGCCCTGGGGCACCGTATCCGGCGACGGACGGCACCGCCCCCGCACGACCAGAGCGATCATGCGGGGCATCGGACCGCCCAGGCCCGACACGGCGACCCAGGACGTGAGGGACCCCGCCCCCGCAGTCCCGGACCACCGACACGATCGGTCGGCGCCGAACGCGGCGCGAACGCGGAAGACCAGGACGCCCAACACCGCTCGGAGCGTCCGGCTGAGCATGCGCAACTCATGCTCAGTCCCTAGGAACGGTGCCGTGCGATTCACCATCGCTCCACGGTGAGACGGGCGCCCGACGCTACTCGCCGGCGCACCGGCCCACCGTAAGCCAGGCCATCCGCGCGGTCATCCGCCTGCAGACGGAGGAGGGCTCCGCCGTACGGGGGGAACGGCCCGCGCCGATGCCCTCGTACGACCCGCCTCGCGGCGGAGGGCCGGCCCGTCCACGGGCGGGCGACCGCGCCGGTCCCGGAGCGCACGGTTGGAAACGGCGCCACCGCCGGCGCACCGGACCACCGAAGGAGCACCCTCATGCATCGCGTCATCCGCCGTATCGGCGCCGCGAGCGCGCGCAGACCATGGGTCACGATCGGGACGTGGGTGGTCGTCGCCCTCGTCGTCCTGGGCTTGGCGGGGACCGCCGGTGGCACGTTCGCCGACGACTTCGTCGCGCCCGGCAGCCAGAGCGAGCAGGCGATGGAGCTGCTCGAGGAGCGCTTCCCCGAAGCCGCCGGCGGCAGCGCCATGGCGGTGTTCGCCGCTCCGGAAGGCCGGCGGCTCGAACGGCACCGGCCCGCCATCGACGCCGCCGTCGCCCGGATCGGCGCCGTGGAGCACGTCGCCACGGTGGCCGCTCCGTTCTCCGCAGGCACGGTGTCGCCCGACGGGCGCATCGGCTTCGCCGAGATCACCTTCGAGCTGCCGTCGACGGAACTCGGCCCGGAGGCGATCGCCGCGATCGGTGACGCGCTGAGCCCCGTACGGGACGCCGGCGTCACGGCGGAACTCGGCGGCGACGCCGCGTTCATCAACGCCGAGCCGGTCGGCTCGGGTACCGAGGCGGTCGGGCTGCTGGCCGCGCTGATCATCCTGCTCGTCGCGTTCGGAACGATCGTCGCTGCACTCGTCCCCGTCGCGCTCGCCCTGGTGACGGTCGCCATCGGCGTCGGCGGCATCACGCTGCTGGCCAGCGGGATGGAGGTCTCCGGTGCCGCGCCGACCATCGGCGCGATGATCGGGCTGGGGGTCGGCATCGACTACTCCCTGTTCATCGTGGCCCGCTACCGCGAGAACCGTGCCGGCGGCCAGGACGACCCCACCGCGCTGTCGAACGCCATGGGATCGGCGGGCTCCGCCGTCCTGTTCGCCGGCGGCATCGTCGTCGTGGCGATGGCCGCCCTGGCGCTGACCGGCCTGGGCTTCCTGATCTCGATCGGCCTCAGCACCTCACTGGTCGTCCTCTTCGCCGTGGCCACCGCCCTCACGCTGCTCCCGGCACTGCTGACACTGCTCGGCGACCGCATCGACGCCTGGCGGCTCATAGGCCGGAGGCGCGCCGCGCCGGCGCAGGAGGTCGGGGGGAACTGGTGGCGCTTCGCCCACCGAGTCTCCGGACGGCCATGGCCGTACATGATCGCCGCGTCGGCGGTGCTGTTCGTGCTGGCGGTTCCGGCGCTGTCGATGGAGACGGGCTTCCCGGACGCCGGTGACGACTCGACGAGCACCACGCACCGGCGCGCCTACGACCTGCTGGCGGAGGGCTTCGGCCCCGGCGTCAACGGTCCGCTGCTGATCGTCGCCGACCTGCGCGGCTCGGGCGTGGACGCCGAGGACATCCCCGCGCTGTCCGCGCGCATCGCCGCCGATCCCGGCATCGCCACGGTCGGTACGCCGCGTACCAGCCCGGCCGGAGACACGGTCGTACTGCCGACGATCCCCACCACCGCACCCACGGACGCCGCGACGTCCGAGACCCTCGTCCGCGTCCGTGACCTCGTTCCGGCCGGCGTCTCCGTGTCGGGCCTGACCGCCATGACCGAGGATCTGACCGAGCAGCTGAGCGACACCCTGCCGGTCTTCATCGTCGCGATCCTGATCGCGTCGTTCCTGCTGCTGATGGTGGTGTTCCGCTCCATCGTGGTGCCGCTGAAGGCCGCCGTGATGAACCTGCTGTCCATCGGCGGCGCGTACGGCGTCGTGGTCGCCGTGTTCCAGTGGGGATGGTTCAAGGACCTGTTCGACCTGGACGAGACGATCCCGATCGCGTCCCCGCTGCCCACGATCTTCTTCGCGGTCCTCTTCGGCCTGTCCATGGACTACGAGGTGTTCCTGCTCTCGCGGATCCGGGAGAGCTACGACGCCACGGGCGACACCGCCGAGTCGGTGGCCCGCGGCATGGCCGGCACGGGCCGCGTGATCACCTCCGCCGCACTGATCATGACGGTGGTGTTCCTCGGCTTCGTCGCCAACCCGTCGCCGCTGGTCAAGATGCTGGGCCTGGGGCTGGCGACGGCGATCGTCATCGACGCGACGATCGTACGAATGGTGCTGGTGCCCGCGACCATGTCCCTGCTGGGCCGCGCGAACTGGTGGCTGCCCCGCTGGCTCGACCGCCGGCTGCCCCACATGGGCATGCAAAGCGCTGACGACGTCCACGACGACCGGAGTGTTGTGCTCGGCGAAGACTATGTCCACGCAGGCGAGAGGTAGAAGGGCTCCGGCGCCTGGGACCGACTCACGGCGCCGGAGGCGGCCCGACGATGTCGATCTCGTGCCGCGCCGCGATCTCGCTCAGCAGGGCCGGGTCCGGTGCCGGCCCGGCCGCGTCGCCGGCTTCGATCACGAAGTCGGCGAAGCCCGGGCCGTGGTGCAGCGTCAGGTACCGGGCGGAGTCGCTGGTCACCACGAACCCATGGGGCCGCGCGGCGGGCAGCACGGCGGCGCAGCCAGGACCCGCCCGGTGCTCCTCGCCGTCCACGACCAGCAACAGTTCCCCGTCGAGCACCACGAAGGTCTCGCTGGCGACCCGGTGGACGTGCATCGGACTGCCGTGCCCGCGACCGACCCGGGTCTCGACGACCGCGAACTCACCGCCGGTGTCGTGGCCGGTGACGCGCAGGTGGTAAGCCTCACCGAGGAACGAGACGGTTCGCTGGGTGTCGGGAGTGGTGATCGCCGGTGTCCGGATCCGCGCGGCGTGCGGACGCTTCATCCCGACACAGTGACCCGGCCGCCCCCCGCCTGTCAAAGACGCTCTCCGAACCCCCGAGCAAGAGACGACTCGGGCTCTTGCCGCTGCTGAGTGATCTCCCCAGCGGTCCGTCTCCAGGGCAGGAAGGCACAGGACGCGAGCAGGAGTGCGACCGCGACCGCGATGGCGAACCGCGGCGTGGTGAGGGTTGCCAGCAGGCCCCAGACGAGCGTGCAGACGGCACGGGTGGCGTTGGAGGTGATCGACCAGGACGCCAGGACGCGGGCGAGTTTGCGGTCGGGGGTGCTCTCCAGCCTGTGGGCCGCAAAGACGGGATTGAAGACGCTCATGAAGAAGACGGTGCCGGCGTGGATCGCGGTGACCGCGGCCAGGCCGAGCCAGCCTGGCCCGACGAAGGGAAGCCACGGCAGCCACAGCACCCGAGCGATCCCGGCCGTGAGCATCACCGTCCGAGGCCCTCGGCTCGCCACGAGGCGCCGGCTGAGCCGGGCGCCGACGACACCCGCCACGCAGGGGATGCCCACCGACAGCCCGTACTGGAACGGGCTGAAGTGGAGGTCCTGCAGCATCAGCACGGCCAGGATCGGCGTGATCGCGGTGATGAGCGCACCGACGATCACGGTGTTGAGGAACAGCGGCCGCAGCATGGTGTCGGACCAGATGTGCCGCCAGCCCTCGCCGAGTCCCCGCCACCATCGGCGATCGGCGGCTCTGGGCCGCGGCTCCGGTTCCGGCGTGCCGATCGACCGGATGCCGATCGCGGACAGCAGGTAGCTGACGGCGTCGATCAGGACGGTGACGGTCGGCCCGACCACGGCCATGAGCAGGCCGCCCACCGGCGGGCCCACGGCCGTCGAGGTCCACAGCACGCTCTCGAACCGGCCGTTGGCCTCGACCAGGTGATCGCGGGCGACGAGTGCCTTCAGATGGGAGCCCGAGGCGGCGAGGAAGACGATCTGGCACACCGCAGCCAGCACGCACACCACGACCAGGTGAAAGTAGGTCAGCGCGCCCGCCAGATAGGCGACCGGCACGGTCACCAGGGCGGCGCAGCGCGTCACGTCCGCGAGAATCATCACCGGCCGCTTGCGGCGGAACTCGATCCACGGCCCCAGCGGCAACGCGAGCAGCGCGCCGATCGCCCCGCCGAGGGCGGACAGCAGCGACACCTGCAGCGCATTGCTCGACAGCACGCCCGCCGAGATCAGCATGAAGGCGTGGGTGGCCACCGCGGTGCCGACCGCGCTGACCGTGTACGCCGCCCACAGGCGAGTGAAGTCTGGACCCAGGCGGCTCACGGCAAGACCCTAACCACGCGCTCGCCCCGCTTCTGCTGAACGGGCGTGCGTAGGCTTGCCCGATGCGCATCGTGGCGGTCGCGGACACTCACACGTACCACCACGAGCTCGCGGTCCCTGACGGTGATGTCTTCGTGCACGCGGGTGACCTGGGCCGGTTCGGCAAGGGACTCCATGAGCTCGAGCGCGCTGCCGATTGGATGCAGGGCCTTCCGCATAGAACGAAGGTCGTCGTGGCCGGTAACCACGACTGGATGTTCCTTGACGAGCCCGAGCACGCTCGCGCGATCCTGGCCGAGCGCGGCATCCGCTACCTCCAGGACAGCGGAACCGAGATCGAGGGCGTGCGGTTCTGGGGCAGCCCCTGGCAACCGGAGTTCAACGACTGGGCGTTCAACCTTCCCCGCGGCCGTCCCCTCGCGGACAAGTGGGCGATGATCCCTGAGGGTGTCGACGTCCTGATCACGCACGGTCCTCCGCTGGGCATCGGCGACGCGAACGCCTTTCCCGGACGCCACGGTTGCGAGGATCTCCTGGCCCGCGTGCGGCAGGTTCGCCCCAGGCTGCACCTGTTCGGGCACATCCACCACGACGGCGGCCTCTGGCAGTACGACGGGACGACCTTCGCGAACGTCACCACCTGGGAGTGTGAACGCGGCCCCACCGTCATCCGGCTGGAGCCCTCAGGCGCCGTGGGCGAAACCGTGCCGCCGGCGCGCAGCGGTTGAACGACGAAGTCCCGGCGACGCCGGTTCGCCCCTTCATGGTGATGTGCCCGGTGTCGTGGGTCGCCACCGGTTATCGCGCAGGTCAGGGCGGGCCGGAGCCCGCCCTGACCTTGTGACCATCACGTTTCTCAGGCGTGGACGAGTTCCTCCTCTCGCTGGACGGGGGTTTCGGCCGGTGCGGGGTCACCGGTCGCGGGGATCTTCCGGAGCAGCGTGATCGCCAGGACGGCGGCCAGCGCGGCCAGGACGGCGGCTCCTCCGGCCGCGAGGTTCAGGCCGTCCGCGAAGGCGTCCCTGGCCTGGTCGACCAGCTGGGCGGCCTGGGCGGCGGGCAGGTCGGCGGCGGTGGCCAGCGCGCCCGGCAGCGTGTCGCCCGCCGCGGCACCGGCGTCATCGGGCATCTGCGCGCGGTAGACGGCCGCGCCGATGCTGCCGAGGACGGCGACGCCGAGCGAGACGCCGAGGTCGCTGGCGGTGGTGTTGACCGCGGAGGCGGCACCCGCCTTCTCCGGCGGCGCGGCGCCGATCACCATGCCGGTGGTGAGCGCCATGGTCGGGGCGATACCGGGGTAGAGCAGGTAGAACCCGATGATCAGCAGCGTCAGCCCGGACGCCTCGACCTGGGTCAGGACGAGGTACCCGGCCACCGAGAAGAGCGAGCCGCCGGCCACCACGTACGCCGGGCGCACCCTGCGGGCGATCTTGGGGGACAGCATCGAGACGGCCACCAGGGCGAGCGCCGCGGGCAGGATCCACAGTCCGGACTCCAGCGGCGACAGCCCGGCCACCAGCTGCAGGTACTGGGTGAACAGCAGGTAGACGCCGCCGAGTGCGATCGCCGAGAACAGGAAGACGCCCAGCGCCCCGCTGAAGGTCCGGTTCGCGAACAGCCGCACGTCCAGCAGCGGGCTGTCGAGCCTGAGCTGGCGGCGGACGAACACCACCGAGAACGCCAGGCCGACGAGCGCCGTCACGATCGCGGTCGCGGTGAGCCCGTGCTTGGCGAACTCCTTGATGCCGTACACGATCGGCAGCAGCGACGCCATGGACAGCAGCACGCTCGGTACGTCCAGCGACCCGGCCTGCGGAGCCTTGTACTCGGGGACGAGCAGCGGAGCCGCGACCAGGACCAGTGCCATCACGGGCACGCCGACCAGCAGGGCCGCACCCCACCAGAACGACTCCAGCAGCAGTCCGCCGACCAGCGGGCCGACCGCGACACCGACCGAGACCGACGCGGCCCACAGCCCGATGGCGGTGGCGCGCTGGCGGTCGTTCCGGAACATGTTGCTGATCAGCGACAGCGTGGACGGCATCACGGCCGCCGCGCCGACGCCCATCAGGGCCCGCGAGGCGATCAGCCAGCCCGCGTCGGGCGAGAAGGCCGCCGCGACGGAGGTCGCACCGAAGATCGCGGCGCCGAAGAGCAGGATCCTGCGCCGCCCTATCCGGTCGCCGAGCGTGCCCATGGCGACCAGCAGGCTCGCCATCACCAGGCCGTACACATCATTGATCCACAGCAGCTGGCCGCTGCTGGGCGCCAGATCGGCGGAGATCTGGGGGGTGGCGAGGAACAGCACGGTCATCGCCAGGAACAGCAGAACGGTAGGAAGCAGCAGCACGGTCAGGCCGAGCCACTCCCTCGCCCCAGCGCGGGGGCTCACGACGGTGGAAGACATGGTCATTCACTCCAGGGGGTTTCAGGGGTTCGGGTTTCAGGGGTCTCGCGTGTCCAGGACGCGATCTCGTCGAGCATGTGGTCGGCCTGGTCGGCGCAGGACAGGTCGCCGAAGCGCGCGACCGCGCCGACCGGGACGGCTCCGGCGGAACGGAGCAGTGCGCGCACCTCGCCCTCCGTGGACGGGGACCCGCCGTACCAGGTGAGGCCGACGGGCTTGGCCCGCCAGCACTCGCCGCACCAGGTGAGGGCCGGCCGCAGCAGTTCCGGTGGCCCGTCCTTGAGTACGAGCAGGAAGCCGTCCGCGGCGGTCAGCCACGGGACCAGGTCGTCCACCGCGGGAGGCGGCGGTACCGGCGGACCGTCCGCGGCGCCGGGCAGGCAGGACGGAGCGTCCGGCAGGCACGCGGCGGCGAGATCGAGCACGTCCGCCTCGGCGCCGCCGCGCAGGCGCACCCGCCCGGCGAGCCAGTCGGCCACCGCCCGGTCCGCGTGGTCCGCGTCGCCCGGGATGATGATCGCGATTCGCTGCATCGGTATCGGCCCTCCTTTCGATGCCTCACAGTGCGCGAACCCACTCCAGACGGACTCAGGACGGCCTTTAGGTAGGTTCAGGACATGCGTTTCGGGGTGCTGGGACCGCTCGCCGTGTGGACGGGCGAGGGCGGGCAGGTGCGCATCCCTGAGGTCAAGGTGCGCGCACTGCTGACACAGCTGCTCATCGAGCCGGGACGGGTCGTGCCCGCCGACCGGCTGATCGAGGCACTGTGGGGCGAGGGCCTGCCCGCCAACCCGGCGGCGTCCCTGCAGACACGGGCGTCCCAGCTGCGGCGCGTTCTGGACGACGCCGAGCCGGGCGGACGCAAGCTGCTGGTGTCCAGGCCGCCCGGATACCTGCTGGCGGTTGAGCCCGAGGACGTGGACAGCGGACGGTTCCGCGCCCTGCTCGCCCGTGCGCGTACGGCGGACGGTCCCAGAGCGAGAGCCGGGATCCTCGGGGAGGCCCTGGCGCTGTGGCGTGGCCCGGCGCTGCTGGACTTCGCCGACGAGGAGTTCACCGGCGCCGAACGCACCCTCCTGGACGAGCTGCGCCTGACCGCGTACGAGGAACTCGCCGAGGCCCGCCTGGAACTGGGCGAGCCCGGCGTGCTCGCGGACGAGCTGGGCGATCTGGTCGCCAGGCACCCGCTCAGGGAACGGCTGCGGGCCGCCCATCTGCGAGCGCTCTACCTGGCCGGTCGCCAGAGCGAAGCACTCGACGGCTACCGGGATCTGCGCGAGCGCCTCGCGGACGAGCTGGGCGTGGATCCCGGCCGCGAGATCGCCGCGCTCCACCAGTCGATCCTCGAGCAGGACGCCGGACTGGAAGCCGCGCCGGCGTCCGAACCCCGTACCAACCTGCCCGCGCCGCTGACCGAGCTGGTCGGTCGCGAGAAGGAGCTCGGCCAGGTCACTGAGCTTCTCGACGCCGGCCGTCTGGTGACGTTGACCGGCCCGGGCGGCGTCGGCAAGACGCGGCTCGCGGTGGAGAGCGCGCGGCGGCTCGCCGGCCGCTTTCCCGACGGCGTCTGGCTGGTCGAGCTGGCGACCGCGACCTGCGCCGAAGCGGCGGCCGAGCTGGTGGCGGCCGCCTTGGACGTCCGCGACGAGACCGCGCCGCACCTCACCGCCAGGCTCGCCGAGGCGCTGCGGCCCAAGCGCCTGCTGCTCGTCCTGGACAACTGCGAGCAACTTGCCGCGGACGCCGCCGAGCTGACCGGTGCGCTGCTGCGCGCCGCCCCCGGCCTTCGCGTGCTGGCCACCAGCCAGCGTCCGCTCGCCACGACCGGCGAGGTGCTGTTCGGTGTGCCGCCCCTCGCCGAGCCGAGCGCCGTCGAGCTGTTCACCGCGCGAGCCGCGGCCGCCGCCCCCGGCTTCTCGGTGACGGCGGACGACGCGGCGGCCGTCGCCGCGATCTGCCGCCGCCTGGACGGCCTCCCGCTCGCCCTCGAACTGGCGGCGACCAGGGTCCGCGCCCTCGGCGTGCAGGAGCTGGCCGCCCGGCTCGACGACCGGTTCCGCGTTCTGGGCCGAGGCAGCGGGTACGGGGACGCGCCCGAACGGCAGCGCACCCTGCGGGCGATGATCGACTGGAGCTGGCAGCCCCTCACCGGCGAGCAGCGCACCGTTCTGCGGCGGCTGGCCGTCCACGCGGAGGGCTGCACGCTGGACGCCGCCGAACGGGTGAGCGGCGAGGAGGGCCTGGACGTCCTGGACCTGCTCGCCGGGCTCGTGGACCGTTCGCTGGTCGCCGTCTCCGCCACCGCGTCCGGTACCCGGTACCGGCTGCTGGAGTCGGTCGCCGCGTACTGCCACGAACGGCTGCGCGAAGCCGGTGAGGACGCGGAGATCGAGGACAGGCACCGGCGCTACTACAGCGAGCTGGCGGTCGCCGCCGACGCGCATCTGCGCGGCCCCGCCCAGCGCCAATGGCTACGGAGGCTGGACGCCGAATCGGCGAACATGCGGCTGGCGCTCGGACGCGGCGGCGGAACCGGCCTGGCCAACTCCCTCGCCTGGTACTGGGTCCTGCGCGGACGGCTGGGCGAAGGGCAACGGGCACTGACGGCCGCCCTCGTCACGGCAGGGGACGAGGACGCGATCGGCACGGCGCGCGTCTGGCGCGCCGCGTTCAGCCTCCGCATGGGAACGGCACCGGACCCGGAGGACCTCGCGGCGCTGGACGCGCAGCCGTCCGATCTGACCGCCCTGGCCTCGCGGACGCGCGCCGAGGCGTTCCTGACGCTCGCCCGCCTGGGCGTCGGTGAGCGTACGGCCGGTGAGGAGAGGGCCGCGCACGTGCTGGAGGTGTCCCGCCGCATCGGCGATCGCTGGTGCACGGCGGCCGCGTACAGCTCGCTGGCGCGGCAGGCGCTCGTCCGCAGCGACCTGGAGGCGCTGGCCGGCCACGGTCGGCGGAGCATGGCCCTGTTCACCGAGCTGGGCGACCAGTGGGGACGGCTGCACGCCACGTTCGCGCTGGGCGTGCACGCGGAGATCGTCGGCGACTACGCCGAGGCGGCCCGGCTGCATCGCGACGGGCTGCGGACGGCCGAGGAACTCGGCGTGTGGACGGAGGTCAGCGACAAGCTGTCCATGCTCGGCCGGATCGCGCTGCTCTCCGGAGACCACGCCCAGGCCGACGAGCTGCACGATCGGGCCAGGGCCCACGCGGTGGAACAGGGCTACACGGTCGGCGAGGAGTTCGCCGAGCTGGGGCTCGCGCTGAGCCTGCGCCGCCAGGGCCGCCTGGACGAGGCCGAGCCACTGCTGCTCCGCTGGCTGGAGTGGAACCGCGAGCTGGACTCCGTGCTCGCCCAGGCCCTCATCCTGGCCGAGCTGGGCTTCAACGCGGAACTGCGTGGTGACACCGCCGCCGCGTACAAGTGGCATGAGCAGGGCCTGGAGTGCGCACGAGCCGCGGGAGACCCGCGCTCGGTCGCGCTCGCCTATGAGGGCCTCGCCGGTGCCGACGCCGCCGCGGGCGACCACCGCGCCGCCGCCCGCCGGCTGGGCGCGGCCGCCGCGATCCGCGACCGCGCGAACGCCCCGCTCCCACCCGCCGAGCGCGGCGACGTGGACCGGATCACCCTCGCGATCGAGGCCGCCATCGGCACGGCGGACTTCACCTCCGGCTTCGCCGCCGGACGCACGGATCCCGACGAGGCAGGCTCGTAGCCGGCGCCGATCAGCGCCCGGGCGTGACGACGGGGGAGTTGAACGGGAAGACCAGCAGCGGCCCCGTCACCACCACGCGGTCGGTGTCCGGCACGCCCCAGCCGAGGTCGGCCGTCTGATGACAGGTGCCGCGGTCCTCGATCCAGTACCGGGGGGTCGCGCCGTCGGGCCCGGAACGGAACCGGCCGAAGAGCGAGATGCGGTCCCGGATCTTGCCCTTCCGGTCCACCACGAACCCGTGAATGGGCGCCGTCGACCGGAACCCGCCGTCCCTCGTCCGCGCCTCGTACGCCAGGTCCGAGATCAGGATCCGCAGCGTCTCGCCCGCCTCGTCGGTCACGGTGGCGTCGAACGTGCCCAGGAACGGCGTCACGAAGCCGGGGAACCCGGTGTGGAACCGCTCCGGGTACGGCGCGGGCCGCCGTTCCAGCAGCGAGAACCGCCAGGCGCGCTCGAAGGTGCCCGACGTGACCGTGTACGTGCCGTTCTCGCACACGAACGGCCGGAAGGTGCGCCCGGCCAGGTCGATTACCTGCCGCACGATCTCGTTGCCCGTACCGGGATCGCCGAACTCCTCGTCCACCATGCTCGTGGTGATCCCGTGCCTGGTCAGCTTGAGCGTGAAGCCGGGCCCGACCGCGGCGATGCGCCCCTTGCTCTCCTTGACCCGGATGTCCTGGATCTGGCTGTCCTGGATCTGGTCGTCCTGGATCTCCTGCGCGGAAGCGCTCGGCGCCATCAACCCCGCACCCAGCACCACTCCGGCCACAACGGCGAATCGGATCACGGGGCCTCCCGCCCTCTGCACATCCTCGTACGAGGCTCAACCGTCATACGAGCCTCAACTGTCGTATGAGGCTCACGATCACAAAAAACCCCGGCCTCGCCCAGGCATCGCCACTCGATCGGCCGATACCGGCCTGACCATCAAAGCCGTGCGGACGAACGCCGATCGCCGACCTGGCAGCCCATGGCGCCGTCTCGTACTCACGTTGACTCGTGGCGTGTTCGCCTCCACGGGGGGCTCCGGGGGCGAACACGCCACGAGTCAACGAGGAGGGTGTTGCGGGGAGACGTTGATGGTGCGGCCTTGCGTGGTGTCGATGACGATGGCCAGGCCGGCGGGGAGGACGTCGTCGAGGCGGGCGCGCAGGTCGGAGACCGGTGGTAGCGCGGAGGGCGTGCGGATGGAGATGTGGACGGTCGTTGCCCGTGCCTCGACGCCGATGACGGTGGCGCCGGGTTCGGCGGCCAGCCATTGGGCCGTGGTCTGCCGCACCTGGTTCTCCCAGGCGGCGAACAGGTAGTTGGCGGCGGTGCTGAGGACGAGCGGTACGGCGACGAGCAGGCCGAGTCCGCCGAGCGCGAGGGTGGCGCGGCTACGTGTTCTGCGGGCCGGCGGGATGTCGTGGTAGCCGAGGGTGGCGAAGACGAACGTTCCGGCCAGTACGAGTGAGAGCACGTTGGACAGGAACAGCACCAGCGCGCCGGCCGCGAGTGCGGGTGCGCCGGCTCCGAGGCAGACGCCCGCCACGACCAGGGGCGGGACGAGCGAGATGGCGATCGCCACGCCGGGCAGGACGGCGCCCACGTCGCGGCGGGCGAGGGCGATGGCTCCGGCCAGGCCGGTGGCGAGCGCGGCGAGCAGGTCGGCGAGGCCGGGCGAGGTACGGCCGGAGATCTGGCTGTTGGACAGCAGGTGGTAGGAGGAGGGGACCACGAGCGAGGCGAGCAGTCCCACGGCGACGACGGCGGCCGCCCCGCCGAGGACGAACCTGCCCGCGCCGGTGCTGCGCTGCTTCACCAGGCCGAGAGCCAGTCCCATGATGGGCGTCGACAGCGGCGCGATGATCATCGCGCCGATGACCGTCGCGGTGGAGTCGGACATCACTCCGGCGGCGGCGATCACCGACGACAGGACGAGCATCGTCCAGAACGCCGAGTAGGTGGAGGCACGGTCGCCGGCCCGCAGGTCGAGGGTCTCGGTGAGCTCTTCGAGCGTCCGCCGTTGTGCCGGCGGGACCAGCCGGTCCCGCAGCCGGATCGGCATCACGTCCCCTGGCGGCGAAGGGCCGCCGTCACGGGGTGACGATGTCGAACTCGCGGTCGACGTCGTCCAGGAGGCCGATCAGCGTGGTGAGCGCCTGCGGGTCGCCGTCGGTCTGGATGCCGTCGAGCTTGCCGGTGGCGACGAGCTGGAGCAGTTGCGGCTTGGTGAGGGTCAGGGTGACATCGGCCGGGGTGCCGTCATGGGCGCGGGACGGGGTGAGGACGCCGTTCGCGAGACTGAGCCTGGTCTCCTTCTTGAGGTCGGTGAAGTTCCAGTCGATGGTGAGGCGGGTGTCCCAGGCGCGCGGGCCGTCGACGCGGATGGCCAGGGAGTCGAAGACCTGGTCGATGCTCAGGGCGAGAGCGACGTCGGGGGTCGTGGTGTCGAGGGTGTTGGCGGGCTTGTTGCCGCGTAGCTCTTCGGCGCCCTGCAGGTAGAAGTTGCGCCAGGTGCCGTTCTCGCTGCCCTCGCCGAGCTTGGCGTAGACCTGCGCGAGCAGGTCGCGGGCGGCGGTGTGGTCCGGGTCGGCGAAGACGACGTAGTTGAGGACCTGTGCGGCCCAGCGCCACTCGCCGTCCTCGAAGGCGCCGCTGGCCCTGGAGACGATGGTGTCGGCGCCGCCCATGTACTCCACGTGCTTCTTCGCCGACTCCTCGGGCGGCAGTTCCCACAGGTGGGCGGGGTTGCCGTCGAACCAGCCCATGTAGCGCTGGTAGATGGCCTTGACGTTGTGGGAGACCGAGCCGTAGTAGCCGTGGGTGTGCCAGGCCCGTTCCAGAGCGGGCGGCATCTGGATCATCTCGGCGATCTCGTTGCCGGTGTAGCCCTGGTTGAGCATCCGCAGCGTCTGGTCGTGCAGGTAGGCGTACAGGTCCCGCTGCTGGGACAGGAACGTGGTGAGCTCGCGGGTGCCCCAGGTCGGCCAGTGGTGGGACGCGAACAGCACGTCGGAGTCGGCGGCGAACAGCTCGATCGCCTCGGTGAGGTAGCGGGCCCAGACCCGCGGGTCGCGGACGAGCGCGCCGCGCAGGGTCAGCAGGTTGTGCAGGTTGTGGGTGGCGTTCTCGGCCATGCACAGGGCGCGCCGGTCGGGGAACGAGAAGTTCATCTCGGCCGGGGCCTCGGTGCCAGGGGTCAACTGGAAGACGATCCGGACGCCGTCGATGACCTCTTCCTGGCCGGTCTCGGTGATGGACAGGGTCGGCTCGATCAGCGAGATCGTCCCGGTGGAGGTGGTCTGGCCGAGCCCGGCACCGATCTGGCCGGTGGCGCCCTTGGGCAGCTCCGACCCGTACATGAAGATGGCGCGGCGGTTCATGGCGGCGCCGGCGTAGACGTTCTCGGCGACGGCGTGCTCCAGGAATCCGGCCGGGGCGATGATGGGGATGCCGGCGCCGTCGGGGACGACTCCGCGCACGCCGCCGAAGTGGTCGGCGTGCGAATGGCTGTAGACGACCGCCATCACCGGGCGGTCCCCGCGATGCTCGCGGTAGAGCGACAGGGCGGCCGCGGCGCACTCGGTGGACAGCAGGGGGTCGATGACGATGACGCCCTGGTCGCCTTCGATGAAGGAGATGTTGGACAGGTCGAAGCCGCGTACCTGGTAGATGCCCACGGCGACCTGGTACAGGCCGTGTTTCGCGGTCAGCCGGGACTGCCGCCACAGGCTGGGGTTGGCGGTGTCGGGGCATTCGGAGTCGAGGAACGCGTAGGCGTCCAGGTCCCAGACGGTCCGGCCCGAAGCGTCCTGGATCCTCGGGTGAGGAGCCGTGCCGATGAAGCCCTTGTTCGCGTTGTCGAAGTCGGTCCGGTCCTCGGGCGGCAGCTGAACGTCCACGACTCTCCTTGCGGGCTCTGCGTCGGTGCTGCCACCTCACTTCCCGGACTTATCCCAGTTCAGCCCCATGTCATGGGCAAGAGGTCATGCACCGTCGCGACCCGCTCGTGCAGGTTCAGCCTTGTTCGGAGGTGGGGGCGGTGGTGCCGCCCAGGGGGATCGGGTCCAGGCCGAGCTTGCGGTGGTCCCAGGATCGGGCGCGGTCCACCTCGACACGGACGGCGACCCGCTTGTGCAGCATGAACTCCACGAGCTCGCGTACCTCGTCGCTGTACGGGCCGTTGTAGCGTTCCCAGACGTTCACCCCGACCCGCCAGAGCGCGTCCGGGTCGTCCACGATCACGGCGCGGCCCTCGAAGGAGACGCCGCGGAGCCGGTCGTAGGTCAGGCCGTCCTCGACCAGCACCGTCACCCGCGCATCGCGGCCGATGTTGACGGCCTTCTGCGCCTTGGCCTTGGTCTCGAACCAGATCACTCCGTCCAGCACGGCGAACCACATCGCCACCGCGTGGGGGTGCCCGGCCGGGCCCATCGTCACCAGGGTGGCCGTGCGCTGGGACGCGAGGAACGACTGGATCTCTTCCGGGGTCATCTCGACCTGGGAACGCTGGTTGTTGCCCATGAATGCTCCTTCGTCCGGCCGATGCCGATTGCCCTACGTCCCACCGCGTGGGGTGACGCGCGCCTGCGGCTCACCCTAGACGGGCGGTATGTGCGGGGCGGAGCGTGGTCAGGGCTTGGCGGCGCCGAGATCGATGTGTGCAGCTCACCGGCCGGTACGGCGCTCATCCGCGGAAGTTCAGGATCGCCGCGCGCCCGCGATGACGAGGGCGGCGGTATGCCGCAGGAAGTCATCGGTGAGGGGATGGCCGAGCATCAGCCAGCGGAAGTACAGCGGGCCGGCGGTGGCCTGGACGAGGAAGTCCGGGTCGACGCCGGCCGGGAGGTCGCCGCGCTCCACCGCCCGTACGAAGATCTCCCGCGACAGGTGGAAGCGGGCGGGCCAGATCTTGTCCAGGGCCTGGCGCAGCCCGTCGTCGTCGGCCGTACGGGGGCCGGTCTCCTTGATCAGGGCGGTGATCCAAGGGCTGTCGAAGCCGCGGCGGACCTCGCGCAGGAAGGACAGCAGGTCCTCGTACAGGTCACCGGTGTCCGCGGGAGGCGAGACCTCGGCCTGCCGGGCGGTGAAGGCGGCGGCGACGAGGCTCGGTTTGTCACCCCAGCGCCGGTAGATCGTCGCCCGGTTGACCCCCGCCCGCTCGGCGACCGTCTCGATGCGCAGTGCGGCGTAGCCGACGGCGCCGAGTTCGGTGATCGTGGCGTCCAGGACCGCCTCGGCGGTACGGGCCGTGCGCCCTCCGGGCCGCCGGGTCGCCGCATCGGCCCGAAGCTGTTTGGCCTGGTCCGCGGGCTGGTCGCGCATCTCCGAACGCTACCAAACGCATCACTCTGTCGCAATTACGGTAGGCGTTCGGTGACGGGACGGTCAGTGCGGTTGCCGCCGCGGCGGCGACGGACGGGACGGCCAGCAGCACGGCGACCAGGGCGCGCTTCTTACCGGCCGCGTCCCCCGTGCGCCGTCTCCCGTGGCCCTTCTCACGCGGACGTCGCGCCGCCGTCGGAGGTGCCGCTGCCCTCGTAGGAGCCGAGGTCCTCGATCAGGCCGGCCAGTTCGGGGTGGTCCGCGAACCGGTCGCTGTGCACCTTGGCGATCTTGTCGCCGATCTCGGGGTCCGCGTCGTCGGTGAGGTCCATGGAGATCATGTTGGTGACCAGCGGCAGCCCGACCGTGTCGATCTCGCGGTGCAGCGGGTCGTACATGTACGTGCGGTAGGCATCGATGTCCTTGAGCGCGTACATGGCGCCGTACTCGAACTCGCCGCCGAAGTCACGGCCGACGATGAAGGACTCGACGGCGTCGAGCTCGCCGCCCAGCCTGCGCATCAGGTCGAGCGCGTGCTGGACCTGGTCCTCGGGGGCGTCCGGCTTCACGGCGATCCGGATCTGGTGGTAGATCACGACGGTTCTCCTCCACGGTGGGTCCTTGACGCAACAGTCTGTCGCGTTAGTGACTGTAGCCACCGCGCAGCCTTAATGCAACGTATTGGCGCGTTAATGTATGCAGCGATCCCTATGGGCCGGCGGTCAACGCCCGTTCCAGCCGCGGACGTGGCTCGGTTCGGGGTTTCGGGTGTCCAGGGAGAGCTTCGCGGCGGCGTGGCGGCCGAGGTCGGCTACGCCGGAGTGCTTGATCTCGTCCGGGGACAGATGGACGGTCAGGTCGGCGAAGGCGACCAGGTGTCCGCCGTCGGCGGTGTCGGTGATCCGGAACGCCCGGAGCTCCCTCGGAGCGGACAGGCGTTCGATGGCGAACGCGATCGCCGTCTGCGGGTCGCGGCGGCCGGCGGGGACGAAGGTGCCGTTGCGGAAATGGACCGTGGTCTGGGCGGGGTCACCGGCGGCCAGGGCGGTGGGGGACGCGGTGGGCGGCGGGTCCGCCGGGCGCTGGAGCCGGGCGCCCCGGACGCGCCGTCCCCACACCGTCCGCACCGAGACCGCCGTCCAGACCAAGGTCAACGGCCACAGCACCAGGAGCCAGTCCAAGACCTTGCCTCCGTCGCCGTCCCCACGGTCGGAAAGAACCAGTGCGATGGCCGCCGTGGCCAGGAACACCGGCCATACGGAAATCGCGCAGCGGAACAGGGACGGGACGAAGGGTGACCGATACCGATAAGAGATCGTTTTCTGCACGGGCGAATTGTATGATCTTGCGACGCGAATGGGGAGGCCGTGTGGACATTTTACGTACGGAAATCGACGGTGTGCCGGTTTTCTGGAGCGAGGGCAGGCCAGGTGACGACTATCAGGCGGCCCTGGTGTTCCGGGTGGGACGGGCCGACGAAACCCTTGCCCGAGGTGGAATCACCCATCTAGTGGAGCACCTGGCACTGCACGGCGTGGACAATGCCGACTATCACTACAACGGTAGCGTGGACGCCATCACCACCATGTTCGTCACGAAAGGCGAGCCCGGTAAGGTCGCCGCCTTCCTGGCCGCCGTTTGCGATTCGTTACGCGCTTTGCCCTTGGACCGCCTCGAAGCCGAGAAGAACATCCTGCGTACCGAGGCCGACGGGCGTGACCCGGGCCTGGCCGGGGAGTTGCTGCTGTGGCGTTACGGGGCCGCCACCTACGGCCTGCCCGCCTATCCGGAACACGGCCTGGCCGACTACACCGCCGCCGACGTCCAGGAATGGATGGGACGCTGGTTCACGCGGCAGAACGCGGGACTGGTCCTCATCGGAGGCCCGCCGCCGGAGGGATTGCGGCTCGTCCTTCCCGAGGGTGAACGGCGGCCCGTCCCGGTGCCCACCAGTGCTCTGCCGTACACGCCCGCCTATTTGAACAGCGCCGTCAACGGTGTCGCGCTGAGCGGTATCGTGCCGCGCTCCGCCGCCGCCACGCTCTACAGCGAGATCCTTGAACAGCGCCTGCACCGCGTGCTGCGGCGGGTCGGCGCACTCAGTTACACCACGAACGTCGAGTACCAGCCCCGCACGAACGACACCGCGCAGATCCTGGCGTACGCCGACGGGCTCGCCGAGGTGCAGCCGGAACTGGCGCAGCGGTTCCTCGCCGAACTCGACCGCATCGCCGTCGAGCCTTTGGACGCGTCCGAACTCGCCGAAGCGGTGGCGGCCCGGCATGACCGTCTCGCCTCCGACGAGGCTCGCCGGAACCGCGCCACGGGGCAGTGCATGGACGAACTCATGGGCTCCAAGCCTCGGACCACCGAGGAACTGCTGGCCGAACTGGACGCGATCGAACCGCGGGACATCCAGGCGGTGGGCCGCACCGTCCTGGACAGCGCGCTGCTGATGCTGCCGAACGGCCAGGAGCCGGAGGGAGCGCGCTTCGTTCCCGCGCCGACCGTCGCCACCGCCGCGGTGGAAGGCCGCGTCCACACCAGGCCCGACAACCCCCGGCTCGGTTTCATCGTCGGTCCGGAAGGGGCGACGCTCCTCAGCGGGCCCCAGATGGCGACGGTCCGGTTCGACCAGTGCGCCGCCGTGCTCGGCTGGCCGGACGGAGCGCGCGTACTGATCGGCCTGGACGCCATGAGCGTCGCCATCGAGCCGAACCTCTGGCACGGCGGCTGGACGGCGGTGGCCGAGATCGACCGGCACCTGCCCGCCGGCCTGGGGGTGACCATGCCGGCCCGTTCCCACGACAAGATCCCGCCCCGCCCGCCCAACGTCACCGACGATGTGCCGGCGCCGCCGCACGTCCAGAAGAAGCCGCCGCGCACCATGGCGGAAGCCGGCCTCATCGGCATCCTCCGCGACCGCCGACGCCGTCCCCCTTGGGACGACCCGGCGCTGGCGGCCGTGCTGCCCAGGGTAAGAAGCGGCGACCTTCAGGCGGGCTTGGAACTCCTGTCCCGCACTCGCGGCGACGCGGAGACCCGCTGCCTTCACCTGGAGAACCTGGCCGAAGAAGCCATCGGCCAAAGCGCACAACTGACGTGGCTGGCGAGCAATGACCCCGGCAACCCCGATGCGTACATGTGGCTGGGCACCGTCCGTCTCAAAGAGGCATGGGAGGCACGCTCCGCTTACCGCGCCGAATACGTCAGCGAAGAACAGTTCGCCAACTTCTGGCAGATGCTGGCCCTGGCAGGACCGCCCCTCTACCGCGCCGCCGCACTACTGCCCGCCGACCCCGTCCCCTGGGGCGAGCTGATGTGGCATGGCATCGGCATGCAACTGGACCGCGACGAACAGGAC
This sequence comes from Actinomadura sp. 9N407, assembly GCF_044326315.1. Lineage (NCBI taxonomy): Bacteria > Bacillati > Actinomycetota > Actinomycetes > Streptosporangiales > Thermomonosporaceae > Actinomadura > Actinomadura sp. 9N407. Next base: position 103,144 of record NZ_JBIRAW010000014.1, on the reverse strand, counting down.
CGCATCTGGGGGGAGCTGACCCGGCGCAGCCCGTTCCTGTACGACGCCCACATCACCCGTTCCCAGGTGCTGGCGCGCAAATGGTGGGGGTCGGACGCCGAGCTCCTGGACTTCGCCGAATCGACCGTCGCAGCCGCCCACCCCGGCGACCCGGTGACCACCGTCCTGGCGGTGGCACATCTGGAGATCGGCGGAGAACTCGGCACCTTCGACGACCTGGACGCCTACCTGGCCCGCCCCAGCGTCCACACCGCCCTGGCGAACGCGGCCGACCGCTGGCAGGCGAATCCCCGCCCGCACCCCCGGACCATGGAGGCCCACCAGTACTTCGGCGCCGTCTTCTACCGCGCGGGCGACCACGACAGAGCCCGCCACCACCTGAGCCGAGCGGGCCGTACCAAAGCAGTCGACAGAGCATGGGGCTATGCGGACGACGCCCAGAGCCTGCTGACGCAGGCCCGCCGGCACGTGCGCGCCTGAGCTTCGATACCTGTGGTGGGTCCTGACCGGACGGTGACCAGTAACACACCGTCCCCGGGTGGCGACTGAAAGTCATTACTGGACAATCGACATCAATGACCTCACAGAACCCCCAAGGCTGGTCCACCGCAGACTCCACCGTTCACCCGCTCGCACCAGGCAGCGTCCCGCCGCCCAACCTCCCTACGAGGTCCGGTGGACCTGCGAGGCCCTGGTCTCCTGACGCGCGGAGCGGCGAGTCTCCGGCTTCCCGCCTGCCCGGCCGGCGCACGGTAGATGCCGGCCGGGCACGATGTCGTACGGCGACGCCTGGACTTAGGCGTCCTGCTTGAACTGGATGATCTGGAGGTAGTTCCCGTCCGGGTCCGCGAACGTCCCGAAGCGGCCGGCGGGGCGATCCGCGGCGGGAGCGATCCACTCCACGCCGGCCGCCCGCAGTTGCGCCTCGACGGCGTCGAAGTCGTCGACGTGGAAGTTCAGGATCATTCGGCCCGGCTCGCTGTTCTTCGCGTCGACGTCGTCGCGCTGATCGATGACCAGCAGGACGCCGCCGAGATCGATCGGCCCGTCGCCCTCGTGCCCCGGGGCGAGCGCCCTGCGGTACCAGTCACGCAGTTCCGCGGGCCGGGTGGTGCCGAGAAGGATGCTGCCGAGTTTCTGCGTGCCCATTCCAGATCTCCTTGTCGTCGAATGCGAATCCCGCATCAAACCCGGGCCGCTTGCATCATGCAAGTAACCGTAGCCCGGACGCTTTCATGACGCAAGTGCCTCGGTAGACTGGGATGCATGCTGGGGAAGACCTATGACTCACAGGTGTGTTCGATCGCCCGCGCCCTGGAGGTCATCGGCGAACGCTGGAGCCTGCTGATCGTCCGCGACGCCCTGTTCGCCGGGGCGACCCGCTACAACGACTTCCAGCGCCGCCTGGGCATCGCGACCAACATCCTCAAGGCCCGGCTCGACGGCCTGGTCGAGGCCGGGATCATGCGGCGCCACAGGTACTCCGAGCAGCCCGAGCTGTACGAGTACCTGCTGACCGACAAGGGGCGTGCGCTCGGACCCGTGCTGGTGACGCTCACCGAGTGGGGCGACCTGTGGGCGACCGACGGGGAGCCGCCGATCCTCTACACCCACTCGGTGTGCGGCACCGGAATCACCCAGCGGACGGTGTGCGCCCACTGCGGTCAGGTGGACGACCCGTCCGAGATCCAGGCCACGATCGGGCCCGGCATGCCCCCCGGACGCGTACCGCCCAAGGCTTGACCTTCAGCGCGATTCGCTCGCGACGGCTCGGCGGTCACCACCTCGGGGTCACCGCCCATCATGCGGCCTTTTCCGAGGCCGGCAGCGGGGTCCGTGCGTAGGCGAGCGCGACCGTCGCGAAGCCGATCGTCGTGAGGCCCCAGGCAAGACCGTCGAGGGCCGCGTTCGGCACCACGACGGCGAACACGAAGTGCAGCGGCTGGGAGATCACAATGGTCAGCGCGGCCCAGGCCGGTACCGCCCCGCCACGCCAGAGCGCCGTACCGAGCAGCACCACGCCGAGGACATGGCCGATGACGAAGACGGCGGTCGCGACGACGGTCGAAGGGTGCGCGTCACCGAGGAGCCGGGCGGCGATGGCGGGGTCGAGCCCGGCCCGTACCGCCGACAGAGCCGTCTGGTCGGTGCCCAGGAGCGCGTACAGCCCGGAGAAGCCGGCGGTCGCCAGGACCAGCCCGGCCGTGCCCAGCCGCGGGCTGTAGCGGGCGGCGTACAGGCCGACGGCGATCACACCGGGAACCGCGGTGAGGACGCCGATGAGCCCGAGCCAGAGCACGGCGCTCTGGGCCCCTTGATGGGCGGTGACCTTGTCGATGACCGCGGCGTAGTCGTCGGTGGTGGTGTACGGGAGGACGGCCCGCAGAATCGCGATGGACAGCGGTCCGATCGGGATGAGCAGGGCGAGTGCGATGCGGCGCACCGGGACCGCCGTCCGGGTGCTCGGCGCCATGGTCGCGGTCATGTGGTCTCTCCTTTGGCTGAGGGCCGTGGTGGCGACAGCCTCCGTCCGTTCGGCACCCACCCGCATGAGTGCCGGGGTGGAGCCGGCCGGGAGAACTTCCCGGGCGTCCTGGGTGCGCGCACCCAGGACAAGCGGGCGCCGGTGACCGCATCATGTGGCCATGGCCACTGACGTCGCGCGGGGACGGACGGCCCTGTGCGCGGTCGCATTGTTCGGTTTAGCGGCCGCCGAGGTCGTCACCGCGGTGATCGGCGTCCTGGTCGTCGGCCGCGGATTCGAGCACGCGCTGAACTCCTTCGTGGTGACCAATTCCGTGATGGGGCTGGCCTTTCCCGTGTGCGGACTCCTGCTGGCCTACCACCGGCCACGCAATCCGATCGGCTGGCTGCTGCTCGCCGACGGCATCGGGCACGCCACCACCGCCGCGGTCGTCCCACTGGCAGAGGGAGGGCTCGCCGCCGGCTGGCCACCGGGACTGCTTCGCGCCCTGGTCACGGTCGGCGCGTACGCGTGGCCGTGGTCGATCGGCCTGTTCCTGCCGCTGATCCTCCAGCTCTTCCCCGACGGCCGTCCGCTCGGACCCGGCTGGCGTTACGTGGCATGGGGAACGGCCCTGACGGCACCGCTGTTCGTCTTGGAGCTGGGAGCCGAACCGGAAGCCCTCGTCCCCGGCATCACCGGGTACCTCACGTTGCCGGACCACGACCGGCTCCAGCCGTTGTGGACCATCGCCGAGTTCCGGTTCGTCGTCACCGCGGCCCTGGGCCTGGCCGCGCTGACCGTCCGCTACCGGCGCGGCGGCGAGGTCCTGCGCCGGCAGCTGCTCTGGCTGCTGCTGGCGGTACTGATCATGCTCGTGGTGACGACACCCTGGGCCCTCATCGCGGGCACCCCCGCCTACGTGCTGTTCTCGATCCCGCTCGTGCCGATCGCCATGACGATCGCGATCCTGCGGCACCGGTTGCTGGACATCCGCCTGGTCGTGTCGCGGACGGTCCTCTACGTCATGCTCACCGCCGGTGTCATCGGCGTCTACCTGGGGCTCGTCCTGCTGCTCGACCAGATCCTGCGGCGTGAGGTGGGGCTCGGCACCTCCGCGCTCGCGACCGTCGTGATCGCGGCCGGGTTCAACCCCGTCCGGGTACGGCTGCAGCGCGGCGTGGACCGGGTGCTCTACGGAGACCGCGCCGATCCCGTCCGGGCCGTGTCGCGGGTCGGCGCGCGGCTGGGCACCGGCCTGCCCGGGGTACTCGAGGCGGTACGGGAGGCGTTGCGGATGCCGTTCGCCGCGCTGCGCGCCGGCGGCGCCGAGGTGGCCGCGTCCGGTTCCGCGCCTGAGGTGCTCCACACGATCCCGCTCGCGTACGGCGAGGAGCGGGTCGGCGAGCTCGTCATCGGCCTGCGGCCGGGCGAGAAGCGGCTGAGCGGCGCCGACCGCGCGCTGCTCGAACTGCTCGCGGCCCCGCTGTCGGTCGCCGTCCGCTCGGTCGCCCTCTCCCAGGAGCTGCAGCGGTCCCGGGAGGCGATCGTCCTGGCCCGCGAGGAGGAGCGGCGGCGCCTCCGCCGCGACCTGCACGACGGGCTCGGCCCGGTGCTCACCGGCGTCACGTACAAGGCCGACGCGGCGGGCAACCTCCTCGGCCCCGATCCGGACGAGGCCCGCAGGCTCCTCGCCGAGCTGCGCACCGAGACGGCCCAGGCCATCGACGACGTCCGGCGGGTGGTCTACGACCTGCGCCCGCCGGCGCTGGACGACCTCGGCCTGGCGGGCGCGATCCGGCAGCGCGCCGCGCACCTGGATCGCGTCGACCTGACCGTACGGGTCACCGCCCCGGAACTGCCCGCACTGCCGGCCGCGATCGAGGCCGCCGCCTACCGCATCGCGGTCGAGGCGCTCACCAACGCCGTGCGCCATGCCGGTGCCGGCCGGATCGATGTACGCATCAACGCCGACGGGAGGCTGCGCGTGGAGGTACAGGACGACGGGGCCGCCCCGGCCGGGCGGTGGCTGCCCGGAGTGGGCATGACGTCCATGCGCGAGCGCGCCGCGGAACTGGGCGGCACCTGCGCCGCCGGACCCTGCCCCGGCGGGGGCCTGGTCGTCGCCGTCCTGCCGCTGGGGGCACCATGATCACGATCGTCCTCGCCGACGACCATCCCATCGTCCGCAGCGGACTGCGGGCGCTGCTCGGCTCCATCGAGGGGCTGCGCGTCGTCGGCGAGGCGGCCGACGGCCACGCGGCGGTCCGCGAAGCGGTCACCCACCGGCCGGACGTCCTCGTCATGGACATCCAGATGCCCGGGCTGGACGGCATCGAGGCCACCCGGCAGGTCACCCGCTCCGCGCCCGAGGTCGCGGTGCTCATGCTCACCATGTACGAGGACGACGACTCGGTGTTCGCCGCCATGCGCTCCGGCGCCCGCGGCTACCTGCTCAAGGGCTCGCACCAGGACGACATCGCCCGCGCCATCCACGCCGTCGCCGCCGGCGAGGCGATCTTCGGTCCGGGCGTCGCCCGGCGGGTGCTCGGCTTCTTCGCCGCGCCGCAGCCCGCCGATCAGCCGTTCCCCGAGCTCACCGACCGCGAACGCCAGGTCCTCGATCTGATCGCCGCCGGCCGTCCCAACGGCGAGATCGGCGGACGGCTGGCCATCGCGCCCAAGACCGTGGCCAACCACATCTCCAGCATCTTCACCAAACTCCAGGTGGCCGACCGGGCCGAGGCCATCGTCCGCGCCCGCCAGGCCGGCCTCGGCCGCCGCCCGCGATGAGCGTCATGGAAGGAAGCCCGATGTCCCGTCCCGAACTCTCCGGAGTCCACCATGTGAAGATCCCCGTCACCGCGCTCGGCCGTGCCGCCGAAGGCTGCAGGGGCTTCGACCCCGTCGGCTTCGGCGTCCAGAGCCCGCCGCTCGACGGGTCGTCGCATCTCTGCTTGCGCGGCGGGTAGGGGCGGTCCGTACGACAACGTAGTCGAGCGCAGGGGGGACGGATTTTCGATGGCCAAGCAGGATAAAGCCGCCAATACCGCAGACAAGGTCAAGGGCAAGGCCAAGGAAGCGGCAGGCAAGACGACCGGGAACGAGCGTCTCCAGGCCGAAGGCAAGTCCGACCAGGTCAAGGGGGACATCAAGCAGACCGGTGAGAAGGCCAAGGACGCCCTCACCGACTAGACCCACCATGACCAGCGGGCCGCAGCTTCTCGAGGTTGCGGTTCGCTGCCATGTGATCCGGCATGGCAACCGCGCTGCTCACCGAGCCACTCGTCCAACGGCCAGAAGCGGGTGAGTTGCCCTGGGCCCCGCAACTCCTGCGGTCAGCGAGTGATCCGCACGCCGGCCGGCGCGCGTTCGGGGCCGGGTCGAACCGGTTGAGTGCCGTCACCAGTCCCATGCGGCACGGTGGGCGGCAGCCCAGGTGGGATGTCTCAGCCGGCGGCGTAGAAGCTCCGCGGGTCGTTCGTCGACACGATCTCACGGCCCAGCGGCGTCAGCGAGACGGGGATCAGCTTGAAGTTCGCGATGCCCAGCGGGATGCCGATGATCGTGATGCACAGCGCGATGCCGGTGACGATGTGCCCCAGCGCCAGCCACCATCCGGCGAAGATCACCCAGATGATGTTGCCGATGGTCGACGCCGCGCCCGCGTCCGTACGCCGGACCAGTGTCCTGCCGAACGGCCAGAGCGCGTAGTTCGCTATCCGGAACGACGCGATGCCGAACGGGATCGTGATGATCAGGACGCAGCAGATGATGCCCGCGATGGCGTAGGAGATGGCCATCCAGATTCCGGCCAGCACCAGCCAGATGACATTGAGTAGGGTGCGCACCGGCACACCGTAGCGAACTCGTCTCACACAGGTGTATCGACGTGAGGCGCCAGGCTCGATGACGGTCCTGACGCGTGGGCCGTGTTTCAGCGACGGCCGCGTCAGGCAGGGCGCGAGCCTCCTCGGGAGCGTTGGGGCGTGAACGGCATCCGTGCCGGTAGCGAGTCGGCCCGCCTGCCCGAGGGTGGGACGGTTGCGGCGCTGTTCTGATCGCGCTGTCGTTGCCGTCCAAGACGGTCCCGCGTTTGCGATCTAGTGTGAACCCAGCAGCTTGCTCGATCATTAGGAGACGGCACCATGCGTGATCTGGTCTACACCGGTTTCATGTCGCTCGACGGCGTCGTGGACTCACCCGGCGGCGGGCCGGGGGAGGAGCACCGCAGCGGCGGCTGGGTGTTCAAGGACCTCGAGTTCGTCCCGGAAGCCTGGTCGCTGAAGGGTGAGGAACTCGCCGACACGACGGCGCTGATGTTCGGCCGCCGCAGCTACGAGGCGTTCGCGCGGGTCTGGCCGGGCTCGGAGGACCACGCCGACTACAAGGAACTGCCCAAGTACGTGGTGTCGACCACGCTGGCGGACGATGCCCTTGTCGATGGGTGGGGGCCGACGACGATCCTGCGCTCGACCGAGGATGTCGCCGCGCTCAAGGAGGGCGAGGGCGGCGCGATCTTCATCCACGGGAGCGCGGAGCTGGCCGGGCGACTGTCGGACGCGGGCCTGATCGACCAGTACAACCTGCTCGTCTTCCCCGTACTGCTCGGTGCCGGGAAGAGCCTGTTCGGACGGGCCGACCGCGACAAGCAGATGCTGAGGCTCCGGGAGTCGGAGAGCTACTCGAACGGGATCCTGAAGCTGGTCTACGACCTCGAGCGCTGATCCAGGTCGAGGGCGATCGCGCCGCCGGCGCGTGCCCTACGCTGAGCGCGTTCCCTCCAGAACGGACCTCCCGATGCCTGCCGAACTGTGTGGACTGACCGTCCACATCGACACGGGCCGGTGGAACGAAACGGTCTTGGACGCCGTCGATCTCGTCGTGCCGGACGGGAAGATCACAGCCCTCCTCGGCGAGTCCGGATGCGGCAAGTCCATGGCGGCCGCGGCGCTCACCGGCTCGCTCCCCGACGCCGCCCGCAGCACGGGGCAGGTACGCATCGACGGCGAGCCGGTGCGCGCTCAGCGCCAGTGGCGGCGCCTTCGTGGCGGCACCGTCGGACTGCTGCCCCAGGCCGGTGTCACGGCTTTCCACGCCGAGGACACCGTCGGCGCGCAGTTGCGTGCTCTGGAAGACCGGTACCGGCGATGGAGCGTCGACCGCGCCTGCGCGGCCGCCCGGTACCCGACCGAGTTGGTCGATCTCTACCCGAACCAGCATTCGGGCGGCCAGATCCAGCGCGCCGCGCTCGCCGCCGCTCTCCTGCCCCAGCCCCGGGTCCTTGTCGCGGACGAACCGGCGGCATCTCTCGACACCGAGACCGCCTACGGTGTCTGGACCGCCCTCCGCCGGTACGCCGACGCCGGAGCCGCGGTCCTCATGATCACCCACGACGTGCCGATGCTCACCGCGGCCGAGATCGCCGACCACGTCGTGCTCATGCGCAGTGGAAAGGTCATCGCCACGGGCGGCCTGACCGACCTGGCCGCCCTCGATGACCCGTATGTGCGCGGCTTCTTCCAGCCGAGCGGTTACTGACCGCGCGATTTGGGCGACCTGCGACAGGCACCGCGTAGCGGATCCGCGCAGGCGTTCCAGGCGTGCGGAGCCGCTCGTCTCGGCCGCTCGCCACCATCTCGTCCGCGGCACGCTATAAAGATCAGCGCTCAGTTTAGAGAGCACTGCTCTTGACGTGATCCGAAGCGTGCGTGATCATTGCTCATGAAAGAACGCACTGAGCTTGGGGAGTGTCATGAAGATCTTCTATGCCGGGCCGTCGCTTGAGCGTCTGCACGAGGAGTACGCCAAGAAGGGGCTGCTCGATGAGAACGCGCCGGTGAAGTCGTCCTCCTCGGCCGTGGTGAACGCTCCCATCGGCAAGGTGTGGAAGCTTCTCGCCGACATGGCGAGCTGGCCGGACTGGCGCTCGGACGCCCACGTCGTCGAACTCGGCGAGATGAAGCCGGATGCGACCTTCCGCTGGAAGATCCGGGGATCGGCTATCAAGTCGACCTTCGCTGTCGTGGAGCCCGAGCGGGAGCTCACCTGGACCGGTGTCGCGATGGGCATGATGAAGGCGATCGACCGGATGACGCTCAGTGAGACCGCGGACGGCCAGACGCTGGTCACCGTCGAGGAGTCGATGTCCGGCCCGCTCCTGACGCTCTTCTACAGCAGCGCCAAACTTCGCAAGGGTCATGAGGACCTGCTCCGCATGCTGAAGACGGCCGCCGAAGAGACCGCGCACGTGTGATCCCCGTTCGCTTGCAGAAGTTCCGCCCGTCGCCGCAGATGAAGAACGTCGCACCCTGCAGTGTCCACTGCTCCCGTCGGCCGCGGAGTTGACGCATGCCGATATCGGCATATGATTGCGCCATGGCACGAGCAGCGACGACGTCGGACGTCTTCAACGCGATCGCCGAGCCGCAGCGCCGGGAGATCCTGCTGCTGCTGCGGACGGGTGAGCGGCCGGTGACCGAGCTGGCCCGGGAGCTGGGAATGACCCAGCCGGGGGCGTCCAAACACCTCCGGGTGCTCCGGGAGGTCGGGCTGGTGCGGGACCGCAGGGCGGGTAAGCAGCGCCTGTACGGCCTTGACGCCCGCGGGCTGCGGCCGGTCCACGAGTGGACCGGCGGGTTCGAGCGGTTCTGGAACGAGGGCTTCGACCGGCTGGACGCGTACGTGCAGGACCTCAAACAGGCGAAACAGGAGGAGTGACCGATGGCGGCGACAGGACGGGACGCGCCGGCGCAGCAGGCGACGGCCGACCGCGAGATCGTGATCTTCCGGGACATCGACGCACCGCGGGAGCTGGTGTTCGAGGCGTTCACCGAGGTCCGGCACCTGTCACGGTGGTGGGGACCGGAGGGGTTCAGCACCACCACGCGGGCGTTCGAGTTCCGCGTCGGCGGAGAGTGGGACTTCGTGATGCACGGACCGGACGGGACGGACTACCAGGAGTGGATCACCTGGACCGAGCTCGCCCCGCCGGACCGGATCGCGATGCTGCACGGTGAGACCCGCGGCGACCCGAACGCCTTCGAGTCGGTCCTCACGTTCACCTCCGACGGTGCGGCGACCCGGATCGAGATGCGCACGGTGTTCCCCACCAAGGAGCTGCGCGACCAGGCGGTCGAGAAGTACCACGCGATCGAGGGCGGCCGGCAGACCCTGAGCAACCTGGCGGCCTACGTCACCGAGATCGTCCGGAAGGGAGCGGAGGGCTGATGGCCGGGAAGGTGTTCTTCAGCGTGTCGATGTCGCTGGACGGGTTCATCGCGCCCGAGTCCAGCGAGGAGTTGATGGGGCGGCAGTGGATGGAGCTGCAGCGGTGGGTCTTCCCGCAGCGGTTCTTCCGGGAGAACCTGAAGCTCGGCGGGGGCGGCGAGGAAGGGCGCGACAACGACATCGTGCGGGAGACGTTCGAGCGCACGGGCGCGAGCGTGATGGGCAAGCGCATGTTCGACGCCGGCGAGCAGATGTGGCCGGAGGAGGCGCCGTTCCACACGCCGGTCTTCGTCGTGACGCACGAGAAGCGCGACCCCTGGGAGCGGCCGGGTGGGACCACCTTCCACTTCGTCAACGACGGCATCGAGTCCGCGCTCGACCAGGCCCGCGAGGCCGCCGGCGATCGGGACGTCCGCATCGCGGGCGGCGGCGCGACGATCCTGGAGTACGTGAACGCCGGCCTGATCGACGAGTTCTCGATCGCGCTCTCACCCGTGCTGTTCGGCTTCGGAATCCGCCTGTTCGAGGGCGTGGACGCGAGCCGCGTGGCCCTGGAGCCGGTCCGTGCGGAGCCCTCCCCGAGGGTGACGCATCTGACCTACGCGGTCCGGGAGCGGTAACTGACGTGTCCATGGCCGCAATCCCGGGTCAATAGTAAAATAGCGGCAAAGTCATTTGCGGACAAACGCGTTCGAATCGGTTCCGACGGCGTATCCGCCGGAAAAATTCAGTCGCTCCGGACGGTGTTCTGGCATATGGCACCATTAGTGCGGTGAAAGGCGGAACTCCACAGGAGGGAATCCGCAGACACCACCTCGGGGCGGTGCTGCGGCAGGTCCATCTGACCGGCCCGATCTCGCGCGCGGCGCTGGCGAACCGGCTGGGCCTGAACCGCAGCACGATCCTGGCGCTGACCACGCAGCTCACGGCGGCGGGGCTGGTGCGCGAGGAGGCCGCAGGGGCGACCGGACGTGCGGGCCGGCCGTCCCTGGTGGTGCGGCCCGAGAGCGGCCGGTGGTACGTGCTGGCCTTCGATGTGGCGGTCGATCGGCTGGTCGCGGCCAGGGTCGGGCTCGGCGGCACGGTACTGGAGCGCAGGGAGGCGCCCCGGCGGCGCAGCAAGCATGCCGATCTTCACGACGTGGCCGGTGTCCTGGCCGGGTTCGGCCGCGCGCTCGTGGACGCGGCGCCCCAGGGCGCGAGGTGCGTCGGGGTCGGCGCGTCGTACTGCGGCCTGGTCAGGGCCGCCGACGGGATGGTGCGCCTGGCTCCCAACATGGGCTGGACCGACCTGGATTTCGCACCCGCGCTCAGCCGGCGACTGGGCCTGGGGCTGCCCGTGGCCGTCGGCAACGAGGCGCATCTGGGCGCGCTGGCCGAGCATGTACGCGGAGCGGGCGTCGGCCATCGGAATCTCGTCTACCTGCATGGGGATGTCGGGGTGGGCGGCGGCATCATCGTCGGCGGCAGGCTGCTGGACGGCGATGACGGCTACGGCGCCGAACTCGGGCACATGATCGTCAATCCGCAGGACGGCCGTCCCTGCAACTGCGGTTCGCGTGGCTGCCTGGAGGCGGAGGTGGGCGAAGCGGCGCTGCTGGAGGAGTCCGGACGCACCGGGGGGCCGGTCGGCCGGGACGGCGTGCGAGCCGTCGTGGAGGCGGCCGAGAACGGTGACGCGGCCGCCCGCAAGTCCCTGGACCGGGTCGGCGAGTGGCTCGGGATCGGCGTGGTCAATCTGATCAACCTCTTCAATCCCGGCGTCGTCGTCTTCGGCGGCACGCTCGGCGGGATCTACCAGGGCACGGCACCCCGGATCCACGCGCGCGTGGCGGCCAGCGTCCTGCCCGTCTCCCGGGAGCGGGTACAGCTGCGCACCGCGGTGCTGGGCGACAACGCCACCCTGGTCGGCGCGGCGGAACTCGCCTTCACCCGCGTCTTGGCCGACCCGTTGGACACCCTCGCCCGCACAACACCGTGAGAGCGTCCGGGCCGCTGGGAAGGTCAGCAGGCGTCGAGTTCCCCAGCGCATGAACGCCCCGGCGCCGCACGGAGGCGGACGGTGCCGGCGCCGGCGTTCACGGCGCCACCGGGAGCGTTCGGCCGTGGGCGCGGCCCTCCACGGCGTCCACGTAAATGCGGGCGACGTCGGCCGCCGGGGTACCGGAGGCGGGGTCCATGCCCAGCGCGTGAAGGGTTTCGCGGACCCATCCGGGGCTGACGCAGTTCAGGCGAACGCCCCGCGGCATCTCGACGGCGGCGGCTCGGACGAACGCCTCCAGGCCCGCGTTGACCAGGTGACCGAGCGAAGCACCTGGGACCGGCTCGAGAAACCTCCCACTGGTGATCGTGACGGATCCGCCGTCCCGTACGTGGGTCAGCGCTCTGCGGACGAGGTTCACCTGTCCGATCAGCTTGCCGTCAAGGCCGCGCCAGTAGTCGGTGTCCGACCGCGTGTTCAGCGGTGCCAGGCCGCCGCTCGCCGCACAGCACACCACCGCGTCCACTCGGCCGATCTCCGAGAAGAGCGCGTCGAGCGATGCGGCGTCGTCCATGTCCGCCCGCACCGGGCCCCGGCGCGACACGCGCACCACGTCGTGGCTCGCTTGCAGCGCCTCGGCGACCGCACCGCCGATGGTCCCCGTCGCACCGATCACAATGATCTTCACTGTATTTCCGTTCCGGAAGGCCTGAAGGGCTGTTGTGCCCGGACACCAGACTGCGACCGGCGGTGAGACCCATCCAGCCCTCCACCAGGTGTGCACCTGCGGTGGCTACACCTGGCAGGTGCAGGCTCAACGGCTGCGAGTCCGCGATACTGCGCGTATGGACGGACAGGGGGAGTTGGGCGAGTTCCTGCGATCGAGGCGGGCGCGGTTGCAGCCCGAGGACGCCGGACTGCCCACGTTCGGGGGACGCCGCCGGGTGCCCGGCCTGCGGCGCGAGGAGCTGGCTCATCTTGCTGGGGTGAGTGCCGGCTACTACACACGCCTGGAACAGGGTCAGAGCCCCAACGCCTCGGACGCCGTGCTCGACGCCGTCGCCCGTGTCCTCCGCCTGGACGAGGCTGAACGCGCCCACCTGTACGCGCTGGCCCGGCCGAAGGCGAGGACGCGACGCGAGCCGGCCAGGCCCGAGCGGATCCGGCCAGGGGTACACCTCATGATCGACTCGTTCGGGGACGTGCCCGCACTGGTCATGGGCCGCTTCCTCGACGTCCTCGGCTGGAACCCGATGGCGCACGCGCTGCTGGCCGGGCACCTGGACTTCGACGCGCCGAACCGGCCTGCCGACCGCCCCAACATCGCCCGCATGCTGTTCCTGGACCCCCACATGCGCGAGTTGTACGGCGACTGGCCCCGCAAAGCGCGCTCCAGCGTCGCCGACCTGCGGCTCATCGCCGGCCGCCATCCCGATGACCCTGGCCTGACCGCTCTCATAGGTGAATTGACGGTCAGAAGCCCGGAATTCGCGAAACTATGGGCGGCGCATTCCGTCGGCGACTGCGGCACTGACACGCGCGTCTACCACCACCCGATGGTGGGCACCATGGCATTGCACGCCGAGTTCATGACCCTTCCGAACGACGGGGGGCAGCGGGTGGCCGTGTTCAATGCCGAACCGGGCTCACCGTCCGAAGCCGCCCTACGCCTTCTCGCCGATCTGACCGCCGCAGGAAGTCCGGGCATCAGCCAGGTATTGGCCAAATAAATGCAGCATTTCCGGCTCCTGTCATGACCCTCTTCACGTCCGGCGGCGTTTTGGGCGGTGGCGCTTGGGGGCGGAGCGCTGGAGCGGTGGCTTCTTACGGGCGGGCTGCTGTTGGGGGTTGCGGCCACGGGAACTGTTGGCAGTGCGGCCGCGGACGATGCCGATCAGTTCCTCCATGAGATCGGACGTCCCGCCCTCGAGCCAGGCCAGGCCGATCTGGGACTGAGGAGCGTCGGTCACGGTGCGGTAGGTGAGGTCCTTGCGGTGGTGGAGGCGGGCCAAAGACTGTGGGAGCAGGAGGATGCCGGCCCCCGTCGCCACCAACTCGATCGCCTCGGCGGTGCTCTCAGGACGGGTGAAGGCGGGCTGCCCGGGGCGGTCGCCCCAGGCCAAGACCTCGTCGAGCGGCTGGAACACGTCCTCGTCCGCGAGAACGGCGAGCTCCACCTCCGCCTCCGTGGCCACCACGTGATCCTTTGGCACCACCACCACGGTCGTCTCCAGGTACAGCGGGATCACATGGAGGGCTTCGCGGTCGACGGGCAGGCGTACGAACGCCGCGTCCACACCACCCTCCCGCAGCAGGGGGACGACGTCGGCGGCGGGCATCTGCACCAGCCGAAGCGGCACCTCCCGCACCCGCTCGGCCCACACCCCGGCCCACTTCCCGGGCGTCACCCCCGGCACGTAGGCCAGCCGGAACTCACCATTGGTCACTTCCTCAGCTTAGTCGCGTCCAGGCAACTCCCTTCCGCTGGCTACCCTTGAGGTCATGACCCCGTCCAAGGCGAAAACCTCGCAGACCATGAAGTCCGCGACCGCGGCCAAGAAGCTGGGGATCCTGCTGTCGGCAGCGCCCGCCGAGTTCCAGGACGGTCCTGTCTCCCGGGACGAATTGAACGCGCTCCAAGCCGACCCGCCCGCTTGGCTCGCCGACCTGCGCCGCGAGGGGCCCCACCCCCGCCAGGTCATCGCCGCCAAGCTCCGCGTGTCCGCCTCAGGTCTGGCCCGGGCCGGCATTACGAGCCCCCTGACCACGGCCGAGATCGAGGATCTGAAGGCCGAAAACCCCGACTGGCTAGAGCGCGAGCAAGCCATCCAAGCCAAAGTGCGCGAAGAGGAACTCCGACTCAAGCAGCAGCGCGCCACGGCCTGACCCGCGTGAGCCCCGGCGTCCGAGGCCTGCGACGCGGCGAGGCTTGCGGACTCGCATGGCCGGACCTCGGCTCCGGCACCGTGCTCCAAGCCCAGCGGGGTGTCAGCTCACGGCCTTCTTGACGAGAGTGGTGATCGTCTTTTCGGCCTCGTCGCTCAGCTCGGTCACGGCGTAGGAGATCGGCCACAGGCCGCTGTCGTCGTCGAAGGCGGCTTCGGCGGTGAAGCTGAAGGTCGAGTAAGGCTCCCCGTCCGCGTGCCCGCTGCGGAAGAAGCACACGACCTTGCCTTTTCTGGCGTAAGCGGGCTGTCCGTACCACAGTCTCGGTGACAGTTCCGGGGCGTTGGCGGTGACGATGGCGTGGATGCGTTCGGCCACCGCGCGGTCCGATGCCTCCATCTCCGCGATCTTCGTCAGCACGTCGAGTTCCGCGGCGGCCGCCTTGCCGCCGCGACTACGGTTCGCCTCCTGCTTCAATTCCGCGGCGCGCTCCTTCATGGCGGCACGTTCCTGCTCGGAGAAGCCGCTGGTGCCCTGGTCGCCGGCGTTCGCGCTCATTGCTGTCGCCCTTCTGATCGTGATCGGTGTGAAGCGCTTTCGACGTTAGCCATGCGGTGCGACCTGGCGCTTCTCGATTCTTGACCGGTGCTCGGAGCCCCCCGCTCGCAGGCCGTCATGGCCTGCTGCGGCCTGTGAAAGGCCACTGACGGCGCCGGTACGGGAGTTAGCGTAGAGGGCGTGACCGGGGACGATCCCGCGTCCCGGACATGGCGGCGTGCTTGGCCCGCCGGACGCCTGGTACCTGAGATCCGCACTGCTCCTTCTCGAAGGCCGATCACATTGCAGCTCGAAACGACCGCCCACCCGCTGGGGAGCGCCCCGTGTCCGGTGTGCGGCACTCCGCCACCCGCCCGCCGCACCGGCCGCCCCGCCACCTGGTGCTCTATTTCCTGCCGCCAGGCCGCCTACCGCGCCCGCCGAGGCGTCGCCCGGGCCCTGCGGACCGCCGCCGAGGTCTCCGACCGGATCGCCGGTGACGGCTATGGCGAGGTTCAGGCCGCCGAGCGCGCCCTGGCCGACGCGGTGCGGGCCATGCACGGGCGGCTCCGCGACGCGGACGCGCTCGCCGACGAGGTCCGCTGGGAGAGCGACCTCGCCGCCAGAGCCCGCGAGCTGGCCCGCGCCGCCGTCGACATGGCCGAGCTGGCCGACCAGCATGTCCGCGCCGCCGCTGACTACCGCGCCGCCTGCGCCGTCTTTCGTCACCCCGGGTCAGCGCTGGTGCCGCGTGACGAAACCGGTGCACGTTGCGTCGCCGACACCACAGAGCATGCCTCGGCCACGAAACCCGCCGGCCCCGTGAGCAGTGGCCCGGACGAGATCGAACTGGCCGAGCGCGAGCCCGACGAGGCTGCCGGGGGGCCCTACGCCCCGCACACCGGAGCGCCGAGTGCGGCCGGCGGCGGAGATGCGGGCAGCGGTCCGCGCAGTGGCCGTACGGGCCTTGGACCTGAGGAGGCGCAACGTGTGCGCGACATCGCCGTGATCCGCCGTGTCCACGACCGGATCGATCGCGAGTACGCCAGGCCGCTGAACATGGAGGCACTGGCCCGTGGGGCGCACCTGTCGGTCGGGCATCTGAGCAGGGAGTTCCGCCGCGTCTACGGTGAGTCTCCGTACTCGTACCTGATGACCCGGCGGATCGAACGGGCGATGACGCTGCTGCGCCGCGGCGACCTCAGCGTCACCGAGATCTGCTTCGCGGTGGGCTCCTCCTCGCTGGGCACGTTCAGCACGAGGTTCACCGAGTTGGTCGGCGTGCCGCCCAGCGTCTATCGCCGCGACCATGCCGAGGCAGGGGCGGGGATCCCGCCGTGCTTTGCCAAGCAGGTGACCAGACCGGTCAGAAATAAAGAAGCACCCCCCGGTAGCTCTGCGTAGCGTGGCGGACATGAGAATCACCATTCACTACGCCTTCCTTCCGCACACCGACGCCGAAGCCGCCCTGGTCTTCTACCGCGACATCCTGGGCTTCGAGGTCCGCAAGGACGTCGGGTACGAGGACATGCGCTGGATCACCGTCGGACCGGTCGGCCAGCCCGGCACCTCCATCGTGCTGCACCCGCCCGCCGCCGACCCGGGCGTCACCGACCAGGAGCGCGGCACCATCCTGGACCTGATCGCCAAGGGCGCCTATACCGCCGTCACGCTGGGCACCGACGACCTCGACGGGCTGTTCGACCGCCTCCAGGCCGCAGACGCGGACGTCGTCCAGGAACCCATCGACCAGGACTACGGAGTCCGCGACTGCGCCTTCCGCGATCCCGCCGGCAACCTCATCCGGATCAACCAGCTCACCGAGTGAGCCGGTCCGCACCCCTGTCCACCACCAGACCGACCGGCCCTGACAGCGCGAAGGAGCCATCCCGATGGCGCTCTCTCTCGACATCATCACGCTCGGTGTACCGCAGGTAGAAGCCGCACGTACCTTCTACGCGTCCGCGTTCTCTTCCGCGGCCACCGGCGACGACCACACCGCAGGCCTGGACCTGAACGGCACCGGACGGCTCGCCGTCGACCAGATCGAGGCACTGGCCACCCACGCCGGGACGAAACCGGCGACCTCGGGCTTCCGCGGCTACGTCCTGTCCTGCATCGTCGACCGGCCCGCGGAGGTCAAGGCCCTCCTCGACACCGCCGCCGCCAACGGCGCGACGGTCGTCAAGCCTGCCAAGAAGGCGCTCTTCGGCGAGTTCGCCGCCGTCTACCAGGCGCCGGACGGAGCCGTCTGGAAGCTGGCCGCCGCCACCAAGAAGGACACCGAACCCGTCCCCGACCCTCCGCAGCCGACCGAGACCGCCGTCTTCCTCGGCGTCGCCAAGCCGAAGGCGTCCAAGGCGTTCTACGAGACGCTGGGCATGAGCGTCGACCGCGACTACGGCGACAAGTTCATCGACTTCACGATCGCCGACGGCGTGTGCCGGCTGGGCCTGCTGCCACGCAAGGGCCTTGCCAAGGACGCCGGTGTCGACGAGCACGGCGACGGCTTCTCCGCGCTCGTCCTCACCCACACCGCCCCTTCACGCGACGATGTCGACACTCTTCTCGCCGCCGCGGCCTCTGCCGGCGGCCGGGTCACCACCCCGGCCACCCAGACCGACGAGGGCCACTACGCCGGGCACTTCACCGACCCGGACGGCTACCACTGGCGAATCACCACCCACCCATGACCACGACCGGCCTGTCACGGCGCGTTCACCAGAGGCCGAGGAGACGATCGCCGCCCTCGGCGAGCGGGCCGTGAGCCGCCCTCGTGTCACTGCGGACCCTGCACGGCATACATCCTGGCGCCTACAGGGCGGTCGCGGTCTCTTCCAGAGATGCCGGCAAGTGCGTCGCAGTCGACGGTAACCGGCTACACCATGCGGGTTCGGCCTTCCCAGAATTCATCGCGCAGGACCCGCTTCAGCACCTTGCCGACGGGGGAGCGCGGAAGTTCGCGGATGATCACGGACTTGGGGGTCTTCACCGGTCCCAGCGCCTCCCTGCAGGTGGCGATGACGAGCGCCGGGTCGATCTCGTACCCGCTCTTGGCCTCGACCACCGCGGTCACCGACTCGCCCCACTTGTCGTCGGGAAGGCCGATCACGGCACAGTCGTTGACCCCGGGGATCGTGTGGATGACCTGTTCGACCTCCCGCGGGAAGACGTTGAAGCCACCGCTGATGATCATGTCCTTCTTGCGGTCGACGATGTAGACGAAGCCGTCGGCATCGCGGTACCCGATGTCACCGGTGCCGTGCCAGCCGTCCGGACGGCGCGTTTCGGCCGTGGCGGCCTCATTGCCGTCGTAGCCGCGCATCACCAGGTCGGAGCGGATGACGATCTCGCCTCGCTCGTCCACGGGGAGCAGCCGGCCGTCCTCTCCCATGATCTGGACGTCGGCGACCAGCGATCGGCGACCGCAGCTCTGCAGCCTGGTGCGCAGCTCGGGACGGGAGGCCGCGGCCGCGATCTGCTCCGGGCCGAAGAAGGTGCAGATGAAGGGTGACTCCGCCTGTCCGTAGACCTGGGTCATGACCGGTCCGAACACCTCGACCGCTTCGGCCAGCCGGTCGGCGGCGATGGGTGCCGCGGCGATCAGGAAGTACCGCAGCGAGGAGAAGTCCCGCTCGCGGACATCGGGGTGCGCGAGAAGGGTGTAGACGGCGGTCGGCGGCAGGAACAGCTGTGTCGCGCGGTGGCGCTCGATCGAAGTGAAGATCTCCTCGGCGACGACACCCTGGTGCACGATGACGGTGCCGCCGGACGCCAGTACGGGGAAGGCGGCCAGGCCCGCGGCGTGGGTCATGGGGGCCGCCAGGATGTAGACCGGCGGCCGGCTCTCGGGCATGTGGGCGTTGAACGCCAGCGACATGAGCTGGACCTGCCGGTTGTTCAGCGGCACGCCCTTGGGCGCCCCGGTGGTCCCTCCGGTTCCGGCGAGCATGGCGACGCCCTCGGGGTCGACCGGCGCGCGGTCCGCGCGTGTGCCGACCGGGGCCATCCAGTCCTCGATGTCCTCCATGGCCAGGACGTGCTGGACGTCGGGCACTCCCTTGAGGAGTTCGTCGGTCTCCGCGAGCAGTGACGGATGGCGGATCACCGACCGGCAGTCGAACAACTGCAGGAGCTCGCCCAGGTCGCGGGGGGTCGAGCGGCTGTTCATGGCGACCCAGGTCGCGCCGGCACGCAGCAGGCCGAGCATGCAGACGAAGGCCATCGGGTCGTTGGGGCTGTACACCCCGACCCGGCTTCCCTGCCCGATACCGAGCCTGGCCAGGCCCGCGGCGACACGGTGGGTGAGGTCCGCCACCTCGGCGTAGGACAGCCGAGCGGAGCCGTCATGCGTCATCAGGCAGTCCCGGTCAGGGTTCAGGACCGCACCACGATCGAGATAGTCGATCAAGTTCATGACCTCACAGCCTTCCTGGACGCCGGCCCGCGGTCTCGGGAGTGCCGCGGCGGGCGCCGCGAGCCGGCGAGCCGGCCCGCCGATCTACCCGGCACCCGCGTGTCCGAACGCGGCCACACTCCGTTCCCTCACGGGCGCGAGGATTAAGTAATTCTCCAGCAGAGTCATCCAACCGATCCTGCTTCCCTGAAGAGTGCCACTAAGTGCACTCTTGTTTCAAGATGTAAATCATGATTAGGCTCTGCCCGCACTGCGAGGCGCGGTGGCCGGATCGAGATCTCGGAGGCAGGATGGACCAGCGGGTGTGTGTGGCCGGTGTCGGGATGATCCCGTTCGCCAAACCGGGGCAGAGCGAGTCCTACGACGTGATGGGAGCCGAGGCCGTACGGGCCGCGCTCGCCGACGCCGGGGTGGAGTACGCGTCGATCCAGCAGGCGTACGCCGGCTTCGTCTACGGCGACTCCACCAGCGGGCAGGTGGCCCTGTACTCCGTGGGACTCAGCGGCATCCCCGTGGTCAACGTGAACAACAACTGCTCGACCGGGTCCTCGGCCCTGTGGCTGGCACGGCAGGCCGTGGCCGGCGGGGCGGCGGAGTGCGTGCTGGTCCTGGGGTTCGAGCAGATGCAGCCCGGGGCCTTGGGCATGCACTGGAAGGATCGGCCCAGCCCGGTCGAGAAGTTCAACGAGGTCATCACCAAGGCCCGCGGCTGGGACCCTGGCGCACCGTTCGCCGCCCAGTATTTCGGCGCCGCCGGCGCCGCGTACGCCGAGCGCCACGGGGTGGCCCCGGACACCTTCGCCAAGATCTCGGTCAAGGCCCGGCGGCACGCGGCCAACAACCCCTACGCCGTGTTCCGCAAGCAGGTCACGCTCGAAGAGGTGCTCGCCTCACCGGTCATCTACGGCCCGCTGACCCGGCTGCAGTGCTGCCCGCCCACCTGCGGCGCGGCGGCGGCGGTGATCTGCAGCGAGGACTACGCCCGGCGCCACGGCCTGCGTACCGACGTGGTGATCCGCGGCCAGGCGATGACGACCGACCGTCCCTCCAGCTTCGACGAGTCCGACCTCACCAAGCTGGTCGGCTACGACATGACCAAGGCCGCGGCGGAGCAGGTCTACGAGTCCACCGGAGTCGGCCCCGAGGACATCGGCGTGGTGGAACTGCACGACTGCTTCACCACCAACGAGGTGCTCAGTTACGAGGCGCTCGGGCTCACTCCGGAGGGAACGGCCGAGAAGTTCATCTCCGACGGAGACAACACCTACGGCGGCCGGGTCGTGACCAACCCGTCCGGCGGCCTGCTGTCCAAGGGCCATCCGCTCGGCGCCACCGGGCTGGCCCAGTGCGCCGAGCTGGTCTGGCAGCTGCGCGGGCAGGCCGGGGCCCGGCAGGTGGACGGCGTGAAGCTCGCGCTCCAGCACAACATCGGGCTCGGCGGCGCCGCCGTCGTGACCCTCTACGAGAAGACCGGCTGATCCACCCGCTCGCGTCCGAGCGTCCAGCGGTCGGAGACCGCACGGCCGGCCACCGGCTGGCGCACGTTCCTTCCAGCAGGCGGCGCACCGCTTCCCCGCTGGAACAGCTCTGTACGAAAGGAGGCGTCCCTGATGCTTGAGATCAACCAGCTCGTCGTGCGCTACGGCCGTGCCGTGCTGGCACTGAGGGGCGTCACTATGCAAGTGGCGGACGCATCGGTCGCGTGCGTCCTCGGTGCCAACGGCGCGGGCAAATCAACGCTGATGCGCGCGATCTCCGGCACCCTGCCGGCTCACCGCGGCTCGATCGACGCGGGCTCCATCACCTGGCGAGGCCGTTCGATCGTGGGCCGGGACCCCGCCGACACCGTCAAGAGCGGGATCGTCCAGGTGCCGGAGGGGAGGCGGATCTTCCGCCGGCTCACGGTGGAGGAGAACCTGCGCGCCGGCGGAATCGGCGCCGCCGACCGCGCCACCCGCACCAGGGCACGGAGCCGGGTCGACGAGCTGTTCCCCGTTCTGGCGGAGCGCCGTCACCAGGCGGCCGGACTCCTGTCCGGCGGCGAGCAGCAGATGCTGGCCATCGGCCGCGCGCTGATGGCGGGCCCCTCGCTGCTGCTGCTCGACGAGCCGTCGCTCGGGCTCGCTCCGAAGATGGTCGCACGGATCGGCGAGGTCATCCGCGAGGTGCATCAGCAGGGCACGGCCGTGATGCTGGTGGAACAGAACGCATCGATGGCACTGGCCGTCTCCGACACCGCGTACGTGCTGGAGGTCGGTGCCGTCTCGCTGACCGGCGCGGCCGCCGAGCTCGCGTCCTCGGATGCGATCCAGCGCATTTACCTGGGCCATGCCGGCACCGACGCGAGTGCCGGCCCCGTACAGGCGCCGGGCGACCGGACGGCGCTGGACGGTGGGCGGTCATGACCGGGGACCGGGCGGACTCACCGAGCGTGCCGCGGCTGCGGGTCACGGACCTGACGCTCGCCTTCGGCGGCATCAGGGCGCTGGACGGGGTGTCCTTCACCGTGCTGCCCAAGAACATTC
Organism: Actinomadura sp. 9N407; assembly: GCF_044326315.1. Taxonomy (NCBI): domain Bacteria; kingdom Bacillati; phylum Actinomycetota; class Actinomycetes; order Streptosporangiales; family Thermomonosporaceae; genus Actinomadura; species Actinomadura sp. 9N407. The sequence continues at coordinate 81,104 of NZ_JBIRAW010000014.1, read as the reverse complement.
ACGCCCTGATCGGTCCCAACGGCGCGGGCAAGTCCTCGTGCTTCAACGTTCTCACCGGCGTCTACCGGGCCACATCCGGCTCCGTCCGCTTCGGGGACCGTGAACTGACCGGACTGGCCCCGCATCGGATCACCCGGCTCGGGCTGTCGCGCACCTTCCAGAACATCGCGCTGTCGGGCGAGCAGACCGTTCTGGACAACCTCATGGTCGGCCGGCACCACCTGACCCGCTCCGGATTCATCGGCGCGGGGCTGCAACTGCCCTGGTCGCGGCGCGAAGAGCGGCGGCACCGCGAGCGCGTCACCGAGATCGCGGCGGAACTGGGGCTGGCGGGACGGCTGCGGGTCGCCGCGGCGTCGCTGTCCTACGGCGAGCAGAAGCGCGTGGAGATCGCGCGCGCGCTGGCCACCGAGCCGCGGCTGCTGATGCTGGACGAGCCGGTGGCCGGAATGAACGCCTCCGAGAGCGAGGCGATGGCCGAGGCGATCGTCGGCGTACGCGACCGGCTCGGCATCTCGGTGCTGCTCGTCGAGCACGACATGTCGGTGGTCATGCGGATCGCGGACCGGGTCAGCGTGCTGGACTTCGGCCGCCTCATCGCCGACGGCTCCGCGGCCGAGGTCCGCGCGAACCCCGAGGTCGTACGGGCCTATCTCGGCGAGCCACAGCCTGAACGGAGCGAACCGGCATGACCAAGCTCATCGAACTGCTGCTCATCGGGCTCTCGCTGGGAGCGATCTACACGCTGATCGCGCTGGGGTTCGTCGTGATCTACAAGGCCACCCGCGTGGTCAACTTCGCGCAGGGATCCATCCTGCTGCTCGGCGTCTTCCTCACCGCCGACCTCCACGACGACATCGGCTTCTGGCCGGCCATGCTCGCCGGCATCGCCGCCGCCGGTTGCGTCGGAGTGATCGTCCAGCGTGTCCTGTGGAGCCGGATCCGCTCGGAGGACCATCTCGTCGCCTCGATCCTCACCATCGGGGTCGACGTCCTGCTCGCCACCGAACTGGCACGCCGGATCGGGTCCCGCGTCCTCACCACCGGTGACCCGTGGGGGGACCGCGTCATCACGGTGGCCGGATTCACCATCCCCCAGGCGCGCCTGGCGGCCGCCGTCGTGGCGGCCGTGCTCATCGCCGCGTTCTTCTCCCTCTTCAAATACACCAGCTGGGGCGTCGCGATGCGCGCGGCGGCCGAGGACGGGGAGGCGGCCTCGCTCATGGGCATCCGCCTGGGCCGCGTCGCCGCCGCCGCATGGCTGATCGGCGCCGGCCTGGCCGCCGTCGCCGGTGTGTTCCTCGCCGGTTTCCCCGCTGCGGGCGTGGACGCGCATGCCGGGGTACTCGCGCTCAGCGCGGTACCCGCGGTCATCGTCGGCGGGCTCGACTCCACTGGAGGCGCCGTCGTGGGCGGGCTGGTCATCGGCCTGATCGCCACCGTGGTCGCCGGATACGAGGAGAACCTGGCCTTCCTCGGCAACGGAATCGGAAGCGTATCGCCCTACATCGTGGCGGTCCTCGTTCTGATGTGGCGGCCCTCCGGCCTGTTCGGAACCAAGGAGTTCGACCGTGTCTGAACGACGTATCCGCCGCCCGGCGGCGGCCGGCAGCCTGGCCGTCCTCGGCCTCGTGCTCCTGGTGCTGCCGCTGTACCTGCAAGCGTTCTGGCTCCAGGTCGGGCTGATCGCGATGGCCTCGATGGTCGGCGCGCTCGGGCTCAACCTGCTGGTGGGCGTCACCGGCCAGCTGTCGCTGGCGCACGCGTTCTTCCTGGCCGTCGGCGCCTACGGCTACGCGTTCCTCAGCGGCGGCTCCAGCACGGTCGGCGGCGTCACGGTCTCCGGACTGGGCCTGCCCACACCCCTGGCGGCCATCCTGGCCGTGGCGGCGGCGGGACTCGCCGGCGTGCTGTTCGCGCCGATCGCCGGACGGCTGCGCGGCATCTACCTCGGACTGGCCTCCCTCTCCCTGGTGTTCCTGGGGCAGCACCTGCTCTTCAACGTCACTCCCGTGACCGGCGGATTCAGCGGACGAGCCGTACCCGACCTGGAAGTGCTCGGCTTCTCCTTCAACCCCGACCAGCCGACGCTGTCGGTGTTCGGCGTGCCCTTGGGCGCGGCCGAACGCCTGTGGTACCTCGCGCTGGCCGTTCTCGCCTTCGGCTGCGCCTTCGTCTGGAACGTGACCCGGACCCGCCCTGGGCGCGCGCTGCTCATGGTGCGCGACAACGAGATCGCGGCCGGCTGCCTCGGAATCCCCGTCCGCCAGTACAAGGCCGCGGCCTTCGCCGTCTCCTCGATGCTCGCCGGTGCCGCCGGTGTGCTGCTCGCCCTGGCGTTCCGCCGGGTCGTACCGGAGTACTTCGGGCTGCTGCTGTCCATCGACTTCCTGGCGATGATCGTGATCGGCGGGCTCGGATCCGTCACCGGTGCCGCGCTCGGCGCCGCGTTCGTCTCCGCGCTGCCGCTCGCCCTCGCGCACTACAGCGAGCACCTCCCCTTCCTGGCCGCACCCGGGAGCGAGGGAGTCGCCCCCGGAGTCGCCGCACGGCTCATCTTCGGCGCCATGGTCGTGGCGATCCTCCTCGCCGAACCGAAGGGCGCGGTCGCCCTGGCCCGCCGCGTAGGCGGCCTGGTCGGCCGACGCCCCACCGATCCAAGCGACACCGATTCGAACGACCCATCAACCGCGGCCGAAATCCCAGCGGATCTCGTCCAGGGAAGGAGCGCACGGCATGCGTAGATACACCCTGAGGTTCGGAACGGCGGTGGCGGCGCTGGCACTGCTCGCCTCCGGCTGCAGCGCCAAGGCGACCTCCGGAGACGGCCAGAGCGGCGGCGTCAAGGCCGGGCCCGGCGTCACGGCGGACACCATCAGCCTCGGCGTACTGACCGACCTCACCGGCCCCATCGCCGTTCTCGGCAAGCCGATCCTGCACGGCAACCAGCTGTACGTCGACGAGCTCAACACGGCCGGAGGCGTCTGCGGGCGCAAGGTCGAGCTCGTCATCAAGGACCACGGCTACGACGTGCAGAAGGCCGTCAGCGCGTACACCGAGGTCGAGCCGCAGACGCTCGGAGCGATGACGCTGCACGGCTCCGCCATCACCGCGGCGCTCGCCGACCAGCTCACCGAGGACAAGGTCCTCACCGTCCCCACGTCGCTGGCCTCCACCCTCCTGTCCAACCCGCAGCTCATCATCCCGGGCACGACCTACGACCTTCAGATGATCACCGCTCTCGATCACCTGACCAAGGAGAACAAGCTCAAGGCCGGCGACAAGGTGGGGCAGATCTACTTCGAGGGCGAGGCCGGCAACAACGCGCTCCAAGGAGCCCGCCACGCCGCCCAGAAGCTCGGGCTGACGCTGCGGGCCACCGAGATCAAGGTCACCGACGTGGACCTGACCGCGCAGGTCACCGCACTCAAATCGGAGGGCGCCAAGGCGATCCTCGTCTCCACCGGCCCACGCCAGGTCGCATCCGCGGCCAGCGTCGCCAAGTCCCTGGGGTACGACGTCCCCATCGTGACCAGCGACCCCGGCTGGCATCCGTCCGTTCTGCAGACACCCGCCGCGCCGGCGCTGGAGGCCAACGTCCTGGTCTTCTCCTCGATCGGTCCCCTCAGCGCCGGCACCGAGGCGGCCAAACGGCTGATCGATGCCTACAAGGCGAAGTTCCCCAAGGACGAGCCGAACGCCTGGGTCAACTGGGGGTACGTGAGCGCCAAGATCTACGGTGAGGTGCTGCGGAAGGCGTGCGCGGACAAGGACCTCACTCGCGACGGCCTCGGGCGAGCCGTGAGAGGACTCCAGGCCATCGACAGTGGCGGACTCTTCCCGACGCTCGACTTCTCCAAGCCCGGCCGGCCGTCCTCGTCCCAGGTCTACATCGGCCGCCCCAGCCGGAAGGCACCGGGCGGACTCGAAGTGGTCAAGCCGTTCTTCGGCTCCGACCTGGCCGCGGGATACCAGATTCCGAAGTCGTAACCACAAACCTGCCAAGGGTGCAGTTCGTGCGCCCGGATGTGACCTCGCCGACACGGCTGGTGTTCACGTCCGGGCGCACCGACGATCCCGGTCGACCCCGAGGGATACTCGGATCCAGCCGTACCAATACCGCCCCATCGCCGCAGATACCCGAACGCCTTCGTTACGATCGAGCGGGGATGATGTGAGCGTACGGGGAAAGCGGGGAACGAGTCATGGCGACCGACGACGCCGTTCAGCAATCGCGGCGACGCCCCAAAGACCGAAAGCAGCAGATTCTCGCCGCCGCGGCCCGTCAATTCAGGGAGCTCGGTTACAGCAATGTGAGCATGGCCGACATCGCCGACGAGGTCGGCATCACGGCGGGCGCCCTTTATCGCCATTTCCGCAGCAAGCAGGACCTGCTGCTGGGTGCGATGTGGAGGACGTTCCGGCATGTCGAGGTCGCACTCGACGGTACGGACGTGGACCTCGACGACCTGCTGGACACGCTCGCGACGTTCTCCGTGGAGGAACGGGCGATCGGTGTCCTCTGGCAACGCGAAGCGCGAAATCTCCCCGAGGAGGACCGGCAACGGCTGCGCAAGGCATTGCGGGCCATCAGCGCCAGCGCGGTCAAAGCCATCGTCGGAGCCCGCCCTCAGGCGACTCCGGCCGACCTGGACCTGCTGGGCTGGGCCGTGCTCTCGATTCTGGCCAGCCCCGGCTACCACACCGTCGAACTCAAGCCCGAACGATTCGTCACCCTGCTCGACCATGCGATCCGCGCCGTCTGCGCAGCCGAGCTCACCTCCACGGGCGGCACACCTCCGACCCGCGAGCGCGTCCGTGGCACCGGCCGCCCCCCGCTGCACCCGGTATCCCGCCGCGAAACACTGCTGTCCGTCGCGATACATCAGTTCAGTCAACAGGGATTCCAGGCAGTCGGGATATCGGACATCGGAGCCGCCGCCAGCATCACCGGCGCGAGCGTATACCACTATTTCTCCAACAAACTGGAGATCCTGCTCACCGCCCTGAACCGGGCACACGAAACGCTATGGCTCGGGCTCCACTACGCCTTGGAAAGCGCAGGCACCCCTAGCCGCGCCTTGGAATTGGCCCTGCACTCGTACATCGATTTCGGCGTCCGGCATCCGGAGCTGCTGAACCTGATGGTAACCGAGATCCTGAACGTACCGGAAGAACAGCGGCATGAACTCGAGCGCAGACAGCACTCGTACATGCTCGAATGGGCCTCGCTCCTTCGCGGCCGGCGCGAAACCCTCGACGCACCCGAAGCAGAACTCCTGGTGCACATCGCATTCGCCCTCGTGAACGACCTCACACGCATCGACCATCTGCATGAGCGGCCCACCTTGGCGGACGACCTGGTCACCCTGTGCCTCTGTGTCCTCAACGCTCCCACCTGAGGACGGCGGTGCGTGAACGGGCCGCACCACGGTGCCCGTTCCGGATGCCGCGCCCGTGCCCGACCTGCTGCGGCTCGTCTATCCGGAACTGGACTACAACATCCCCCTGGCCGCGCACCGCTTCATGGCCGAACGCGCCGGCTCACGCGAGAGTGTCGAACTGTCCGGCGCCTCGCACGCGATTCCGGCCTCGGAGCCCGAGGCGGTGGCAGCCGTGATCATCGCCGCGGCGAAGACGATCAGCTGATCTCAACTGGATACTGCGGTGCGTTGGTGCGCTCGTGTCGATGAGATACAGCAACGGTGTCGTAGCTCAGTTGGGCGATCACGGCTCACGCGAGGGGCTGAGCCGTTCACGCAACTGGTCACGGGAGATGCTCAGGGTCGCGATAATCGCGAAGTGAGGCCGTCTCCTTAAGGTCATGGACCTGTGTGGGCCTAGTCTTCTCACATGGGAGTGGACATTACAGTTCTCATCATCGATTGGGAGCACATCGAGGAGGCCCCGCCTGATCAGCGCATGGGGCTGCTGGAAGACGCCCTGTACCCGGAAGATGATTGGGACCTTGAGGGGCTCGAGCGGGGATGGGTATGGCCTTCGGCGCCGGGTGCACCTTGGGTTGCCCGGTATGAGTTTTACCGGACGCTCGGCTCGTTCAAGCCGCATTTTTGGGCTGGTGAAGCGTGGGAGAAGTTCCGGGACTTCGTCGACCCGGGGCTGCGGGCGACGCTGGACGGGTTCTTGTCAGCGCTGATCTGGGACGGACCCGATCGCGGCAACGACGCTGCTCCCGTGCACGGCCTCGTACTATGCGGCCTGGAGACCAGCCTCGCTTACCCACCACAAGCCGTGCCCGCCCTGGTCCAACTCTGGGCTGATGCCGCACCGCGCCTAGAGGAACTCCGTGATCCATTCGCCATCCACGGCGCACGCCCGGAAGGCTGGATGAAGACCTTTGATGAATTCGCCGACCTGCTCCGCGATTGGGGCGAGGTCGTTGGCGAGGCGAATCGCCGCAGGTGGGGGCTGATCAAAGAGGTGCAATGACCCACATCCTCGATGGTTCACGCCCTGCCCCAACTCATAGATAAACGTTGCCGCTACATGCGGATGAAAACCAAGCGGTAGACCCGGGTGGCCCGGGACGCGCGGCCCGCGACACGTCCATTCACGGCACCGTAGTGGAAGAGCATCCCGACCTGCGGCCAGGCCACCCCTTCCCCTTCCGATCCGGGGCCGGAGTGTACGGCCGCACCGGATCCCGTTCAGCCGGCGCTGCTGGGCGCGGCGTGCCATGAGCGAGTTCTGGCGTCCCATCGGTGTTCACCGAATCTCGCATCAGGGGGTACCGAATGAGATTCGGAAAACCGTCGTGATTGAGTGGATCTTGGTGGATATGCGATCGATCGGCTGCCCCTGGACGGTTCTGGGTTCCCCTTGCGGGTGGCCGACGTTGAAGGGAACCGATGATGAGTCTCACCGTGGACGAGGCGGGCCGTGCGCTCGCCGATCCGGCGGCGTACGCCGACGATGAGCGGCTGCACGCCGCGCTGGCGCTGCTGCGCCGCGAGAGTCCGGTGCATTGGGTCGAGCGGCCGGGCTACAACCCGTTCTGGGCGATCACCAAGCATGCCGACGTGCTGGAGATCGAGCGCGAGCACAAGACCTTCCTGAACGCGCCGCGCCCGCAGCTGCTGCCTGCGGCGGTCGATGAGGAGATCAAGCGACAGGCCGAGGCGGGCGCCGGGCTGCGCACGCTGATCCACATGGACGACCCGGATCACCGGGTGATCCGGGCGATCGGTGCCGACTGGTTCCGGCCCAAGGCGATGCGTGATCTGGAGCCGCGGATCCGGGAGCTGGCCCGCCGGTACGTGGACCGGATGGCGGTTCTCGGTGACAGCTGCGACTTCGTCAAGCAGGTCTCGGTGCACTACCCGCTGTATGTGATCCTGTCGCTGCTGGGGATGCCCGAATCCGACTTCGACCGGATGCTCAAGCTCACCCAGGAACTGTTCGGCGGCGACGACAGCGAGATGCGTCGTGGTGAGAGCCCCGAGGAGAAGCTCAAGGTCCTGATGGACTTCTTCGGCTACTTCCAGGAGCTGACCGAGGCTCGGCGCGCGAACCCGACCGATGACCTGGCCTCGGCGATCGCCAATGCCCGGATCGACGGTGAGCCGCTGAACGACTTCGACACCACCTCGTACTACGTGATCGTGGCCACCGCCGGGCACGACACCACCAGCTCCACGATCTCCGGTGGCCTGCAGGCCCTGATCCAGAACCCCCGCCAGCTCACCCGGCTGCGCGCCGATCCGGGCCTGATGCCGCTGGCGGTCGACGAGATGATCCGCTGGGTCACCCCGGTCAAGGAGTTCATGCGGACCGCCACCCGCGACTACAAACTGCGCGACGTCACCATCCGCGAAGGCCAGTCGGTGCTGCTGTCCTACCCCTCGGCGAACCGCGACGAGGACGTCTTCGACGACCCGTTCAGCTTCGACGTCGGCCGCGACCCCAACAAACACCTGGCCTTCGGATTCGGCGTGCACTACTGCCTGGGCGCCGCACTCGCCCGAATCGAAGCCCGCGCCTTCTTCGAAGAACTACTCCCCCGCCTGGAGTCGATCGAACTCGCCGGAACACCCGAGAGCACCGCCACCACCTTCGTCGGCGGCCTCAAACGCCTACCCATCCGCTACTCCCTGCGAAGCTGACCGACCTGCTGCGGACCGAATGTCGGCGGCGGTATGCACCGTCGGCGTTCCGGCCGACGGGCGCGCTGCTTGGTGCCACGGCGCTGGAGCAGGCCAGAGTGGCCGCCCAAGACGGCCTTCCTCCAACTGATGAATCCAGGCCTTCGCCGGTGATCTCGCTGACTCAGCGGCGCTTGGCCTCGCTGCCTTCGGACAACCGGCCGCTGCCGTCGGGGGCCTTGCGGCGCCGGGTTAAAAGCGACGGTGGCGACCGTGCCCGGTGTGTTCACCGATGAGTGCCGACGTGCTTGACGCGGGACGACAGGCTCACTGACGCGGCTTTTGTGACTATCGACGATATGTGCGGTGACACCATGAAATGATGAGAAGGTCTTGTGGGACTCTCATTTGCGGGCTCCGGATACCGCGTCGCCTATCGGGCTGCCGGGGCTGCCAGGGGGACAGCTGAATATGGAACCGCTACGCCGATCCGATCCTCGGATCCTCGGTCGGTACCGCTTGTTCGGACGGCTTGGCAGTGGTGGCATGGGCCGGGTCTACCTTGGGCGTTCTCCCGGCGGGCGCCCGGTCGCGGTCAAAATGATCCATCCGTCGGTCGCGGACGAACCCTCCTTCCGCGCCCGGTTCCGACGTGAGGTGGAGGCGGCGCGCCGGGTCGGCGGGTTCCACACCGCGCAGGTGGTGGACGTGGACGCCGATGCGGACCCGCCGTGGATCGTCAGCGCCTACATCCCGGGCCCGTCCCTGCGAGACGCGGTGAATGAGCACGGGCCGTTGCCTCCCGCGAGCGTGCTGGCCCTCGGCGCGGGGATCGCCGAGGGCCTGTCGGCGGTGCACGCGTGCGGGCTGGTGCACCGCGATCTCAAGCCGGGCAACGTCCTGATCGCTGCCGACGGACCGCGCATTCTCGACTTCGGCATCGCCCACCTGGTGGACGCGTCCACGCTGACGGCATCGGGCGCGCTGATCGGCACGCCCGCGTACATGTCTCCCGAACAGGCGCGCGGGGACGACGACGAGCTCGGCCCGGCCAGCGACGTCTTCTCCCTGGGCGCGGTGCTGGCGTTCGCGGCGACCGGACGCAGCCCGTTCGCCGCGACCTCGATCGCGGCGGCGGTCTACCGGATCCTGGACAAGGAACCGGACCTGACCGGCATGCCGGAGCCGCTGCGCGGTCTCGTCGCCGGATGCCTCGCCAAGGCACCGGCGGACCGTCCGGACGTGGCCGAACTGATCGAACGCCTGGCCCCGGACGCCAGGCATGAGGAATGGCTGCCCACGTCCATCATCGAGATGGTCACCGAACACTCGCTGACGGCATCCGACGCCGCGGCCCCGGCGCCGGGCCCCGGGACGCCGCCCGAACCCGAGACGTCACAGCCCACCGAGACGTCACAGCCCACCGAGACGTCACAGCCCGCTGAGACGCCACGGCCCACCGAGACGCCACAGCCCACCGAGGTGCCGCAGGGGGGCGCCGGTCCGATCATTCCGGACAAGGCCGACGCCGCAGCGGCTATGCCCCGGCAGGCCGCCATGAACACCGTCGAGGACCGGTCGCCCGTCCGCCAAGTGGCAGAGGCCCCGCCGCCGGCCGCGGACCCGGTGCCGCCCGTGGCCGCGCCACGACGTCCCGGGAGTGACGGACCCTCTCGCCGCAAGTGGCTGATCGCGATTTCGGCCTCCGCCGCGGTGGCCCTGCTCGTGACGACCGGTGTGGTAGCCGCCTGCGTCCCATTCGGGTCGGAACCGGGAGCGAATCAGCCGGGCCCGGTGGTGACGACGGCCAGACCGACCATGGCCGTGAAGCCGAGGGCCGAACCGACCAAGGCGGTGACGCCCACGGTCACGCCCACCAAGCCCAGGCGCACGCCGACCACGTCCAAGCCCACGTCCCGTTCCGTGTCGTCGAGGCGGCCGGTAGGGCCGGTCGCCGTCCTCACCCGCGGCCGGACCGGCGACTACAACGAGTCCTGCCAGGCGCCGGAGTGCGCGAAGATGCACATCGTGATGTCCGGCTTCGAGCCGAACACGGAGTACCACGTCGAGCCTGTCTCTCCCACCGACGACTACTCCAACCCCGGCGCGACGGTGACCACGAACAGCAGCGGCTACGCGGACGCGGACCGCTTCGACTACAACGGCGTGGGCGAGAGGGTCTACATCGTGGTGGAGAAGAACGGCACCGAAGTGGCCAGGTCCAAGACCATTGTTTGGCCCAGCGGCTGATGCGGACGATAGTGAACGAGGGCAATCCGGCAGAGGCCGCGGCGGCCAACGTCCAGCAGGTGGTCAAGGGCGATCCGAAGCTGATCCAGAAGGCGCTGGTCCTCCTGACCGCGAAGTAGGCCGATTCGATCTATCACCCCAGCGTTGGCGACAAAGCTCGACCAGCCGATGGCCGGGCGTCGGCGCGGGACGAGCAGCATGGTGGCCAGCCGGTGACCGCCGGTGTGGGAGTCGGCGTGAACTACGGGTCCAAGCTGGGAGTGCGCCGAGCATCGCCGGTGAACCGCAGATGATCGAGTCCGGTCAGCCGATCCGGTGGTGACCATGCTTGGACGGGTAGCGGCAGAAGCCCGGTGGGTGTGGCTCGAACTCAGTGAGTCCGTGACCTGGGCTTTTGTGCTCGTGGGCTGTTGAGCTCCCTCACGTATGTGCGAACTTCTGTCTGTAGGCGGAAGGGCTGAGACCGGTCTGGCGTCGCAGTTGTGTCCGTAGGTTGGCGGTGGTGCCGAGTCCGCTGGCCCGGGCCACCGCGTCCATCCTGGGCTCGCCGCGTTCGATGATCCTGCAGGCTACGGAGACGCGTTCGGTGGTGAGCCAGGCGAGTGGGGTGGTGCCGAGTTCTGCTTGGAACCGCCGGTGCAGGGTCGCTGGGCTGACCGCTGCGTGAGCTGCCAGGTCGGCGATGGTCAAGGGGCGGTTCAGGTGTTCCTGGGCCCAGGCGAGCAGGGGCGCCAGCGAGGTGCCGGACACCTCGGGCATGGGACGTTCGATGAACTGCCGCTGGCCGCCGTCGCGGTGGACGGCGAAGACCAGGCGGCGGCTCACGGCGTTGGCGATTTCGGCGCCGTGGTCGCGGCGGATGAGATGCAGGCCGAGGTCGAGCGCGGCCGCGCTGCCTGCGGCGGTCAGCAGGTCGCCGTCGTCGACGAAGAGCACGTCCGGTTCGAGCCGTACGGCGGGGAAGCGGGTCCGGAACAGTCCGGCCCAGCGCCAGTGCGTGGTGGCCCGGCGGCCGTCCAGCACGCCCGCCGCCGCCAGGGTGAACGCGCCGGTGCAGAAGCTGACCAGCCGGGTGCCGCGTTCGGCGGCTCCCCGGATGGCGTCCAGTACGGCTGGTGCGGGTGCGGCTTGCGGATCCGGCCTGTTGGGCACGATCACGGTGTCGGCGCGTTCCACTGCCTCCAAGTCGGCGATGCCCGACATGGTGAACAGCCCGGCGTGCATGACCGCCTGGCCGCCTGCGGCGCAGAGCGTGAAGTCGTACCAGAGCCTGTCCAACTCGGGACGGCCTAGACCGAAGAGCTCGGTGGCGACCCCCAGTTCGAACGGGTTCGAGCCGGCATCGACGATCATCACGACCCGGTGCGAGGATTCTTGCGACATATGCGATTCCTAGCACTCACTCCTGCGTCCGGTCCAACGGCAGGGTGGAGGCATGAGCGATGAGCCGATAGAACTGCATGCTGCGCTGGCCTCCTTCACCGCTGTCTGGAGCCCGCGGATCGTCACGCGGGTGAACGACTACGACGTCCGGATCGCCAAGGTCAAGGGCGAACACCTCTGGCACGTCCACGCCGACACCGACGAGTTCTTCTTGGTGCTGGACGGCGAGTTGGCCATCGCCCTGCGCGATGGCGGCGACGACTCAGGCGGCGAACGGTCCGTCACCTTGCCCAAGGGGGCGGTGTTCGTCGTACCGCGCGGTATTGAGCACAAGCCGGCCTCGCCTGCAGGGGCTTCGATTTTGATGTTCGAGCCGACCGGCACCCTGACCGTGGGCGATCATCATGAGGCGGTGCCCTCTCATGTCGACGCCACCACGGGCCACGCTCTTTCCCGCCCACCTCAAGCGTGAGCTGGGCAGTTGTGGCCCGGGCTGTTTGGTCGCGAGACTGAGCTTCCCCCGTTCGGCGGCCACTTGACGCCTTAACAACATCGGATGTCTGGGTTGAGTCGACCAGTTCGTTGGCGTCATCGATCGCCGCGTTCCCTACGCCGAGCGCGACGGCCGCGCGCCACAGCAGCGCCGGATCGCCGAGGGCTCGGCGCGGGGGAGTTCGAGCAGCGCGAGCGGGTTGCCACGCGCCTCGAAGAGGAAGCGGTCGCGCACCCGCTCGTTCAGCCAGCTGGGGACGATGCGGCCGACGAGCATCCGGGCGTCGGGCAGTCCGCCGACCCCTCCATCGGAGGGGGGCCCGGCAGGACTCATGCATCTGATGCATTTGTATCCCGTTTTCGGTAGCCCGCTTATGGGGCTGACGGCTCCCTCGTCGTCTCGACCCGGAGTTGGGCTCTCAGGTCTGCCGGAGGCGGTTCGGACCGCTAGCGCGTGGGAGTCCGGCCCTCGGCTTCGGGGTTGTGATCGTTGTGGTGCAGGTGGGCGAGGCACAGGTTGGGTTCGACCAGCGGGTCCAGTCGTTCCGCGGTGATGGGGGCGTTCATTTCGGCGAGTGCGCCCTGGATGAGGCCCAGGTGGAGTGGACAGATGATGTCCTGGTGGCGTTCGGCGATCTCGCGGAAGGGGCAGTGCACGAGCTTGATCAGGACTGGGTCGCGGTCGGTGTCGGTCTGTGCTTGAAATCCGATCTTGGTGAGCAGATCGGTGAGGCGGTCGAGGATGCGCTCCGAGTCGAGCTGTTCGAAGGGGGCGGGCCGGTCGGTCAGGTAGCGTCCCCAGGCGTGGCCGGCCTGGGTTGCCGAAGCGGTGGGGTCGGGCATGGTTCCGGCGATGAGGCTGGTGAGGATCTGGGCCAGCAACTGGTAGCTGCGGACGCCGTCCTCGCTGGCGGAAGCGTGGTAGAGGGTGCGGGGCCGTCCGGGCTGGGAGCGCGCCTCAGCGGCGCGCTCGGCCAGGCCGGCTTCGACCAGCCCGTCGAGGTGGAAGCGGGCGGTGTTGAGATGCAGGCCGGTTCGTTCCGCGGCTTCCTGTGCTGTCAGCGGTCCGAACGCGCGCAGGGTGCGCAGCACGCCGGCGCGGCTGTCGCCGAGCGCCCCGTGGGGCTCGGCATCGACGAGATCACGCTTAGCCATACCCCCGATTTTATATGGAGATCGGTCGTTAGAACTAGTCATGCACCCAGTCCGCCCAGCCGGGTGTGGTGAACAGGAACGGGATCAGGTCTCCTGCCGTCGGGTGGGTTGCAGCGTCAGAGCCTGGCGGCGTTGGTGGACGGTCAGGTACGTGAGTCCGCGGGCGTCGGCGGTGAATTCCCGCTGGGAGTGCCGGGGGAGCAGCACGAGAGCTCCGGGGCGGAGCTCCAGGGCGCCGAGTTCGGTGCGGAGGCTTCCCGCGCCGTCCAGGACGTGGAGCAGCACATCGAGGTCGGGGCCGGCGTGGGAGGCGATGACCCCGTTCGGCGGCAGGTGGATGATATTGGAGTCCAGGTCGCGTTCGCGGGTGCGGAGCTTCCAGATCGCGCCGGTCGTGTCGGCGGCACCGGTGTCGGCGACGTCCGCGGTGTCGTACAGCACCCGGGGCAGCGGGTTGGTGGCCAGCTTGCCGATGCGGATCCGCCATTCCTTGGGTCCCCTGGCGACGTACTCCCAGCGGTAGCCGCCTGGGTGGTCGATCTCGAACTCCTCCCGCAGATGCCGCGGGTCGTGGTTGTTGACCAGTACGAACGACTCGCCGACGGCGAGGTCCGCGTAGGTGGCGAAGATCGTCGGGTGCTTGTCGGGCTTGCGCAGCGTGCGCACGTCCAGCTCAAGATCGGGCACGGCCGTCCTCTCGTCTTGTTTTGATCGTTTATACAAGTATGTTCGTGCAAATTCAACCGCCGCCGCCCGTCGCCGCGGCGCCACCGCAGTGAGGTCGAGCAAGGTGTGGACCCGCCGCCAAGCTTCGACCACGTAGCCGCAGGCCACGCCAGGGCCGCGCGAGGGGCCGCCACGTGACTGTCACAGGCACGGCCACTGCGCGGTCATATGTGCAGCCGCCTGACAGACATCGCGCGTGGGAGGCCTGCCAAAGCGTGCGGGTGTTCCCGTCGGCACTCAACGTAGGAGGAGACCATGTCGCACCACCTCGACTCACCGGCCTCGCGCCGGGACCCGCGACTGAACGTGACCGACGTCTACGTGTTCGACGGCCAGGACGCGACCGTCATGGCCATGATCGTGAACACCTCACTGGCCGGCGCCGGCCGCACCCCGGGCTTGCACCCCGAGGGCCGCTACGAGTTCAAGATCCACCTCGACGGTTCGGCGACCGAACAGCTGACCTACCGATTCTCGTTCGGCCCGGTCGGCCCGACGGGGACCCAGCAGGTCGCCATCGACCGGCTGACCGGTGCCGATGACGCTGCCGGCACTCGCATCACCGAGGGCACAACCGGCCAGGTGGTCACCGGCTCCGGCGTGCGTAGCTGGACCGGCGCCGCGCTCGACCCGTTCTACCTCGACCTGCGCCATCTCGCGCACATCCTGGACGGATTGCAGAACGAGAAGCCGATCGACAACGGCGAATGGAGCCCGGAGCAGGCGGCCAGCAGCTTCACCGGCTCACAGATCTGCGCCATCGTGCTGGAGATCGGGCACGGCGACGGTGAGCTGCGGCCGGGCCGCCGGATCGGCGTCTGGGGCCGCGCGTTGCTCGCCACCGACGCCGGCGGCTGGCGCCAGGTCAACCGGGCCGGCATCCCGATGGTCTGGCCGCTGTTCCGGGCGCTGGGCGGCGACGATGACAGCGCGGAGTACCGGCGTGACACCATCGCGCAGCCGGCCGACGACCCGGCCAACGACGCCGGCCGGATCGCGGCCTTCGTCGCCGCGGCCGTGCGCCGCACCGGCATCGGGAACCCGGAGGGCTACGGCCGCGCCGTCGCGGCCTGGATACTGCCCGACATCCTGCCGTACGAGGTCGGCACCCCTGCGGCATTCAGTTTCGCCGGCTTCAACGGCCGCGGGCTGGCCGACAACGCCCCCGAGGTGATCTACGGCCTCATCACCAACTCGGCCATCCCCACCGGCCTCGTCGCCGAATCGGCGGCCGAGACCCGCCAGGAGGGATTCCCGTTTGTCGTCCCTGCGTAAGCCTGGCCCGCCTGCTCACTCCGGGGCCAGGCAACGGGTTTCGTCACGCAGGTCGTAGAAGAGGGTGTCGTCGGGGTCGCCGAACAACGGTCCGGGGACGGCCGGCGGGACATCCAGCGCGCCGGGCCCGTTGGCGGGCACGAGATCGGGGCAGCCGGGCACGAGTCGGCGGCAGCCAAGCACGCGTTCGTCCTCGCCGAGGGCGACTTCCGCTGGGTGCAGTACCGGCTCGGCGCGATCTCACCGGAGCGGGAACGCCAATTGCGCGCCGAGCGTCTGGCCCGGGGGACCGGCCCACACGCTGACCCGGCGGTCGGCGGCCGCGTCGCCGAGGCGAACGGCTCAGTGGAGACTGAACTCGTTGCCCTCGATGTCCTGCATCACGATGGTGGACTCATCGACGCGGGCTGCCAGAGCAACGAGCAAGTCGAACTCGTCCAGCCGCTGCTGGGCGGGGCGAGCGGGCGAGCTCAGGCCGTGGCGGAGGTGCGTCGGCTGCTGGCGTTCTTGCCCGACGCGACTGGAGAGGTGCTGGACTGGGCCGGTGCCGAGGACGTGGTGTTCATCGACCTGCGGATCACCGGGACGGTCGGCGGGAAACCATTGTCCTTCCGCACCCTCGACAAGCTCCGGATCGATCGATCCGGCCAGATCGTGCGCCGTGATGCGTTCTTCGACTCGGTGCCCTTGCTGCTGACCCTCACCCGCCGGCCATCGGCATGGCTGCCGTGGTGGCGTTCCGGCATCGGCCCGTTGGCCTCCCGCCGTCGCCTGCTGCGAAACTAACAGTTCAACACTCGGCATGGTCGAGGCGACCTGGCCTTCCGCGGCCTGTGCCGCGGCGAATCTTGCGGCCTGCAACTCCACCGGCTCCGTGCCCGGACATCGACTTCCCCGCCCAATGGGAACTCTTCGCCGATCGCTTCTTCCAAGCGGGCACGGCCTCGGACACCCTCTGACCAGGCAGTCCAGACAGAGTGCACGCAAGCGCAAGGTCGGATGATGATCCGAAGTGCGCCAGGATCATGAGCCCTGCTGCAGGACGTACTCGGCGACCTGGGCGTGGGTGGCGTACCAGACGCCCTGCTGTGCGTCGATGTGCTCCAGCAGCTCGCGCAGTACGGCCATGCGGGAGCGGTGGCCGATGATGTGCGGGTGCATGGTGAGCTGGAACAGCCCGCCCTCCTCGAGCGCGGCGTCGAACTCGTCGCGCCAGATCCCCGCCACCTCCCGCGGCGGCGGGCACGCCCGCAGCATGCCGTCGTGCTCCAGCAACATGTAGGGGACGTCGTCTCTGATCCATTCGACCGGGATCTCCACGACGCCGGTGGGCTCGCCGTCGGCCAGCAGTTCGTACGGCTCGTCGTCGGCCATGAGGGAGGAGTCGTAGAGCAGGCCCAGCTCCCGCGTTATGGCCAGGGTGTGGTCGGAGAAGTCCCACGCCGGAGTGCGGATGCCGACCGGGCGGGTGCCCGACAGATTCTCCAGGGTGTCGGCCGCGCGCAGGGCGAGCTCGCGCTCGTCGGCCGGATCCAGCAGCCTGTTGCTCTCGTGGATCCAGCCGTGCATGGCGATCTCGTGGCCGGCGGCGACGTAGTCGCGTACCTCCTCCGGGTACAGCAGTGCCGAGACCCCCGGAATGAAGAACGAGGCCGGGATGCCGAAGCGCTCCAGCAGGCGAAGCACGCGGGGGGCGCCGACGCGGGAGCCGTACTCACCCTGGGCGAGTCTGCCCGGCGCGGTATCGCCGGTGCGCAAGGTGATCGTCTCGTGGTCGCAGTCGAAGGAGAGCGCGACCGCGACGCGGGCGCCTCCCGGCCAGGAGGCGGGGTGCAGGGAGCGGCCGGCGCGGACCCGCGCCACGTGGCCACGCCAGGTCTGCTCGTCCCACTGCCAAGGCTGCTGTCCGGCCATGTGAGGTTCTCCGTTTCGCAGGGGTGGAGCGGCCTACGCGCCGTCGTGGTCCTGGACGGGCAGCGCCTGTGCGAGCTGGTTGCGAGAGGTGATGGCGAGCTTGGTGAACACCTTGCTCAGGTGGTATTCGACGGTGCGCGGGCTGAGGAACAGCTGGGCACCGATCTCCGGGTTCGACAGGCCCTTCCGCGCCAGTCGGGCGATCTGACCTTCCTGAGGAGTGAGGCCGTCGGGCGTGCCCGCGGTGCGCTTGCGGACGGTATCGCCGGCGGCCAGGAGTTCGCGGTGGGCGCGGTCGGCGAAAGCTTGGGCGCCGAAACCCTGCAGCATCTCGTAGGCGGTGCGCAGGTGCTCGCGCGCGTCGAGGCGCCGGTTCTCGCGACGCAGCCACTCGCCGTACACCAGGTGGGTGCGGGCGAGGTATACGGCGGCCCGGCTGCGCTGAAGGCGTTCGATGGCCTCGCGGTACAGCAGGTCGGCGGCCTGGCCGCCGGAGAGCAGCGCCTTCGACCGGGCGAGCACGCCGAGGGCCCAGTCGGTGCCGCTGGCGGTGGTGCGTTCCTCGAGCCGTCGCAACGCGGTCGTGGCCGCTTCGGGGGTGTTGCTGTAGGCGGCCGCCTCGACCAGCTCGACGAGGACGTACCCGGTGAGCCCGAGATCGTCGTGCTCGCACGCCCGTTCCGCCTGGGCCAGAGCGTCCTGGTACTTGCCGATGGCGTTGTACGCCAACGCGCTCATGAAGAAGCACCCGCTGATCGCTCGCCCCTCACCCCAGGTACTCGACCATTCGGCGGCGGCCTCGAACTGCGCCAGTGCCTCGGCATCGCCACGCCAGCCCAGGAGCAGGCTGGAGGCGAAGCCGTAGTAGGCGTGGCCGGTCACCTTCAAGATCGCGTCGGACTCCTCGACGAGCGCGGCCGCCGCGTCGAACTGGCCGGCGTAAATGTGTACGGCGGCGCGGTAGGTGAGGGCTTGGGGAAGGAAGCTGAGCGCGCCGATCTCGCGAGCCGCCTGGACCGCGTACGCGGCCAGCTCGTGCAAGGTCTGGTCGTCCCACAGGTCCGCGGCGACCAGGTGGGTCAGCCAGAGCCGGCGCATGTTGTCGTCCGGATTGCGTTGGGCTTCCTGCCGAAACGTCAGCAGGACACGCTTCAACCGCGGCGCCGACTCGCCGAAGCCCTCGGCGAACCGCGCCACCAGCCCGTCGAGCAGTGCGTCGACCGGTCGTGCGGGCTGAGGTCCCGCAGGCGCGGTGCGGGCGGCCTCGGCCACTGTTCGCAGAAGACCGGGTTCGCCCAGCCTGCCGGCGAAGACCGCTGATCCGATGGCGTCGACGTAGGCCTCACGTGCCTGTCCCGCATCGACGCGGGCCAGCCGGTCGGCCGCCTCCAGCAGCGGCGGCAGGGCTTCACCGCCGCGCCTGCGCGCGAAGACGACCTGGGCGCGCAGCCAGGCCGCCCGTCCCCGCTGGAATTCGGTCAACGGGCCCATCTCCGCGGAGGTGAGCAGTTCCAGCGCCATGTCCGGGGCGCCGGCGCCGAAGGTGGCCTGTGCCGCCGCCAGCGCCCTTGCTCCGCGTCTGGCCGGATCGGGCGTCAGCTCGGTCGCCCGCCTCAGGAACGCCGCCGCCGCCGCGATGCCGCCGCGTACCTGGGCCCGGTCGGCCAGCTGCTCCAGCTCACCGGCCACGGACTCGTCAGACTCCAGTGCCGCGTGCGCGCGATGCCAGGCCCGGCGATCGGGGGCGGATGCGGGATCGGTCGCCGCGGCCAGTGCTCCGTGCGCCGCCCGCCGCTCCGACAACGACGCGGCCGAGTACACCGCCGACCGCACCAGGGGATGCCGGAACCGCGCCCACGCCCCGAGCTCCAGCAACCCATCGGCCTGCGCGGGCTCCACCGCGGAAGCGGGAACCCCGAGCCGCCCGGCCGCGCGCCAGATCAGCACGGGGTCGCCGGTCGGCTCGGCCGCCGCGATCAGCATGAGCGACCGGGTCTCGGCCGGCAGCGCCGCCAGCCGCCGGCGGAAGCCCTCTTCGACCCGCGCCGGGACCGCCTGAGCCTCCACCAACCCGAACCCGCCGGCCAGCTGCGCGGGGCTCATCCCGCGCGGCAGTTCCAGCAGCGCCAGCGGGTTCCCGTTCGTCTCGGCCAGGATCCGGGCCCTGATCCGTTCGTCCAGCGGAAAGCGGACCACCGAGCGCAGCAGCGCCTGCGCGTCCTGCTCGGCCAGGCCGCGCACCTCCAGATCCACCAGCCCGTGGAACTGCTCGCCCGGCTCGCGCGCCGCGAAGATCAGTCCCACCGGCTCGGCCAGCAGCCGCCGGGCGACGAACGCCAGCACCTGGGCCGACGACTGGTCCAGCCACTGCGCATCATCGATCACGCAGAGCAGGGCGCGCTCCTCCGCCGCCTCCGCCAGCAGGGTCAACACCGCCAGCCCGATCATGAACCGGTCAGGCGCGTCCCCCGTGTGCAGCCCGAACGCGACCGCGAGCGCGTCACGCTGCGGGCCGGGAAGCTTCTCGATCCGGTCCAGGAGCGGCGTGAGCAGAAGATGCAGGCCGGCGAACGCCAGCTCCATCTCCGATTCCGCCCCTACGGTGCGAACCACGCGCATATCGGTTGCCCGTCCCACCGTATGCCGCAGCAGGGCCGACTTGCCCACGCCCGCCTCTCCACGCAGCACCAGGACCCGCCCGCGTCCGGAGCGCACATCCCCCAGCAGGCCATCCAGCTCAGCTCGCTCTCGCTCCCGATTCAGCAGCGGCGCGCGCCCAGACAGCGTCCCCATGCCTCGCATGCCCCCGTTCAATGCCCATCCGTCGGCGCGACCGAATCAGCAGCCTTTGGGAGCTTTGCCAGGATGCCACTTCCGTCCGACTTCGATCAAGAGTCGCCCGATAGCGCCCCAACTGTATCGATATGGGTGTTCCGCATTCCTTCACGGCCCCATCGACGGCAGGCTGCGGCCGGGCGGCATGCGGGCAGGAACCGCAGGCCGTGCATGCGTGCGGTGTCGTCGGAGGGGCGTAGCGGACGGGGCGGGAGGATGCCGCGCTCGCCATCGGGCCTCGAAGCGGGCCATCCGGCCGGCCGTTTCAGTGGCGCACCGGTCTCCGGTGCTGGTCCGTACACGCGCACGATGGCGATGAAGGGGACCCGCGGTGGCCGAAGGGGTCCTTGTCGATCACATGCCGCCCGGTGCGGGTCTGCACGTTCCGGGCTTCGCCGAAACCGGCGTTCAGGATTCGGGGGGGAGTCCAGCGGAACGGGAACCTTCGACCATCGGTTCAGGAACGTGGCAGGTCGCCAGGGCGCAAGCGGTACTCCTGGAGCCGTAGCCGGCGATACTTGTCCGTTTCGCCGACCCATTCCATGCCGATCCGCTCGACCGTCGCGGCGGCGCGCTTGTTCGCCGGCCGGACGAGCGAGACCACCTCTTCAAGCCCCTGAGCGAACGCCCACCGCGCCACGATCAGCCCGGCCTCGGTGGCGTAGCCGTGGCCCCAGGCTCCGGGGTGGAGTTGCCACCCCATCTCGTACGCCTCGTCGGGGGACAGCGGCAGCAGGGTCGCGCCGCCGACCAGGGTGCCGGTCTCGCGGCTCTCGATCGCCCACCGGCCACCGGGTACATCCAGCCGCGCGGCGTCGTCGATCCACCGCTGCAGCACCTGGTGCATGGCCGCCAGGTCCGGTACGCGCTCCATCGCCGGGCTGAGCCAGCGCGCGACGTCGGCGGTGCCGTAGACGCCGAGCGCGGCGTCGGCGTCGTCCACCGTCCACGGCCGAAGGACCAGGCGTTCGGAGAGCAGTCTGTGCGTCATCTCGTGTCCCTCGATGGAGCAGGCCGCAGGGCCGCGGTCGAGTTGGGGGATCCGTCGACGCCGACGATCACGCATCGCCGGGCGGGCGTCAGCTGCATGTGGACCTCCTTCGTAGGTTCCCCATCCCAGCCCAGCGCGCGGGCCGGCCCCAGAGCCGAGCGACCCGAACGCACCGGGCCTTTGGTCCTTTCCGGATGTGAATGGCCGGGGACGTTCGCGAGGACGAAGGTCTCTATCTGGCCGGGTCAGATATTCGCAGCATTGGCGGTATCCGCAATCGTCGATGGAGCACGAAGAACATGCGCTCAATTGCAGAACTCCAGATTCCCGACCCGCTTCGCCGGCACCATCGGCGCTGCCTGGCCGCGATGACGCGCCTCACGTTGGCGGTGGACGAGCCGTTCCCGGGCCAGGACCACGGCGCTGTGGCGGCGGAGGCGGTCACCGAACTCCGTGCCGCGGCCCTCATTCTCCAGTGCATCCGAGCCGAGGCCGGCGAGAACGCACCGATCGCGCGTTTCCTGACATGCCGTCTCGATCGGCTGGCGGTCGGGGCCGACGGCATCACGGCGGCGTCCACCGCGGGCGACCTGGCCGTGCTCCGGCGCCGCGTCATCCAGTTCCGGGCGCTGGTGGCGTCGATGTGGAAGGTGCAACTCGCCGTCGGCGCGAAGCCGCCGGGCCGCCCGGCTCGACCGGTAGCGAGGGAGAGGGCCTACCGGTGAACGCCGCATCGTACGTGCTCGTCGGCTACGACGGACTCCCGGCGAGCGAGCACGCCCTGCGATGGGCGGTACGGGAGGCGCGGCTGCGCAGGCTTGGGCTGCGTGTCGTTCATGCGTGGTACTGGCCTTATCCGGCCGAATACGACGATTACCAGGTCAGGGCGATCGTCAGGCGGACGGGCGAGCATGTTCTCGACCGTGGGGTGGCACTCGCCCGGCGGATGGCGCCCGAGGTGCGAGTGCGCAAGCGGTTGATGGACGGGCCGCCCCATGCGGCGCTGATGTCCGAGGGGCACGACGCCGAGCTGATCGTGGTCGGCTCGCACGAGAAGGGCGTGCTGCCCGTGGGATCCACGGCATCGTGGCTGCCCGCCCGCGCGCACCGTCCCGTGGTGGCCGTACGCACGAGCGGGTTCGAGCATGCCGTCGTATGCGTGGACGGTGCGGCCGGCGGCGAGAGGGCGCTGGCCTTCGCCTTCGAGCAGGCGGCCCTGCGCGGGTGGCGGCTGGACGCCGTCTGCGGAAGCCGGGACCCGGACTCGGTGCAGGACCGCGGGCCGTTCGACGACGACGAGTTCAGGTGGGGCGCCGCCCGGCTTGAGCGGGCGGTGCGGCCGTGGCTGGAGAAGTACCGGGTGAACGTGCGCCTGGCGGTGCTGCCGAAGACGCCCCGCGAGGCGATGCTCGAGGCAGCCGCGAGCGCCGGTCTGGTGGTGGTCGGCCACCGGGGCGCGACCGGTCCGGATCCACTGGGGCTGACTGCGACCAGCGGTGCACTACTGCGCAACGCGCCGTGCACGGTCGCGGTCGTTCGGGCGGAGTAACGGCCTATGGCGTTCGGTCGCCCCCGAGCCACCGAACGCCATAGGGCGAGGGTCACGCGTACGGGCGGCGCTGTGCGGCGAGGTCGTCGGTGCGCCAGTCGAGGTGGGAGCACGCGGACACGACTTCTTCTGCTCGCTATGGCGGCGTGCCGTAGTGAAGGTGGGCACCCCTGGGACGGGATCGGGATGCTGGACGTGATCTTGACCCCGCTGTTCTTGGGAGCGTTCCCAAACATGGCTGGTGATGGTGAAATAGGAGCGGGCCGTTCGAGTTGCCAGGAGGCCGATGTCCCGTGGGCGAAGAATCCACGCTTGATGCGCGCGGGGGCACTGGCTGATGCCAGAGGGGCACCACTCCGGCGATGAGCACGCCGGGCCGATCCTGCCGCAGCTCCAGATGGACGCCCTCTTGGCGGAATCGCCGACGCGGCCGGACACGGCGCGCGGAACGCGGGACCGGATGCACGCGCTCTTGGAGGCCGTGGTCTCCATTGGTGGCGAGCTGGACCTGAACACGGTGCTGCGCCGGATCACCGAGGCGGCCTCCACGCTGGTCGAGGCCCGGTACGCGGCGCTGGGAACGATATCTGACGAGGGTGAGCGGCCGGCGCACTTCGTCACCGTGGGGCTGACGGACGAGGAGATCGAGGCGATCGGGTCCTGGCCGCACGGTCACGGCATCCTCGGCCTGCTGATCAGCGAGCCGCGGCCGCTGCGGCTGGCGGACCTCGCCGACCATCCCGAGTCGCACGGCTTTCCCGCCGACCATCCGCCGATGCGCAGCTTCCTGGGGGTACCGATCCGGGTACGGGGCGAGGTGTTCGGCAACCTGTACATGACCGAGAAGGCCGGCGGCGGGCCGTTCGAGCCCGAGGACGAGATCGTGGTCGCCGCGCTGGCCACGGCGGCCGGGGTGGCGATCGAGAACGCCCGGCTGTACGAGGAGACGCGGTGGCGCGAGCGATGGCTGGAGGCGGCGGCGGAGGTGTCCACCACGCTGCTGTCGGGCACCGACCCTGACGAGGCGATCGCCCTGGTGGTGCTACGGGTCCGGGAGATCACCGGGGCCGCCCTGGCGGCGATCGCCCTGGCCGATGAGGCGGCAGGGGAGCTCGTGGTGGTCGCGGCCGACGGCGAACACGCCGATGTGCTGAAGGGGCTGCGCCGCCCCGTGGACCAAGCCCTCGTGGGCAGCGTCTACGCCACCGGTACGCCTCTGCGGCTGGCCGATGCCGGAAAGCCTCTCCCGGACTCGAAGGTGGACGCCGGCCCGCTGCTGTCGGTCCCGCTGGGCCAGGGAGCCGCGGTGCGTGGCGTGCTGACGGTGATCAACCCACCCGGCGGCACGCCGTTCAGCGATTCGGCGCAGCGGCTCCTGGAGGCTTTCGCGGCGCAGGCGGCGGTGGCACTGGAGCTGGCCGACCGGCGCCGCGACGCCGAGCGGCTGACGTTGCTGGAGGACCGCGACCGGATCGCCCGGGACCTGCACGACACGGTGATCCAGCAGCTGTTCGCCACCGCGATGTCGCTGATGAGCGCGATCAAGATGACCCGGCGCCCTGAGGTCGCGGCCCGGATCCAGCGGTCGGTGGACGACCTGGACGGCACCATCCGCCAGATCCGTTCCACCATCTTCGCCCTGCAGGCCACCGCGGACATGGAAGAGACCCTGCGCAGCCGCCTGCACTCGGTGATCGACGCCGCCACCGAGCATCTGGGCTTCGCCCCGTCCCAGCGCTTGGACGGGTTGATGGACACCCTCGTCCCGGACGAGATCGCGGAGCATCTGCTCGCGGTGGTGCAGGAGGCGCTGTCCAACATCGCCCGGCATGCGCGCGCCACCGAGGCCGCCGTGGTGATCGAGATCGGCGACGACCTGGTGCTGCGGGTCGAGGACGATGGCGTCGGCATCCCCGAGAACGGCCGCCGCAGCGGGCTGCGCAACATGCGGCAGCGGGCCCGGACCCTGCGCGGCTCGTTCGACGTCGGCCCGCGCCCCGAAGGGGGCACGGCCCTGTGCTGGAGCGTTCCCCTGGATCACGGAGCGGAGTAGGTTGTTGGATCAGTAACGGGCATGGACGACGCGCTTTTGGTGAAGGAAGGTGAGCGGGGGGCGTGTGAGCACCCTGCGGACGGCGATCCGGCCCGGCCAGTCGCCGTACCTGATCCGGCCGAGGAGCGCACCCTCACCGGGCAGCAGCGTCCGCTCGTCCAACTCGGCTCCGAAGTAGCGCGCGCCCGGGTCGGTGAGGACCTCGCGGTGGTCGTTCCAGCCGGCCAGGGCGTGCCGGAAGAACCTGTCCATCCTGAACCGCTCGGGCCCGGCGACCTCGATCCGCTCGTTCAGCGGCGGCCGCACCGCGATCCTTCCGACCGCCTGGGCGACCTCGTCGCCGGCGATGGGCTGGAAGAAGGCCGGAGCCATCCGTATCTTGCCGTCCTCCGCAGCCGACTCGGCGATGCGGCGGGTGAACTCGAAGAACTGTGTGGCATGCACGATCGAATACGGGATGGACGAGTTCTCGACCAGTTTCTCCTGGGTGCTCTTCGCCCGGAAGTAACTCCGCTCAGGCAGCCGTCCGGTCCCCACCACCGACAGAGCGACGTGGTGGGCCACCCCTGCCGCAGCCTCCGCGGCCAGCAGGTTGCGGGTGGAGGTCTCGAAGAACTCCAGCACCGCGACGTCCTCCGGGGACGGTGAATCCGACACGTCGATCACCACGGCCGCACCGGCCAGGGCGTCGCCGAGTCCTTCGCCGGTCAGGGTGTCGACGCCGGTCGTCGGTGATGCCGCCACCACCTCATGGCCCTGCTCGCCGAGTCCGGTCACCAGCTTCGATCCGATCAGGCCAGTGCCACCGACCACCACTATCCTCATGGCGTACCCTCCCGCTCGCCGGGGCATCTTTCGCCGTCCGGTCACCAGGTACGACCGGACAGCCATTGGGCCTGTGACAACTCCGGCCGCATTCGTCCGTTCACGCGCGTACCGGCGTCGGGGTGTCACAGATCGGACCGCTGTCCTGTCGTCATGAGGCGTGCACTCCTGGAGTGACGGGAGTGGGAACGTTTCGGGCGGTCCCCTGGCTCCCGCCTTCCTCCTTACGGGATCTGGACATCACCGCTGGTGACGAGTCGGCCTTGCGCGTCGTACACGGTCGCGTGCGCGGCTTCCAGCGCAGGACGGGAAGCGATGAAGTGGTGACGGCAGAACAGCAGTTCCGTCGGCCTGCCCTTCGCCCGGGTCAGGACGGCTGCGACCACGGGACCGGCGGTGCAGCAGCAGGCATGCTCCGCCTTCGCGATGGCGGACGACCACCGAATTCCGGATTCGAAGGGATGGACATTCGCGTCGATCTGTTCGCCGGGGTGCGGGTCGAAGGGGCGAAGGAGTCTCGTGTTCACACGTTTCATTCGTTCAACCTCGCCGGACGGGCCACCGCCGGGGTAGAGACCAAGGGCCCGCGCGGAAACGCAAAAGGCCCTTCGCCGCCGCCGGCTGTCGGTGATCATTCGCCTTTCCGTACGTTCAGGACCTTTGTCCTATCGCCTAGGGACCTGCGGCCTTCCTGGGGGCCCGGAGCGCCCGGTAGCGTCCATCGCAGTCGATCTACGCGATTCCACCATCATCTGCGGCGAGGAGAACGGTGCCATGGGCGGCCGGACCGGGCGGAGCATCCGGGTGTTCCTGATGGACGATCACGAGGTCGTCCGCCGTGGCGTGGCCGCCCTGCTGTCGTCCGAGGACGACATCGAGATCGTGGGGGAGGCCGGCACCGCGGCCCACGCCCTGGCCCGCGTCCCCGCGGCCCGCCCGGACGTGGCCGTCCTGGACGTACGGCTGCCCGACGGCGACGGAGTCACCGTCTGCCGCGAGATCCGATCGGCCATGCCCGAGGTCGCCTGCCTCATGCTGACCTCCTTCGACGACGAGGACGCCCTGTTCGACGCCGTCATGGCCGGTGCCGCCGGGTACGTGCTCAAGCAGATCCACGGCTCGGACCTGGTCGGCGCGGTGCGCACCGTCGCCTCCGGCCAGTCCCTGCTCGACCCTCGCTCCACCGCCCGGATGCTGCAGCGCATCCGCGAGCGCCAGGAGCGCAAGGACCCGCTGCAGGCCCTCACTGATCAGGAACGCCAGATCTTCGAGCTCATCGGGGAGGGACTGACGAACCGGCAGATCGGCGAACGGATGTTCCTGGCCGAGAAGACCGTGAAGAACTACGTCTCGAACCTGTTCGCCAAGCTGGGTATGCAGCGCCGTACCCAGGCGGCGGCCTACGCGGCCCAACTCAAGGCCGAGGCAGTCAAGGGCCAGGAACCGGAATGACCGGCCGGGCCGGCCTCCGCCCTGGGCGACGAGGGCTTGCGGCTCCTCCGGACGGGACCTTCGCCTCTGATATCCGGCCTCGCGCGGACGCGAGGCTGGGAGCGTGACGATGACGACCGACCCCGGCCCGCCGTACCAGCGCACCGCCTCTGAGGTGGCGAGTGACCTGGTCACCGACATCGGCCGCGGGCTCACCTCCGAAGAGGCCGCCGCGCGGCTGGTCGCGCACGGGCCCAACACCCTCCCAGTGGCACGCCGGCGCGGGCCGGTGCTGCGCTTCCTCCTGCAGTTCCACAGCCCGCTGATCTACGTGCTGCTGGTCTCCGCGGTCATCACCACCGTCCTGGGCGAGCACGTCGATGCCTCGGTGATCCTGGGCGTGGTCCTGGTCAACGCGATCGTCGGGTTCGTCCAGGAGGCGCGGGCCGAGCGGGCGCTGGCCGCGCTCGCCGCGCTGACCCGCACCATCGCCACGGCCGTCCGGGACGGGCGGCGCGCCCGCGTGTCATCGGACGACCTGGTCCCCGGGGACGTGGTGGTGCTGGAGGCCGGCGACAGGATGCCCGCCGACCTGCGCCTGGTCCAGGTCGCCGAGCTCAAGGTGGACGAGTCGGCGCTGACCGGCGAGTCCGCCCCGGTCGCCAAGGATCCCGCTCCGCTGGGCGAGTCCGTGCTGGCCGACCGCCGCGACATGGCCTATTCCGGGACGTTCGCCACCTACGGCACCGCGACCGGCATCGTCACCGCCACCGGCGCGGACACCGAGATCGGCCTGGTGCATCGGCTCGTCGACCAGGCGGTCTCGGTCCAGACGCCGCTGACGCGCAAGATCGCCCGGTTCAGCCGGGTGGTCACCGTGGCGATTCTTGGGCTCGCGGCCGTCACGTTCACCGTCGGGGTGCTGCGCGGACAGCCCGCCGCGCAGATGCTGACCGCCGCGGTGGCCCTTGCGGTCGGCGCCATCCCCGAGGGACTCCCGGCGGTCGTGACGATCACCCTGGCGTTCGGGGTGGCGCGCATGGTGCGGCGCAACGCCATCGTCCGTCACCTCCCGGCCGTGGAGACGCTGGGCAGCGTCACCGTGATCTGTACCGACAAGACCGGGACGCTGACCCGCAACCAGATGACCGTCACCGGCGTCGCCGCGGCCGGCCGCCTGTACGAGGTGACCGGTATCGGGTACGCCCCGCGCGGTGAGATCGTGCCGGCCGACCCGGCCGCGGCCCAGGCGGTGCGCGAGTGCCTGCTGGCCGGGCTGGCCTGCAACGACGCGCGGATCACCCATGACGGAGAAGGCGAAGACGGGGCCGGCCTGGTCGGTGATCCGACCGAGGGCGCGCTGGTCGTCAGCGCGGCCAAGGCGGGCATCGGCGAGGCCCCCGAGCGGCTGGGCACGATCCCGTTCAGCTCCCAGCGCCAGTACATGGCCACGTTGCACCCGGGCGGCACCATCTACGTCAAGGGTTCGGTGGAACGGGTCCTGGCCATGTGCGACACCCAACTCGGCCAGAGTGGCGAGCCCGAACCGCTCGACCACGAAGGCATCACCGAGCTCGCCCACGCGTACGGTGGCCAGGCCCTGCGTGTGCTCGCCTTCGCCCGCGCCCGCACCGATCCCGCGGCCGACCGGCTCGGCGACCTGCCCCGGCTGGTCTTCCTGGGGTTGCAGGCCATGCACGACCCGCCCCGGGACGAGGCGGCGCGCGCCGTCCGCGCCTGCCGGACCGCGGGCGTCCAGGTCAAGATGATCACCGGTGACCATGCCGCCACCGCCCGCGCCATCGGTGCGCGGATCGGCCTGGGCGGCCCGGTTCTGACGGGGACGGATCTGGCCGCTTGCAATGATGCCGAGCTGGCCGCCGCGGTCGAGGAGACCGCCGTGTTCGCCCGGGTCTCTCCGGAGCAGAAGCTCCGCCTCGTTCAGGCACTGCAGAGCCGGTCGCACGTCATCGCGATGACCGGGGACGGCGTCAACGACGCTCCGGCGCTCAAGCAGGCCGATATCGGTGTGGCGATGGGACGCGGCGGCACCGAGGTCGCCAAGGAGTCGTCCGACATCGTCCTCACCGACGACGACTTCGCCTCCATCGTGGCCGCCGTCGAGGAGGGGCGCGGCGTCTTCGACAACCTGGTCAAGTTCATCGTCTGGGCGCTGCCCGCCAACATCGGCCTTGGCCTGGTGCTGATGGCGGCGATCCTCGGCGGCGGCGAGCTGCCGATCCTGTCCACCCAGGTGCTGTGGCTGAACATGACCGCCGTGCTCGTGCTCGGGCTGCCGTTCGCCGTCGAGCCCCGCGACGAGAACATCATGCGGCGCCCACCCCGCGACCCCGCCCTGCCCCTCATCACCCGTCCCTTGACCGCCCGCATCCTCCTGGTCTCGGCGTTCCTGCTGGCCGGCGCCTTCGGCCTCTTCCACTGGGAACAGGCCCACGGCGCCTCCCTCGACCAAGCCCGCACCGTCGTGGTGAACGTGTTCGCGGCGACGCTGCTGGCCTACCTGTTCAACTGCTTGTCGCTGGACCGGCCACTGCTGTGGCGTGGCGTCCGCCGCAACCCCTGGGTCGGCGCGGGTGCCCTCGCCCTCATCGCCATCCAGATCCTGTACACCTACGCACCCGTCATGAACGACGTGTTCCACTCCGCGCCCCTGGCCGCCCCGGCCTGGGCACGCATCGCCGCCGTGGCCGTCCTCACGTACGCGGTCGTCGAACTCGCCAAATGGGCGTCGGTCCGTACCGCGCACCATGTCCGTCCCGAAATCAGGGACTTCGGTCCCTGACAGGGGTCCCGCGAACCAGGAAGCCTGAGGCCGCCATGCGACTCGACCACGGCGGGCTGGAGATCCTCGGCACCGGGGAATGCCGGGCTCTGCTCGCCGCCACGCCGCTCGGGCGCATCGTCTTCACCGACAGCGCCCTTCCCGCCGTCCAGCCGGTCAACTACGTCCTCGCCGAGGGCGACGTGATCATACGCACCTGTCCCGCGTCCCGGCTCGCCACCGCCGTCCACGATGCGGTCGTCGCCTTCGAGATCGACGACTACGACGCCGTCTCCCGTACCGGCTGGTCCGTCGCGGTCATCGGGCGGGCCCGGGGGGTGACCGACCCGGCCGACCTGACCACCCTGCGCGCCCTGCCCCTCCACTCCTGGGCGCCCGGCGAAAGCGGGCACTACATCCGCATCCACCCCCAGATCATCTCCGGCCGCCGCACCCTCTCGTGAATTCCGCTCGGCGGACTCCAGCATCAGCGGCTGGTGCCGCTCTCGGTCGCCGCCATCTGGTCAGGCCGATGGACCTGGTGGGCTGGAGCCAGATCGACCGCTGTCGCGAGCGACAGCGGTCGACCGAAGCCCTGGCCGGCTACCGCCGGGTCAGCAGGTCCTGGTACTCGGGGTGGCGTTTGATCCAGGCGGCGTAGAACGGGCACACCGCGCGCACTGTCAAGCCGTGTGCCCGGGCGGCGTCCAGTGAGGCGCGGACCAGCGCCGTTCCGATCCCGTGTCCTTCATACGCCGGGTTCACCTGCGTGTGCACGAACGTGATCCGAGTGGGTTTTCGCGCGTACTCGGCGAATCCGGCCAGGTTGCCGTCGAGCCAGGCCTCGTAGCGTCTGTCGATCGGGTTGTCGGTGACCTTCACGGTGGTGATCAGGGCCTCGTCCGCTTGGGCGGCCGGTGGTGCTGTTCGACGGGGGATCACGCGCGGATCAGGGGTGTGTCGACCAGGTGCTCGGCGAGGAACCAGGTCTGGGCTTCGCCGGTGCGGACCACCGAGGAGACGATCAGGTCGTTGCTGCCGTCGTCGCCGAGCTCGGCGACGCGGGCGGCCGCGTCGCGCGCGTCGATCAGGATCAGCTCGTGTGCCTCAAGCAGCCGCGAGAGCATGGCGGGCACCTCCTCCACGCCGTTGGGCGGGCGCGGGACGCCGGTGATCTCGGCGGTGTGGCGTGGGTCGCCGACCGCGACACCGCCGAGGCTCTGTACCCGTTCGGCCAGCGTGTCGACGAGGGCGAGCTGCTCGTCGGCGTGCTTGTCGAGCACGAGGTGCAGCTGATAGAAGGTGGCGCCGCGTACGAGCCAGTGATGCTTCTTGTAGAGCGAGTACAGCATCTGCGTGTCGGCCAGGATGCGGTTCAGGCGCTGGCAGGAGTACATGCGGGTGTCGTGGGACAGGCCGATCGGAAGCTGCTTGACGGTGCCGAAGGCCTGCAGTTCACGGCCTTTCTGGTGCAGCAGAGGCTGGGTTCCGCCAGGGATGGACGTCGCGGCGGTGGCTGATGTGGTCATGAAAGGCTCCTTGAGGGCGAGACCGATTTCGCTGGGGTCATCGGAGGGCTGGCGGATCAGGTGATGTCGGCCTTCTGGGCGTGAGGATGCGCGGGACGGCCGGCTCTTCGGCCCGCCCGGAGCCGGCGGCGCTCGTCGGGGGTGGTGCCGGCCCAGATGCCGTCCGGCTCACCTGTACTCAAGGCCCACTCCAGGCACGGGCTCGCGGCGGGGCAGGCGGCGCAGATCCGCCGGATCGCCGCGATCTGTGTCGTGTAGACGGACTCCCCGGCCACCGGAAAGAACAGATCGGGGTCGAGTGAACGGCACGACGTCGACTCCTCCCAGTTCAAGGTCGTCTTGGTCATGGCCGCACCCGAGCGGGATAAGGGCGTCCGGGGTGGTCCGGTGTCGGCCCCGTCGTTGGTCGTCACTGTCCCTCCAGTCACTGCTCGTTTCATGGGAATCATTCGGTGGGAACGGGCACCTGCGGGATCCAGGGCCTGCGGCCGCCTTTCGGAAGGATGGTGATGATGGTCGTCAGGACGCAGACGCCCGCGATCGCCGCGATGACGGAGGCCACTCCGATCCGCGGTGCCGCGAGCGGCAGGATCAGGACGGCGGTGGCGGCGGACAGCACCGCGGCGGGGTGGGTGACCGGTTCGGTGACGATGGGCCTGTGGAAGAGCCAGTGCGTGACGACGAACGTCGCGGCGGGGATGGCCACGGCGTAGCAGATGGCGAGGGGTGTGGCCTTGAGGTCGTGACCGGTCTGCTCGACCGCTACCTCGAGGCCGGCGCCGAGGGCCGTGAGGGCGGCGAAGATGGCGTAGTGGCCGTACCCCCACAGGTAGGACCGGTGCCGCCGGTCGTCGAGACCTTCGCCTGCCGGGGCGAGGAAGTAGAGCCACCAGAGGGCGAACAGCAGGACGAGGCCGGAGCCGGCGATGATGACGAGGGGGGCGCTGACCTCGGCCGCTTCGAGCGCTCCTTCGACTCCGTTCGAGGCGGCCAGGACGCTCTCACCGAAGAGGATGATCGTGAACAGGCCGTAGCGTTCGGCGATGTGGTGCGGGTGCCAGTTGGTGGGCCTGGCCCGCTCCGCCCACCGCGGCACCGCCAGTTCCAGGACGGCCAGGCCGATGAAGGTCGGCAGCTGGATCGCTGACGGAACGTTTCCCGTCTCGGTGAGGACGAGACGCAGGACCCATCCTGCTTGGAGGGCGGAGATGCCGGCGGCGTAGCGCAGCGCGGTGCGGCGGCCCGCGGAGTCCTCGGCGCCGGCCCGCAGCCATTGGGCGACGAGTGCGATCCGCATGATGAAGTAGCCGAGCGTGATCGCGCGGTAGTCGGAGTCGTCGGCCGCGGCGGGTACCCCCGCGGCGAGGACCAGGGCACCGGCCATCTGCACCATGGTCAGCAGCCGGTAGGCGACGTCGTCGGTGTCGTACGACGACGCGAACCAGGTGAAGTTCATCCACGCCCACCACACCGCGAAGAAGACCTGCAGGAACGGGGCGAGCCCGGCCATGGCGTGTCCGTCGGCGATGTCGTGGGCGAACTGGCCGGTGACGGCCGCGACGGCCACCACGAAGGTGAGATCGAAAAGCAGTTCGAGCGGGCTGGCGCTGCGGTGCGGCTCGTCGACCGGGCGCGCGGTCATCCGGACCCGGATCCGGTACCTGGTGTCTGCCGGCGGCACGATGTCGCTCCCGTCGCTCCATGAGTCCGTCCTTTGAAAGACAGGGCAGCGCCCCCGCCTGTGACACCTCGCGTCGAAAGCGCGACTTCGAAGATCTCTGGCCGGAGTTGTCACAGCCATGAGGGGTGCCCTGTCTTAACTGGCGACCGGGGCGCGCACCGAGCGCCCCGGGCGAGAAGGAAGGACTCTCATGAAGATCGTGGTAATCGGCGGTACCGGCATGATCGGGTCGAAGCTCGTGGCGAAGCTCGGCGAGCACGGCCATGAGGCGGTGGCCGCCGCGCCGAACACCGGCGTCGACACGCTCACCGGCAAGGGACTGGACGAGGTCCTGACCGGTGCTTCCGTGGTGATCGACGTGTCGAACTCCCCCTCGTTCGAGGACGCCGCGGTACTGGAGTTCTTCGAGACCTCGACCCGCAACCTGCTGGCGGCGGAGGCGAAGGCGGGGGTGCGCCACCATGTCGTGCTGTCGGTGGTGGGCACCGACCGGCGGCCCGACATCGGCTACTTCCGGGCCAAGCTCGCCCAGGAGAACCTGATCAAGAAGTCGTCGATCCCGTTCTCGATCGTGCACTCGACGCAGTTCTTCGAGTTCACCCGCAGGATCGCGGACGGGGCCACGGACGGCGCCAGCGTCGCGATGCCGCCGGTGGCCTTCCAGCCCATCGCGGGTGACGAGGTCGCCAAGGCGGTCGGCAGGACCGCGGTGGGCTCGCCGCTGAACGGGACGATCGAGATCGCCGGACCCGAGCGGCTCCAGATGGACGAGTTCTTCCGGAACGCCCTCGACGCCTGGGACGACCCGCGCAAGGTCGTCACCGACACGCACGCGCACTACTTCGGAGCGGAGCTGAACGAGCCGGACCTCGTGCCGGCCGGCGAGGCGACCCTCGGCGAGATCACGTACGCCGACTGGTTGAAGTCCTCCGGCGAATAGCGCCTCAGCCCGTCCCACGCCCATCGGTCAGAAAGGTTGTCCCATGTCCGGCACTGATCCGGTCACCGAACCGGAAGCCAGGTCGTCCGCGTGGCAGACGGCGCTCACCGTCCTCCAGGAGGCCGAGCCGCCCTTCATCCCACCGGGCGCGCACGTGATGACCGTGGTCATCGAGTACCCGCCCGGCGATCCCGGTACGCCGCCGCACCGGCACTCGGGACCCGCCTTCGGGTACGTGCTGGAGGGCGAGATGCGGCTGGAGATCGAAGGGCGGCCGGAGCGGGCCGTCGGCGCCGGCGAGGCGTTCTGGGAGACCGGCGGCGACGTCATCCACTACCAGGACGGCAACGGCCGCGACGATGTCCCGCTCCGTTTCACCGTCACGATGCTCTGCGAACCCGGCAAGCCCATGCTCACCCTGGTGGACGAGGCGGAGCTCGCCCAGCGCGCCCACCTCCGGGCCCCTCGCGATTCCTGACCCACCACCACATCACGACAGCGGGCGGTCCGCCGGGAGAGCCGGCGCCGTCGACCGGACAGGAGACCTGCTGTGACCGCATCGGCAATG
The DNA here is from genome assembly GCF_044326315.1 of Actinomadura sp. 9N407. NCBI lineage: Bacteria > Bacillati > Actinomycetota > Actinomycetes > Streptosporangiales > Thermomonosporaceae > Actinomadura > Actinomadura sp. 9N407. Next base: position 46,623 of record NZ_JBIRAW010000014.1, on the reverse strand, counting down.
GTCGCCGAGTTCGATGACGTCGCCGGCTGGACCGCTGACGCCGTCGAGCAACTGGGGGAGCGGCACGCGATTCCGGCCGCCTGCCGCGGCAGCGCGAATCCGGCCGCACTCGTCTGGCTGGCGGAGGCGTGCGAACTGTCGGCAGGGACCAGGCTGCTGGACGTCGGCGCCGGAACCGGAGGTCCGGCGGCCTGGGCGGCCAAGCGGTTCGGGGTCCGGCCCATCCTGCTGGAGCCGATGCCGGCCGCGTGCCGCGCCGCCGCCCGGCTGTTCGGGCTGCCGGTCATCCAGGCGAGTGGCGACCGGATGCCGCTCCGCACGGAGTCGGCCGACGCCGCCTGGTGCCTGGGAGTGCTGGACACCGTCCAGGACAAGGCCGCTCTGCTCCGCGAAATCCACCGGGTGCTGATGCCGGGTTCCCCGCTGGGTCTTCTGGTGGTCGTCGCCCGGGGCCCGTGGGTGTTCCCGGCTCCGGACGGGAACGTCTTCCCCACTCAGCGGGAGCTCGTGGAACTCCTCGCCGGTACGGGGTTCGAACTGGTCGAACAGATCGACCGGCCCGACGGCGCGCCGCTGTCGTGGTCCCAGCGCGCCGAGCAGGTCGCCGCTGTCGTGGCCGACAGGCACCGCCACGACCGCGCCTTCGCGCTGGCGGTCCGCCAGGGCGAGAGCCTCACCCGCCTGTTCGCCTCCGGACAGGTCTCGATGCAGCTGATCCATGCGGTCAAGCGCCCGGCCCACGGGCGTCCGTCCAAGCCCTTCCTGGAGGAACGATGAGCACGAAGACCGGCGACGACGGCTTCGAGATCGAACTCGAGATCGAAATCAAGGCGGAACTGCACCTGGCCGAGTCGAGCCGGCCGCAGGAGGTCGCCGGCCTACCGGCCTCGGAGTGGCCGTTCGATCCCGTCGACGTCCAGCGCGAGGAGATCGGACTCCGCAACCTGCTCGGTGCGATCGAGGAGCTGGAAGGCCACTCCCGTCCCGGCCGGCACGGCTCCGGCGAAGGCGCCTGAGCCCGCGGAGGCCGGAGAGTTCAGCCGTTCCGATCCAACCTTCGACAGCCGAAGCGAGACACCCGTGAATCATCCAGGACAGAACCAGCATGCCGTTGTCCCCGCCACGCCGGCGCGGATCGCGACACTCGACGATCTGCGTGAGCACCTGCAGTGGGCGATCGAGCTCGAACACGCGACCCTGCCGCCGTACCTGTGCGCGCTCTACTCGCTCGACCCGCGACGCAACCCCGAGGCCGTCGGGGTGGTGGCGAGCGTCTTCACCGAAGAGATGCTGCACCTGGCGCTGGCCGCCAACCTGCTCAACGCCATCGGCGGACACCCGCGGCTGGACCTGCCGCGGATGCTGCAGCCCCACCCGCGCCGGCTGCCGCACGGTGACCGCACCCTGGAGCTGTCGCTGCTCCCGTTCGGCCCGGAGGCTCTGGACGTCTTCCTCCGGCTCGAACGGCCGGCACCGCCCGGCGCCCCGGCGGAGAGCGACGGCTACGAGACGATCGGGCAGTTCTACGCCGCGATCGAGGACGGGCTGCGCCGCTTGTGCGACGAACTCGGCGAGGAGGAGGTCTTCCGCGGCGATCCTGGCCGCCAGGTGACCAACGTCCACTTCCGCAACACCGCCGGCCGGCTGACGGCGGTCGCCGATCTCGCGTCGGCGCTGGCCGCGCTGGAGGTGATCGTCGAACAGGGTGAGGGCACGGCCCGCGGCGAGGTCTGGGACGGCGACCCGGACGTCCACCATCCCGACCGGGACGAGGTCGCGCACTACTACCGCTTCCAGGAGCTGAGAGCCGGCCGGCGCTACCGGCGCGGCGACACCCCGCACTCCGGCCCCACCGGCGAGCCGATCGGTGTGGACCTCGACGGCGTCCGTCCGATGAGGCGCGACCCGCGACTCGCCGACCACGCTCCGGGCAGCGCGATCCGTACGGCCCAGGAGGAGTTCAACCACACCTACTGCGCGATCCTGCACCTGTTGGAGCAGGCCTTCAACGGCAGCCCGAGGATGCTCGCGGTCGCCACCGGCACCATGTACGGGCTCAAGGCGCAAGCCGAGGCCCTGATGCGGATGCCCGACGGAGAGGGCACGACCGCCGGGCCCACCTTCGAGTACGTGCCGCCCGAACTCCGCCGGTGGAGCATCGGCGATCAGCGCCGGATCGTCGTCCTCCCCGACGGCCCCTACCTCGTGTACGGCGGAGTGCCGCTCAGCCGCAAGCGCAAGATCGTCTCGGCTGGGGGCGACGCGCTGACCTGGAAGACCGGCGAGGCTCTGCCCACCGAGGAGACCTACGCGCTGTGCCGCTGCGGCCGCTCCGGCTCGAAACCGTTCTGCGACGGCACCCACGCCGTGATCGGCTTCGACGGCACCGAGAACGCCGTCACCCGGCCCTACGAGGAACTCCAGCACGTCCACGACGGGATCGGCATCTCCGCCCAGCGGGTCGGCGAACTGTGCATCCACGCCGCCTTCTGCATCGGACGCACCCGGCCCATCGCCAAGATGCTCGACGACACCGGCGACAGCGATGTGCGCTCCAACATCATGGGCCGCATCGACCACTGCCCCTCCGGTTCCTACAGCTACGCCCTCGAACGCGGCGGCGAGACCATCGAACCCGACCTCCCCCAGGCCATCTCCGTACTCGAGGAGGAGGACGGCCTGGCCAGCGCCCTGTGGGTCACCGGCGGCGTGCCCGTCCTGCGTGCGGACGGGCGGCCCCTGGAGACCCGCAACCGGATGACCCTGTGCCGCTGCGGCCACTCCGCCGGCAAACCGCTGTGCGACGGCACCCACCGGGAGATCCATTTCCGCGAGGAGGCCGCCCCGGCAACCGCCCCGGCCGACGAAGCGGCCGCCGCGAAGGAGGCCCCCACCGGGCAGGAAAGGGCCGCTTGATTCCGCTCGGCTCGCCTTGCCCCGACACCTCGCTCCAGGCCGAAAGGAAATGATGAACACCACCTTGGACGGAAGGGACGCCCTCATCACCGGAGCTTCGTCCGGCATCGGTGCGGCCACCGCCCTGGCACTGTCGGCGGAGGGCGCCCGCGTGGCGGTCGGGGCCCGGCGCGCCGACCCGTTGAAGTCGCCGGCGGCCGAAGCGCCCGGCGAGGTGCTCATCCGACCTACCGACCAGGTCCCATAGGCGCGTACGCCGCGACGAGACCGCGGCACCGATCGCCCGCTAGACCGGGGCCGGGCCGCGCTGCTTGCTGATCAGCTGGAACCACCACGATCCGCCGAGCCGAGGAGGCACTCATGAGCGCGAAACCCGCCCGCCGGAAGCTGGGGTTGTGGATGGCCACGGCCCTGGTGGTGGGCAACATGATCGGGTCGGGGGTGTTCCTGCTCCCCAGTTCGCTCGCCGCGTACGGGCCGATCAGCCTGGTCGCGTGGGGGTTCACCGCGACCGGCGCGATCCTGCTGGCCCTGGTGTTCGCCCGCATGGCCCGGGCCTACCCGCGTACCGGCGGCCCGTACGCCTACGCGCGGCGGGCGTTCGGGGACTTCGTCGGGTTCCAGACCGCCTGGGGCTACTGGATCGCGGTGTGGGCCGGCAACGCGGCGATCGCGATCGCGTTCGTCGGCTACCTCACCCACTTCTGGCCGGCGCTGGGCGATGACAAGCTCCTCGCCGCCGGTGTGGGTGTGGCGACGATCTGGCTGCTGACCGCAGTCAACGCCTACGGCGTCCGCGGGGGCGGCGCCGTCCAGGTCGTGACGACGGTGATCAAGCTGGTGCCGCTGCTGCTGATCGCGGTGGGCGGGCTGTTCTTCATCGAGGCCGGCAACTTCGGTGAGTTCAACGCCAGTGGGGGCAGCGCCTTCTCGGCGGTGACCGCCGCCGCGGCCCTCACCCTGTGGGCGTTCATCGGCCTGGAGTCGGCGACCGTCCCGGCCGAGGACGTCAAGGACCCGGAGAAGACCATCCCGCGCGCCACCATCGCCGGGACCGCCCTCACCGCGCTGATCTACATCCTCGGCACCGTCGCGGTCCTCGGCCTGGTACCGGCGGCCGCGCTGGCCACCTCCACCGCCCCGTTCGCCGACGCCGCCGACGCCGCCTTCGGCGGGTGGGCCGCCGACCTGGTCGCCGCGGGCGCCGCCATCAGCGCGTTCGGCGCGCTCAACGGCTGGATCCTGCTCCAGGGCCAGGTCCCGTTCGCCGCCGCGCGCGACGGGCTGTTCCCCCGGGTGTTCGCCCGCACCGGACGCGGCGGCACCCCGATCGTCGGGCTCGTCGTGTCCAGCGTCCTGGCCTCCGGGCTGATGCTGATGAACTACAACGCCAGCCTCGTCGACCAGTTCACCTTCATCATCCTGCTGGCCACGCTCACCACCGTCATCCCCTATGCCTACGCCGCCGTCGCCGAGTTGGTGCTGCTGGCCACCGACCGCGCCGCGTTCTCCGGCGGACGGCTCGCCCGGGACGCGGTGATCGCGCTGCTGGCGTTCGGCTACTCGGCCTGGGCGATCGCCGGCGCCGGCTACGAGGTCGTCTACAAGGGCACGCTGCTGATCTTCGCCGGCATGCCGGTCTACGCCTGGCTGAAGTACCGCAACCAGCACGTCCACTCCCAGGCGATGGACGACGCGGTCGAAGCCGCGGTCGACGACGCGGAACTCTATGGCCCGCCGCCCGGCCGGCCCGACCAGCCCGAACCGCCCGCTCAGGCCGCCTGAAAGGACCCCCTTCCATGTTCACCGTCTCCTCCGAGGTCGGACGGCTGCGGCAGGTCCTGCTGCACCGTCCCGACCTGGAACTCCTCCGCCTCACCCCGGCCAACAAGGACGACCTGCTCTTCGACGAGGTGCTGTGGGCCAAGCGCGCCCGCCAGGAGCACGACGTGTTCGCCGACACGCTCCGCGAACGCGGCGTCCAGGTGCACTACCTCGCCGACCTGCTCGCCGAGACCCTCAAGATCGATGAGGCCCGCGCCCAGGTCCTCGGGCGCACCGCGTCCGAGGCGGCGCTGGGGCCGACACTGGCCGAGCCGGTACGGGCCGTACTGGACGGCATGGACCCCCAGACCCTGACCCGCCACCTGATCGGCGGCCTCACCAAGGCCGAGCTGGGGCTGGCCGTGCACAGCCTGCTGCTGTCGGGCATGGACGACGGCGACTTCGTGCTGCCGCCGCTGCCCAACCACCTGTTCACCCGCGACCCGTCCGCGTGGATCTACGGCGGAGTGACGCTGCACCCGATGGCCAAGGCCGCACGGCGCCGCGAGAGCGTCCACCTGGCCGCCGTCTACCGGCACCACCCGATGTTCACCGGCGGCGACCTCCCGGTCTGGTACCCGGGCACCGACGTCGCGCTGCCTTCCCTGGAAGGCGGCGACGTCCACGTCCTCGGCGACGGCGTGGTCCTGATCGGGATCAGCGAGCGGACCACGGCGCAGGCCATCGAACTGCTCGCCCGGCGGCTGTTCACCGCCGGTGCCGCCCGGGAGGTCATCGCCGCGCAACTGCCGCGGAGCCGCGCCTTCATGCACCTGGACACCGTGATGACCATGGTCGACCGGGACGCCTTCACCGTCTACCGAGGACTGCCGGCGCTGCGCTCCTACAGCCTCACCCCCGGCGCCGGTGGCGAGGTCCTCGTGCAGGAGAACGAGAAGCTGTGCTCAGCGATCGCCCGCGCGCTCGGCCTGCCCCGCGTGCGCGTCCTGACCGCCGAGCAGGACGTGAGCGCCGCGGAGCGCGAGCAGTGGGACGACGGCGACAACGTGCTGGCCCTCGAACCCGGAGTGGTCGTCGCCTACGAGCGCAACGTCACCACCAACACCATGCTCCGCCGCCACGGGATCGAGGTCATCACCATCCCCGGCGGCGAACTCGGACGCGGACGCGGCGGCCCCCGCTGCATGAGCTGCCCCCTCCAGCGCGACGACGTGACCCCCGGAAATGAGGCGACACCGTGAAAGACCTGCTGCGCACAGCCGACCTGACCGGCGACGACCTGACCCTTCTGCTTCGGCTGGCGGCCGATTTCCAGGACGCTCCCGAGTCCGCGCACGACCTGCTCACCCACCGGATCGTCCCGATGTACTTCGCCAAGCCGTCCACCCGGACCCGGCTGTCGACGGCCGCGGCGGTGGCCCGGCTCGGCGGGACGGCCGTCGCCCTCGGGCCCGACGAGCTCCAGCTCCGCCGCGGCGAGACCATCGCCGACACCGCCCGGGTGATGGGCTCCTATGCCGCCGCGATCGTGATCCGCACCTTCGCCGACGCCGACGTCGCCGACCTGGCCGCCGCGGCTCCCGTCCCGGTGATCAACGCGCTGACCGACGGCCACCATCCGCTGCAGTCGGTGGCGGACCTGCTCACCGTCCAGGAGCACTTCGGCCATCTGCGCGGCCACCGCATCGCCTACCTCGGCGACGGCGGCAACGTCGCCCGCAGCCTGATGGAGGCCGCGGCCCTCGCCGGGATGGACGTCGCCGTCGCGACCCCGCCGGGCTACGCACCGGCGACGGAGGCCGTCGCGTTCGCGACCGCCGAGGCGGTACGGCGCGGCGGAGCCGTCACGCTCACCGATGATCCCTTCGAAGCGGTCAAAGGTGCGAGCGTCGTGTACACCGATGTCTGGCTGTCCATGGGCGACGCCGACGACGAGCGGACTCGCCGTGCCGGAGAGCTCGCGCCCTATCAGGTGAACGAGCAGGTGATGGCGCACGCCCGCGACCAGGCGGTCTTCATGCACTGCCTGCCGGCGCACCGCGGCCAGGAAGTCACCGCCGAGGTCATCGACGGCCCGCAATCGCTGGCCTTCCGACAGGCCGCCAACCGGCTGCCCGCCGCGCAGGCGGTGCTGCACGCGCTGCTCACCGAACGGCTGGAGGGACGGCGATGAGGATCGTCGCCGCCCTGGGCGGCAACGCGCTGCTGCGCCGCGGTGAGCCGCCGGACGCGGCGGTGCAGATAGCCCACGTCCGTGAGGCCGTCCGCGGGCTGGCCACGCTGGCGGACGGCAACGACCTGATCGTCACGCACGGCAACGGCCCGCAGATCGGGCTGCTGGCCGTCGAGAGCGCCGCAGACCCGGCGCTGTCGGCTCCGTACCCGCTCGACGTGCTCGGCGCCGAGACGCAAGGCATGATCGGCTACTGGCTGGCCCGCGAGCTGCGCCGCGCCCTTCCCGGCCGCGAGATCGTCGCCGTCCTCACCGAGACCGTGGTCGACCCCCGCGATCCGGCGTTCGGCGACCCGACCAAATTCGTCGGCCGCACGTACAGCGCCTCCGAAGCCGAGCGGATGCGCGCCGAGCACGGCTGGACCATGCGCCAGGACGGCACCACCCGGCGCCGTGTCGTCCCGTCCCCGGAGCCGCGCGACATCGTCGAACTGCCGACCATCGCCCGCCTCACCGATGACGGGTGCCTGGTCATCGCCGCCGGCGGAGGCGGCGTCCCCACCGGCCGCGACCATCGCGGCATCGAGGCCGTGGTCGACAAGGACCTGGCCGCCGCCCTGCTCGCGACCCGGCTCAAGGCCGACGCGCTGCTGCTCCTCACCGACGTCCCGGCCATCATGCGCGACCACGGCACCGCGCACGCCCGGCCCATCCGCCACATCACCCCCGGGCGACTGCGGCAGCTGCCACTGCCGGCCGGCTCCATGGGCCCCAAGGCGGAAGCGGCCTGCCGATTCGCCGAGTACCGCCACGGCGCCCTCGCGATGATCGGCGCCCTCACCGACGCACCCGCGCTCCTGTCCGGAGCCGCGGGCACCCGCATCGAACAGCGACTGAGCAACGAGAAAGAGGAGAAATCATGAGTGGTCAGGTTGATGTGGTGGTCGTGGGGCTGGGGCCGGGCGGCGAGCTCGCCGCCGGCGCGCTGGCCGAGGCGGGCCTGGACGTGGTCGGGATCGAGGCGGGGCTCGTGGGGGGCGAGTGCCCGTACTGGGGATGCGTTCCGAGCAAGATGATGATCCGCGCCGGGAACGTGCTCGCCGAGGCCGGGCGCGTCCCGGACCTGGCCGGTGAGGCCAAGGCGGTCCCCGACTGGAGCCTGGTCGCCGGCCGTATCCGGTCGGAGGCCACCGACGGCTGGAACGACCAGATCGCCGCCGACCGCCTTGAGGCCAAGGGCGTGCGGCTGGTCCGCGGAACGGGACGGCTGGCGGGCCCGGGCCGGGTGAGCGCCGGGGACCGCACGTTCCAGGCCGGGCGCGGTGTCGTCCTGGCCACCGGGTCCAAGCCCCGCATCCCTCCGGTGCCGGGCCTGGAGGGGACGCCGTACTGGACCAACCGGGACGCCATCGAGACCGAGGAGGTCCCGGCCTCGATGCTCGTGCTCGGCGGCGGCGCGATCGGCGTGGAACTCGCCCAGGTCTTCGCGCGCTTCGGATGCGCGGTCACGATCCTGGAAGGCGGGGACCGGCTGCTGTCCCAGGAGGAACCCCAAGCCGGGGAACTGGCCGCGCAGGCCCTTCGGGCCGATGGCGTCACCGTGCGCACCGGCGCCCGAGCCGCCCAGATCGAGCATGACGGCACCACCTTCGAGGCCCTGCTCGAAGGTGGCCTGGAACCGTTGCGCGCCGAACGCCTGCTGGTCGCGACGGGCCGCCGTACCGACCTGGCCGCTTTGGCGGTCGACACTGTGGGGATCGACCCCGCCGCACGCGCCGTGCGCACCGACGGGCAGATGCGGGCCGGTGAAGGGCTGTGGGCGGTCGGCGACATCACCGGCCGCGGCGCCTTCACCCACGTCTCGATGTACCAGGCGCAGATCGCCGTCCGCGACATCCTGGGTGAGCCGGGCCCCGACGCCGACTACCGCGCGCTGCCCCGCGTCACCTTCACCGACCCCGAGATCGGCGCCGTGGGAATGACCGAACGGCAGGCACGCGACCAGGGCCTGCGGGTGCGCACCGCCGTGGTGCCGATCGCCTCGTCCGCGCGCGGCCTGGTCCACGGGCCCGGCAACGAGGGGTTCATCAAGCTCGTCGAGGACGCCGACCGCGGCGTCCTGATCGGCGCGACCTCCGCCGGCCCCGCAGGAGGCGAGGTCCTGTACGGACTGAACATCGCCGTCCACGCCCAGACCCCCACCGGCCACCTCAAGCACATGATCTACACCTACCCGACCTTCCATCGAACCGTAGAAACCGCACTCAACACCCTCCAATGACTCCAGCGAAGAACTGAACGGGACGCTTCACCGGTCCGCCCAGCGGCTTCGCCGCTGGGCGGACCCTTGTCCTAACGCCCGCGCTGCGAGATCTACGTCGGCCCATGGCCGATCGAACCTGTCAGCGTCGGCCGCCCCACCTGTCGGCGGCCGCCGCGCTGAGGTCCTCGGCTTCGTGGTCCTGCTGGACGAACTCTCACCCACGGAAAGTGCGGCACACGTGCTACGGGAGGCGTTGGACTACGCAATTCCCAGAACGCAGATAGCCTCCAGGTCAGCGACGTGGGGCCCGGAAGCTCGTCAGCATGGCCACTTCGTCCCTCCCCTGCGCCGGAGATGGCACGACTCGGCGAGCTGCGGCAACGTGTGTGGCCTGGAGCGGGCGGCCCCAGGGCTTTCACTTGGCGATCATTTGGGTCACGATTAGGCAGTCCTAACATGCGGTCGACCAGGGGCCGGGCGCGACGAAGGCGGTCATGGTGCGACAACGGAGCCGCGGCGCGGGGCACGGGGATGACGTCGCGTTGCTCGGTCGGGGAGCAGAGCGTGCCGTCGTCGATCAGACGCTCGCAGCCGTTGAGACGGGGGAGAGCCGCGTCCTCGTGTTGCACGGTGCCCCGGGATTCGGAAAATCAGCGCTTCTCGGGTATGCGGAGAACGCGGCGACGGGCATGCATGTGCTCCGTGCGGCCGGTGTCGAGTCCGAGATGGAGCTGCCGTTCGCCACGCTGCATCAGTTGTGTGCGCCGCTGCTGGACCGGCTGGAGTACCTTCCGGCTCCACAGCGTGCCGCGCTCGAGACGGTGTTCGGGATACGTGCGGGGGTGCCGCCCGAACGCTTCCTGGTCGGGCTGGCGGTGCTCGGTCTTCTGTCGGAGGCCTCGGAGCGGCGTCCGCTGCTGTGCGTGGTCGATGACGCACAGTGGGTCGATCAGGCCTCGTCGCAGGTCCTGGGCTTCGTGGCCCGCCGGCTGCTGGCGGAGTCGGTGATCCTTCTCTTCGGCGCCCGTGAACGGCCCCAGGACCTGCTCGGGCTCCCCGAACTGGAGATCACCGGCATCCAGGACGCCGACGCGCACACCCTCCTGGACTCGGTCACCTACGGCCGTCTTGATCAGCACGTTCGCGATCGGATCGTCACCGAGACCAGGGGCAATCCTCTGGCCTTGCTGGAGCTGCCGCACGGGCTGACCGTGACCCAGTTGGCGGGAGGGTTCGGTCTCCTGAGTGCGGACACGCTGCCGGGCCGGATCGAGCAGAGCTTTCTGACCCGGATCGGCGGCCTGCCCGAGCAGACCCGGCTGCTCCTGCTGATCGCCGCGGCCGAGCCGGTCGGCGACCCCGCCCTGGTGTGGGGTGCCGCCGGGCGGCTCGGCGTGGCACCGGGGGCGGTGCTCCTCGACGGTACGCAGGAGTGGCTGTCGTTGAACACACGCGTGACGTTCCGTCATCCGCTCGTGCGGTCGGCGGTGTACCGGTCGGCGACGAAGGAGGACCTCCGGGTGGTGCACCTGGCGCTGGCGGAGGTCACCGACCCGCAGGTCGATCCCGACCGGCGTGCCTGGCACCTGGCGTCCGCGGCGGCCGCGCCCGATGAGTCCGTGGCCGAGGAACTGGAGCGCTCCGCCGACCGGGCGCAGGCGCGCGGTGGGCTGGCCGCGGCGGCGGCGTTCCGGCAACGATGTGTAGCACTCACCGTCGATTCGTCGCGGCGTGCCGAGCGCGCTGTGGCGGCGGCCGACGCCACGCTCCAGGCCGGCGACCTCGAAGCCGCGCGCCGATACACCGAGATCGCCGATCGGACCGCCGAGAGCGAGTTCCAGCGCGTCAAAGCGCATCTGGTCCGGAGCCGCATCACGTTCGCGGCCGGCCTCAACCAGGAGGCGCCACCGCTGCTGCTGACGGCCGCGCAGCGGCTCGAGCCCTTCGACATGGAACTGGCGCGCGAGACCTACCTGATCGCCTGGGGCGCCACGGCGCTGGTCGCCGCACACTCCGACAGCCTCATGGCGATATCGAAAGCGATGAGAGCGCTCCCATCCCCGACCGGAACTCCGCACGCGCTCGATCTCGTGCTCGAGGGCTACGCGCTGCTGGTCACCGAGAGCCGGTCCGCCGCCGTTCCCGTGCTGCAGCGGGCGCTGGCGGCGCTCGCGGACCTTCCGGTACGTGAGGTACTGAAGTGGGGCTGGGTGGCCAACGGCGTCAGTGCGGCCGTCTGGGACGACGAGGCCATGCGCGTCATCGTCGGCCGGGTCGTCGAGGGGGTGCGCGCCGCCGGCGCCCTGACGGAACTTCCGTTCTGCCTGACATCGCTGGGGATCGCGATCTCCTGGACCGGGGACTTCACCGCCGCGGCGTCGATCGTCGCGGAGATCGAGGACGTCTCCGCGGCGACCGGTGTTCCCATCGCGCCGCACGTCGAGCTCAGGTTGAGCGCCCTGCGGGGCCGGGCGGCCGAGGCCGAGGCGCTGATCGCCGCCACGATCGAGGAGGCCGGCGCGGGCGGTCAGCTGATGGGGGTCACGGTCGCCCAGTGGGCGGCAGCGGTCCTGTACAACGGTCTCGGCCATTACCAGCAGGCGCTGTCGGCGGCTCAGGTCTGCACTCGGATGGCCGAGCTGTGGGTATCGGTCTGGGCGTTGCCCGAACTGGTCGAGGCGGCTATGCGTGCCGGTGACGACGACGCCGCGCGCGCGGCGCTCGAAGACCTGGCGGACGCGACACGGGCACCTGGTACGGATTGGGCGCTCGGTGTGCTCGCCCGCTCCCGGGCGCTGCTGAGCGACGGGGCGGCCGCAGAGAAACTCTACCGGGAGGCGATCGAGCGGCTGGGCCGCACGGAACTGCGCCCGGAGCTCGCGCGCGCTCACCTGCTGTACGGCGAGTGGCTGCGCCGGAGCCGTCAGCGGGTCGAGGCGCGGGAGCAACTGCGCACCGCTTACGAGATGTTCACGGCTATCGGGATGGAGGCGTTCGCCGGGCGGGCACACCGCGAACTGCTCGCCACGGGCGAGAGCATCCGCAAGCACGCGGTCGAGGCCGGGTCCGGCGATGAGCTGACCCCGCAGGAGCGCCAGATCGCACTGCTCGTGCGGGAGGGCCTGTCCAACCCGGAGATCGGCACGCGGCTCTTCATCAGCCCGCGCACGGTCGAGTGGCACCTGCGCAAGGTCTTCGCCAAGCTGTCGATCAGCTCGCGCAGGCAGCTGCGCGACGTCCTGCCGCCCGGCGAGCACATTTTCACCCCTGGATGAGGAAAGGCCGGCTTCGGCAAGACCGCGCCGCCGGGGCGTACGGCGGTGCGTGCCGGGGCCCATGCGCAGGTCGAGCGTGGCGTCGGATGCGCGGCGGTCGAGTCCGGATCTTGATTGAGCCCCGCACATCAGGTTCATAGTCGGACATAATTGAACACGCAACAGCATTGTCCGCAATAAAGGCGGGGTAGCGGGTGGGTGCACGTACAGGCGGGGCTGGGCGCGCAGGGAATGTCGGGCTGCTCGGGCGGGGGCCGGAGTGCGCCTTTCTTGATGAGATGATCGCGGCCGTCCGCACGGGACAGAGCCGCGTGCTCGTGGTCCACGGCGCGGCGGGCGTCGGGAAGTCGGCGCTGCTGGAGCACGTGGAGAACGCGGCGACGGACATGCAGGTGCTGCGTGCGGGCGGCGTCGAATCCGAGATGGAGCTGGCATACGCCACCCTGCATCAGCTGTGCGCGCCGCTGTTGGACCGGCTGGAGCACCTTCCCTCACCGCAGCGCCATGCGCTCGAGACCGTGTTCGGGACACGGGCAGGGCCCCCGCCGGAACGCTTCCTGGTCGGGCTGGCCGTGCTGGGTCTGCTGTCCGCAGCCTCCGAAGAGAGGCCCCTGCTGTGCGTGGTCGATGACGCGCAGTGGGCCGACCGGACCTCCGCGCAGGTCCTCGGCTTCGTCGCCCGCCGGCTGCTGGCCGAGTCGGTCGCCCTCGTGTTCGGCGCCCGGCGGCAGCCAAGTGACCTCCTCGGACTTCCGGAACTGGAGGTCTCAGGGCTGAATGACGCCGACGCCTACGCCCTCCTGGACTCGGTGATGCCCGACCGGCTCGATCGGTACATCCGTGAGCGGTTGGTGGCCGAGGCCCAGGGAAACCCGCTCGCACTGCTGGAACTGCCGCGTGGGCTGACCTTGACCCAGATGGCGGGCGGATTCGGCCTGCTGCACACTGACACGCTGCCGGGCCGGATCGAGCAAAGCTTCCTGTCCCGGATCGAGGACCTGCCCGAGCAGACCCGCCTGCTCCTGCTGCTCGCCGCTGCCGAGCCGACCGGCGACCCGTCCCTGGTATGGCACGCCGCCGAACGGCTCGGGATCTCCCCGGCGACGGCGCTGGCGCACGGGACGGACAGCCTGCTGGTGTTCGACACGCGCGTCGTGTTCCGCCACCCGCTCGTCCGCTCCGCCGTGTACAAGTCGGCGGAGCAGAAGGACCGCCGGGCGGTCCATCTGGCGCTGGCGGAGGTCACCGACCCGAAGGCCGACCCGGACCGCCGCGCCTGGCACCTCGCGTCCGCGACGACCATGCTGGACGAGTCCGTCGCTGCGGAATTGGAGCGGTCCGCCGACCGAGCGCAGGCGCGCGGCGGGCTGGCGACGGCGGCGGCGTTCCTGCAGCGGTCCGTGGCGCTGACCGCGGACGACTCGCGGCGGGCCGAGCGCGCCCTGGCGGCCGCCGACGCGAGCCTGCACGCGGGCGACCTCGATGCCGGCCGGAACCTCGCCGAGATCGCCGACCGGGACGCCCAGAGCGAGTTCCAGCACGTGCGCGCCCACCTCGTCCGCAGCCACATCACCTTCGCCGCCGGTTTCAACAACGAGGCGCCGCCGATGCTGCTTGCGGCCGCGCAGCGGCTGGAACCCTTCGACATGACCCTGGCGCGGGAGACCTACCTCATCGCCTGGGGGAGCGCGGCGTTCGCCGCCGGGGACCGGAACAGCCTCATGGCGATATCCCGGGCGATAAGGAGGCTCCCCTCCCCCGAAGGCGAACCGAGCGCCGTCGATCTCGCGCTCGAAGGTTACGCGCTGCTCATCACCGACGGCCGGAGCGCCGCGCTTCCCGCGCTGCGAAGGGGCGTGCGAGCGCTCCTCGAGGCTCCTGTGCAGAACCTCATGAAGTGGAGCTGGGTCGCAGGCGCGCTACCGGCACTCGTCTGGGAGGACCGGCCCACGGCCGAGTGGCCGATCAGGGTGATCGAGGAGGTTCGCACGGTCGGTGCCCTGTCCGAGCTTCCGCTCTATCTGCACTCGCGGGGGGTAACGGCCTCGCTGACCGGCGACTTCGACACCGCGGCCGCGATGGTCGCGGAGGCCGACGCCGTCACCGCCGCGACGGGCGGGCCCATGACCCAGCACACCCGGCTCCTGCTGACGGCGATGCAGGGCAAGGCGGCCGAGGCCGCGACCTTGATCGCCGCCACGATCGAGGAGGCCGGTGCCACCGGTCAGTTGAACGGCGTCGCGTCGGCGCACTGGGCGGCCGCGATCCTCCACAACGGCCTCGCCGACCATGAGCGGGCCGTGACGGAGGCTCAGGCCACCGTCCAGAGCGCCAACGCGCTCGTCTCCCAATGGGCGCTGCCCGAGTTCGTCGAGGCGGCGGCGCGCGCCGGGGACGACAGGGCCGCCCACGGGGCTCTCGAAGACCTGGCGGACGTGGCGGAACCGTGCGACACGGACTGGGCTCAGGGGATCCTGACACGCTGCCGGGCCCTGCTGAGCGACGGCGCCGCCGCGGACGGCCTCTACCGCGAGGCGATCGAGCGGCTGGGCAGGACGATCATGCGTCCCGAACTGGCGCGCGCACACCTGCTGTACGGCGAGTGGTTGCGTCGGGACGCTCAGCGGGCCGAGGCGCGGGTTCACCTGCGTACCGCCTACGAGATGTTCACGTCGATCGGGATGGAGGCGTTCGCCGAGCGTGCCCGGCGCGAACTCATCGCCACCGGCGAGACCGTCCGCAAACGCAAGAACGAGACCTCGACGAGCGAGGCGCTGACGCCGCAGGAACGGCAGATCGCCTTGCTCGTGCGGGACGGCCTGTCCAATCCGGAGGTCGGAGCCCGTCTCTTCCTGAGCCCCCGTACCGTCGAGTGGCACCTCCGCAAGGTCTTCACCAAGCTCGGGATCAGCTCCCGGAGGCAGCTCCCCGACGCCCTGCCTTGCCGCGAGTCCGACTCCACACCTCAGTGAACTCCAGGAAATGAACTGCCCGCAGGCCCTTGGCGAGGGCCTGCCTGCCCGCCGGACGGCCAAGGCTCAGTGGCGGACACCAACGGTCTTCCGTACGGACTCAGGCTGACGGCCGCCCGCGTGCGGGCGTTCCCTGGGCCGGGCAGCACCAGGGAGACACCCTGGTGCGATCCGGGGGCCATCCCGGCGAACCTTGTCGTGGTCGGCATTTCGCCGAGCGCGGGAGGCTCAGGTCATGGAATCGAAGCACGGAGTCGTCGTGGTGCCGGTCACACCGGGACCGGCGCCCGGGACGGTCGTATTCCTCGGTCACCGCGCTGTCTTCGAACGCGAGAGGGAATGAGGCAGTCATGTCCGAGCAGCCGCTGGACGGAGCCGTCGCGCTCGTCACCGGCGCCAGCAGCGGGATAGGCGCCGCGACCGCGCGCCGCCTGGCTCGGGAGGGCGCGGCGGTCGCCCTGGTCGCCCGCCGTGGCGACCGCCTGCGCCAGGTCGCGAACGACATCGCGGCGGCGGGCGGGCACGCCGTCACGGTAGCGGCCGACATCACCGAGCCCCAGCGCGCCGAGGACGCGGTGCAGGAGACACTGGACCGGCTCGGGCGCCTGGACATCCTGGTCAACAACGCCGGGATCATGCTGCTCAGCTCGGCGCTGCACACATCCGTCGAGGAGTGGGATCGGATGGTGTCGCTCAACGTGGCGGCGCTGTTGCACATCACGCACGCCGCCGTCCCGCACCTGATCTACGCGGCGTCGACATCGCCGCGCCAGGTGGCGGATCTGGTGAACGTCGGCGCGACGGCCGGACGGGTCGCCCGGCCGGGAAGCAGCGTCTACAGCCTGACCAAGGCCGGCCTGAACGCGTTCGCCGAGTCGCTCCGCCAGGAACTGGTCAGGGAACGGGTCCGGGTCAGCGTGGTGGAGCCCGGCACCGTTGAGACCGAACTGGTGAACCACCTCAACGAGGTCACCCGGGACGCGGCCCGCCTGCAGGTCGCCGGCATCGAAGCGCTGCGGCCGGAGGACATCGCGGACGCCATCGGCTACATCGTCACGCGCGAGCGGCGGGTCGTCGTCAACCAGATGCAGGTTCGCGCCGGCGACGAAACATGGTGACCGCAAGCCCACGAAGCCGATGTCCGCGAAGGCCGATGTCCGCGCCGCCGGGTGACTGGAATCCTCGTGCCTTCGGTACCAAGGACAGGCGCAGGATGCCCAGGAGCCGTCCTCCGGTGTTCCTGGCCAGCGGCGTAGCGGCGGCGACACCACCCATGGTGTCGCCGCCGCCGGCTGTCACTGAAGGTAACCCTCGACCCGACTCGCCGGTCTGACCCGTGCCTCCTCGGGGTTCTGGCCCGAGGAGGCACGGGCCCTGCGTTGCCGCAACAGGTCCCAGCACTGATCCAGTGCCTCCCCCAGCCGCCGGAGACGGTCCGGGTCGACCGCCGTCTCGGATGCCGCGTGCAGTCGGCGCAGGTCATGCTCTTCCGCGACGAGATCGCGGACGCGGTCGAGGATCTCCTGGTCCTTCACCAGCGTTCCCTTCCGTCGAGCGGAGGCCCGTCCGGCCGAGCGGTGATGGCGTGGCCGGCCCGGGGTCCTTGTGGCGATCGGTCAGTTCGTCGCGCGCGCGGCCTTCCTGATGACGGCGGCGACCGCGTCGGCGTGGGAGATCAGGGTGGCGTGCGAGCCGTTGATCTCCACGGTCCGGGACCCGGCACGGCCGGTCATGAAGCGCTGCGCGGCCACGGGGATCACGTTGTCGCCGCGCGAGACCACGGCCCAGGACGGCAGGCGCTTCCAGGCCGGGGCGCCGGACGGCTCGTTCAGCGCCCCGTTGGTCACGGGTCGTTGGGTGACGGCGAGCCGGGCCGCGACCTGATGCGGCAGATCGGCGCCGAACACCCGGTGGAAGGTGACGGGCCGCAGGTAGACGTCGGCGTCGCCTGACGGCAGCGGTACCGTCTGGATCGTGTCCGGCCCGATCAGGCTGCCCGCGTAGCGGCCGGCCAGATCGAAGACGCTCTCACCCTGATCCGGGATGACCGCCGAGACATAGGCCAGCGCCTTCACGTCCGGGTCGGCGGCGGTATTGGTGATCACGGCGGCGCCGTAGGAGTGGCCGACCAGGACGATCGGCCCGTTGAGGGTCTTCAGGAGACCGTCGAGGTAGGCGGCGTCCGCGGCGACGCCGCGCAACGGAAGGCCGGCCGCGACCACGGGATGGCCTTCGGCCTGGAGCCGGGAGATCACTCCGTTCCAGCCGGAGGAATCGGCCCAGGCGCCGTGGACCAGGACGATGGTCGGCTTGGACGTCCACCGATGGTGGCTGCTCTCCGCGGCGTACACGTCGCCACCGCCGAGCGTTACGGCGGACACGATGAGGGCCAGTGCGCCGGCCAGTGCCGCCAAAGAGTGGCGAGGACGGATGGTGAGACTGCCTTTCATGATTGTCCTTTCTCGGACCAAGAGGATGGGGCCGACACCACGATGACCTTCGGTTCCTGAAGGGCGCATGACACGAACACGTGACTTCTTGGACCGGCCAGTGACCCCGGGGCAGCCCACGCTCCTCCCTAGGGACCCGGCCAGGTAGCTCCCTGGTGTGATCGCCGCCCCTGCCCGGCAACAGTGAGGCATGCCGGCGACGAGCGTCCGCGGGCAGGTCGAACGGAGGGGTCATGGCGGTCGAGGAGTTGATGCGCGGGCGATGCGGCAGAGCGCGAAGCGTTCCGGTACCGCCGCCCGGTACGACCGGCGATCTTCCGCTGCGCGGCCGCGAGCCCGAAGTGGGGCTGCTGCTGGAGCGGTTCACCGCGCTGGCTGAGGGAGAGGGCGGGGTGGTCGTGGTCGAGGGCCCGCCGGGCTCGGGGAGGACGCGACTGCTCGCGGAGACTCGTGCGGGAGCTCTCGCCGCGGGCCTGTCCTGCCGGCACGGGGCCGGGGTGCCCGGTGGGTTCCCGGTCCCTTTCGGCCCGCTGCTGGAGGCGCTGTACACCGGCCCGGTGGCGTTGCCTGACGCCTCGGCTCTTCGTACCGTCGGCGGGGCCGACCTGCGGTCCTGGACGCTGCGGGAGGTCCGGAACAGACTGGTGGACAGCGCGGAACAGGGACCGCTGGTGGTCTGGCTCGACGACGTGCAGTGGTGCGATCCGGTGACGTTGGCGGCACTGCCAGCGCTCCTGGACGACCTGGCGGACTTCCCGCTCCTGTGGGTGTTGGCGATGTGGCCGGTCCGCGCTGACGCGTCGGGGCCCATTTCGGCGCTGAGGCGAATACGGGAGCGCGGTGGCCATCGGATCGTTCTCGGCCCGCTGGCAGACGGCGCCGTCGCCGCGCTGGCCACCGACGTGCTCAAAGCCGAGCCCGATGACACCGTGATGCGCGCGGCGCGGCGTGCTCAGGGCACGCCGCGACTGGTCGTCGAGCTCCTCAGGGGCATGCGGGAGGACGGGCTCATCACGATCCGTGACGGCGTCGCCTCGGCGGCCGGTGAGACGATCCCGCGCCGGCTCGACGCCATGGTTCGTGGCCGGCTCGACCGGCTGTCTCCGGCCGGTCGCCGGGGCCTGCAGGTCGCCTCGGTGCTCGGCCGGCCTTTCACCCCCGCGGAATTGAGGGGGCTCACCGGGGCGACGGCCGAGGAGATCACCGCGGTGACCGACGAGGCGGTCGGCGCCGGATTCCTCTCCGGGACGGGTACCTTCCTGGCCTTCCGGCACGACCTGGTCCGGCAGGCGATCTCCGAAACCCTTCCCGCGGCGCTGCGCCGCACCCTGAGGCGCCAGGCGGTGGACGTCCACCTGGCCCAGGGCGGAAGGGCGGCGGACGTCGCCGCCCTGCTCGCCGAGACCGCGGTGCCCGGCGACCACCAGGCCGTGGACCTGCTGCGCGAGGTCGCGACGGGGCTGGCCGCCACCGCGCCTACGGAGGCGGTGGCGTTGAGCCGCAGGGCGCTGGAGCTCGCGGGGCCGGCCGGGCCGCACACCGCCGAGATCGTCGGTGAGACGGTCGAACTGCTGGGACGGACCGGCCGGTATGCCGAGGCCAGGGCACTGGCCGACACCGCGCTCGAAGGCGTCCTCGCGCCAGAGGCCGAGGCCCGGCTGCGGTTGAGAGTGGCACGCCTATCGGGCCACTCCTCCTTCGCCGAGGCCGTCCGCCAGTGCCGGATCGGCCTGTCATTGCCTGGACTACCGCAGGCGCTGCGCGCTGGGCTTTCGGCCGTCCAGGCACTCCACCTCTCCCACATGGGGGAAGCCGAGCAGGCCATCGCCGCCGCCGGGCGGCTCGCTGAGGGCTCCGACGACGCCGCGGCCACGGCGCTCGCCGCGCTCTCCAGAGTCGAGCTGTCCAGGCTGAACCTGGACCTTGCCTTCGAGCTCCAGGAGCGGGCCGACTCCCTCACCACCGACTCCCTCACCACCGGCTCCCGGACGCCGCAACCGCCGTGGCCTGAGGCATGCGGGAGAGCGTTCCTCCTCACTGCCTCGGGGCAGGTCCGGGCGGCGCTCAAGGAGACCGACGCGGGCGTCCGGACGGCACGGCGGACCGGCGATGCGGCCACGGCGTCCCTGTGGTCGATGAGCCGCGCGAGGATCCTGCTCGACGCGGGCCGGCTCGCCGCGGCCCGTACGGAGGCCGACGCCGCCCTGGCCTCGGCCGGCGAACTGGGGTCGGGCGACTTCGCCGACACCACGGCCCGGTACGCGTTCGGCCGGGCGGCGGTGCAGCTGGGGGACCGGGAAGGCATCCGCCGTTGCGCCGCCGACGGTGCGGAGATGATGGGCGCCGAGGCGCCGGTGGTGCGGCGCACCGGCGCGTGGCTGGCCGCGCTGGCGGCCGATGCCATGGGCGACACCGCCCGCGTCGCCGAGGTGATCAAGCTTGCCTGGGTGGGTGAGGGCGCGCTGGACCCGTCGCCCGGAGTTCCGCCCGACCCCGCCGACCACGTCGTGCTCGCGCGCCTCGCGCTGCGTGCCGGGCTGCCCGGCCTCGCGGCGGCCGCCAAGGACCGCGCCGCCGATCTCGATCCCGGATTCCCCTTCCTGCGGGGCGTCGCCGTCCATACGCGCGGGATCGTCGACGGCGATCCCGATCTGCTGTTGCATGCCGTCAAGCTGCTCGAGGATGCCGAACGGCCGCTGATCCATGCTTCGGCGGCCGAGGATGCGGGCCGCGCTCTCGGCTCCCACGGTGACCCGGCCGCGCGAGGTCTCCTGGCCACCGCACTCGACCTGTACGAGGAGTCGAACGCCGCACGTGATGCCGCCCGCGTACGGAGGCGCCTGCGCCTGCTCGGTGTGCGCCGCACGGACCGAACCGGTGACAGCGCGCGGGAAGGTCAGTGGGGATTGACGGCGGCTGAGGCCAGGGTGGCCCGGTTGGTGGCGCAGGGAGCCACCAACCCGCAGGTCGCCGAGCAGTTGTTCGTGTCACGCCACACGGTCAACACTCACCTGCGGCGCATTTTCGCCAAATGGGACATCAACTCCCGGGTGGATCTGGCCCGCCTCGTGCTGGCGCACGAGGCCGTATCGCCCCCTTCCACCGGCACCTGAGACTTACCGCCCGAAGTCCTACGGCTGCTTACGGAGCAAGTCGCCGCATGCACCGCGCAAATAGATGACTCATCGAGGCTGCCGTGCGCACCGGCCGGATACCGCCTGCGCGAGGTCTTCGCGAAACTCGGCGTCACCTCGCGCCACCAGCCGGAACCCCTGTCATCGCCCCTCGGGTGAAGCCCTGGAGTCTGAGGCCCAATCCCAGAACGGCGCGGTCGGTCCGTGACACCGGGGATGGACGGGCTCTCCCTAGGGACCGGGCCAGGCATTCCCCTGATGCGATGGCGGCACATCCCGGGCCAAGGTTGTGTCTGTCGGCGGCGGTCGTCCGCCGGCAGGGCGATCGGGAGGGCTCATGACGGTCGAGGAGATGGTGCGGAGGCGGTGCGGGGGCGCAAGGCGCGCTCCGGTACCGCCGTCCAATATGGCCGGCGATCCGCCGCTGCGCGGGTGCGAGCCGGAGCTGCGCGGGCGTGACGCCGAGGTCGCCGACCTGACCGGGTGGATCTCGCGGTTGTGCGAAGGACGCGGAGGGGTCTTCCTCGTCGAGGGGGTTCCGGGAGCCGGCAAGAGCCGCCTCGCGCGGGAGGCGCAGGCCATCGCGGAGGGCTCACCGATCCGCGTTCTCAGCGGGACGGGCGAGCGCGACCGGCAGAGCGTCCCGTTCGGCGCGCTGCTCGAGGCGCTGGCCTCCGACGGGCCTGTTGTCGTCGACGAAAGGGTCCTGCTGACGCTGTCGGAGTCCGCCGAACAACCGTTCTGGCTGTTCCGGGCGGTGCAGGACCAATTGAAGCGGGCGGCGCTGGACAGGCCGCTGCTCGTCGTCATCGACGATCTGCAGTGGTGCGACGCCGGGACGCTCCTGGCGCTGCGCACCCTTCCGGCACGGCTGTCCTCGGACGCGATCGGCTGGCTGGTCACCGTCCGCACCGGGTCGTCCGACGCCGACGTGCGGGGGACCGTTGCGAAGCTCGCCGAGACCGATGCCTGCACGCTGCGCCTCGGCCGGCTGCCGGAGGACGCGGTCACCCGGATCACCCGCGACCTGCTCGACGCCGAACCGGGAGGGGACATCCTCGATCTTCTCCGGCAGGCCGAGGGCCGGCCGCTTCTGGTGACAGAGACCATCCGCGGGCTCCTCGGTGAGGGCGCCATCACCCGGACGGGCGCGGTCGCGCATCTGACCGGGCGGCATTCGCCGATCCACTCTTACGGCTCGGCGCAGCGCCTCTTGGGCCATCTGTCGCCGCTCGCCAGGGAGGTGCTCCAGCTCGCGTCGGTGCTCGGCCGCGACCTGGAGGCCGACCGGCTCGCCGACCTTAGTGGGCACACCATCGCCGAGCTCGTGGCGGCGCTCCAGGACGCCGTCGACGCCGACCTCGTCCGCCCCACCGACCCCCTCACGTTCCGGCACGACATCGTGCGCGAGACCATCCGCGGGACGGTGCCGGTGTCGCTGCGCCGGGCAATGCGCAAGCAGGCCGCCGACCTCAGGCTGGCGCAGGGCGTGCCCATCGGCCAGGTCGCCCTGACCATGGCCGAGACCGCCGAGCCCGGCGACGCCGAGGCGGTCGCGCTGCTGCGCAGGGCCTTGGCCGAACTCGCCCAGGTCTCACCGGACGCTGCCGTGCCGATCGCCCGGCAGGCTGTCGCGCTCGCCCCGGCGGGCTCGGCGGAACGCGCCGACGCCGTCGCGGAGGCCCTCCCTCTGCTCGCGCGCATCGGCTTGGGCGGTGAGGGCCTGATGCTCGCCGAGCCGGTCCTGGACGGCCCGTTGCCCGCGACGGTCGAAGGGCGGGTCCGCCTGGGTGCGGCGATGTCGGCGATGCAGGGCTCGTTCGCCGAGGTGCTGCGGCACAGCCGGGCGGGAACCCGCCTTGACTGCGTGCCTGACGGCCTGCGCGCCCCGCTGATGGCCTTGCGGTGCCTCGCCACGCTGCTGACAGGCGACGTCCCGGCCGCCGAGCGGCTGCTCGCGCCCGCCACCGAGAGCGCTTTGCGGGCCGGGAGCGACACGGCCCTGGCGCTGATTCGTACCACGGACTCTCTGATCCGGGCCGACAGGCTGGATTTCACCGCGGCCGAGCGGCTCGCCGCCGAGGCCGCCGCCTCCGCGCCGGACGCCTCCGCGATCTTCTTCCCTGCCATCTGGCGGGCCCTGCTGCACGGCATGACCGGCAAGGTGGAGGAGGGCCTGCGCGAAACGGCGGAGGGCGTCGCGGCGGCGCGGCGGCCTGGCCACGCCCAGGGCCTGAACTTGTGGCTGACCGCCCACGCCCGGCTTCTCCTTGCCGGAGGACGACTGGCCGAGGCACGTGCGGCGGCCGAGGCCGCGCTCGCGATGACACGGGAGTCCGGCGCGGGCGATGTCGTCTCCTTCGACGCACTTTCCGTCATCGGACGCGTCGGGGCACTGACGGGCGACTCCGCCGCACTGCAGCGCGCCACCGCGCATGCCGAGCGGATGCTCGCGAGCGAGGTCGGGCCGAGGCGCCAGGCGGGCGCGTGGCCGGCGGCACAAGTCGCCAACGCGGTGGGCGACCCCCGCCGCGCCCCCGTCCTGCTGGACCAGGCCGCGGCCACCTGCGGACCGCCGGTATGCACCACGGGCCCGGCGGACGATCCGTCGTTCGTACGGTTGGCGCTGCGTGCAGGTCGGGCCGGCCACGCCGCCGCCGTGGTCACTGAGGCCGAGCACAGGGCAGCGCGTAACCCTGACATCCCGCTCTTCGCGGCGGTCGCCGCGCACGCGCGCGGCCTGCTGGACGAAGACGTCGAAGCGGTCCAGCGAGCCGTTGGGATCCTTGACGGGCTCCCGTGCCTCCTGCCGCTCTCCTCCGCCTTGGAGGACGCCGGGAGGTTGCTTCTGAAGTCCGACCGCGGCGCCGCCATCGAATACCTCAACCAGGCAGAGAGCATCTACGCGCGCATGGGCGCCGGGAACGAAACCGCGAGGGTACGGCGCAGGCTGGACGCCGCAGGACACCGGCAACGGGCGAAGCGGCGCAGGACGGCACAGGGGTGGGACGCGCTCACCCCCGCCGAGCAACGGGTCGCCTCGCTTGTGGCCGAGGGGGCGACCAACCGCCAAGCCGCCGACAAGCTCTTCCTGTCGCCGGCGACGGTCGGCACGCACGTGATGCATGCCTTCCGTAAACTCGGCGTGAATTCACGCGTGGGACTGGCGCGCATTTATCTGGAGCGCGGAAGTACCGTCGGCTGACGGACCTGGAAGGCAAAGCCGGAACCGTTCCGCCAGAACGGTTCCGGCCATTTGGCATGCCCGTAGAAGCTTTCAACCATGGCCATCCTAAAGGTGGTGATCAGTCCCCCGAGCTGCTGCCCGTCGATCTCATGCGTTCGTGTCATGCCATATCGTGCCCCGCGCGAGATGGTGAGGTTACACGTTTTGTACGTCCGATTGAACGCCTGATCCATCTGCGGGAGACGGCCCGCAGCATATGAAAGTCGGTGATCAGAATGAACGGTCTGGCCAGCGCGCTCCACGAACTGCCATCACCTGTCCACGAGCTGCCATCACCTGTCCACGAGCCGCTACCGACCAGGTCATCGCCGTCTGGCCCGACATGCCATTCCACTAACGCGCCCGTGAGCATGCATCTTGAAGGACAAGATCAGACCAGTTCGCTCGACCAGGCCGCCGTCATTTTCATGGAAGTGCGTCCGCGCCTGTTCGGTATCGCCTACCGGATGCTCGCCAGCTCGGCGGAGGCCGAAGACCTCGTCCAGGAGACCTGGGTTCGCTGGCAGAACAGCGAACGCTCGACCATCGCCAATCCGGCGGCGTTCCTGGCCCTGATCACGACGCGGCTGTCCATCAACACCGTGCAGTCCGCCCGTGCCCGCCATGAGACCAACTACATCGGCCCGTGGCTGCCCGAGCCCATCGATACCAGCAACGACCCCGCAGCCGGCGCCGAGCGCGGCGAGGCGCTTGGATCCGCTTTGCTGCTGCTGCTCGAAAAGCTCACCCCGGCCCAGCGGGCCGCCTATATCCTCCGTGAAGCCTTTCTCTATCCCTACGAAGAGATCGCTGAGATCATTCAGCTCAGCCCGGCTAACGTCCGCCAGCTTGTGAGCCGTGCCCGCAAGCACCTGAGCACCCCCCGGCGCGAGCCGATCGACACCGACGAGCACCGTCGCCTCCTGTCGACCTTCCTCGACGCCGCACGGGAGGGGAACGTGACGGCACTGGAAGATCTCTTCGCCGCGGACGTCGTCAGCTCCTCCGACGGCCGCGGTATCAGGGAGGCGGCGCGGTTTCCATCGACCGGCAGTGATCGGCGGCGTACGTCGTCGCGGCCTACGCGCCACCCATCCGGCCAGCGCCGACGTAGCCTGTTTCGAGACGAACGGCCGCACGTCGTCCTGTCGTCTTGACCGTGGCAGGCCGGCACGCGCCGACCAGGGCCACAGCACATTCCTGCCTGCCGGGAGGGTGGGACGGCCCGTCCTATGGGTCCGGGTGATCAGCCCGCGACGTTGATCGTGGCCGGGGTGTCCTGGCGGGTCGTCCGGTCAGTGCCGTCTTGCGGCGCTATGCCCTGCAGGTGACAAGGCGGGGCCAGGGCGGGGCCGTGGCCGACGAATCACGGGTGGCGGTGCGCTCGGACAGGCGCCACCACCGTCGGAGTAGACCCATGTCAGCGGCGGGGCGTTCCTCCAAGGCGGCGAGGTCGCCGACACGGGCGACGGTCAGCACTAGGCGCTGCCCGGCTAGGGGAACGCGGGCGAGAACAGGTTCCGTCCACTTGCGGCGCCGCAGGTCGCAGTGGCCGCCGTCATGGTGGCGATCGCAGGCGTCTGCACCCTGACGACCACCGTCACCCTCCTGCCGAAAGCCGACCGCGAGCCTTCAACCCCATCCGGGTCCATTCCTGCCTGCCGCGCTCGTCTCGGCACGGGGGAGCAGGAGCAAGTTGGAGATCTGGCTCCATCCCACCAGGTCCATCAGCCTGATCAGGTGGGGGGCGACCGAGCGCAGCACCAGCCGCCGCTCCTGAAGTCCTAGCCGGCAGGCGGCACCGGCCAGGGCGCGGAGTCCGCCGACATCGATGAAGCTCAGCCTCTCCACATCGACCCAGACGTCGCCGGAACCGTGTTCGAGCATGCTGGACAGCGCGTCGGTGAAGGCGGCGAGCGTGCTGATGTCGACCTCCCCATCGACGACCAGGTGTGGCGGTGCGAAGGCGCCGTCCAGTCGCAGCAGCGCACTGCGCACTCGCACACCCTCCATCGCGAAGCCCGAGTCCTTCCAACCCTGCAACCGGACACCGCCGGTCCTCGCTGGATCGAGTGTGCTCGCCACGGTTTGTTCGGTCATGTCGTCTCCTTGATCGGTTCGCGTTCCGGCGATGCGGGAACGAATCCGGGCTGTGATGGCTGCGCCCGACGGAAGGTGGATGCGTCCCGCCGCCGTCCCAGCCGTCGGCTGAGCGAGCGCTCCGGATGGTGGGGTTTCGTGTGCGGGCGGTCTCTACTCCACGAGCTTTCCGTCGGAGGAGACATGGCGCATGAGTGCGGCGATCTGTTCGGGGATCGGCGGTATCTCCTGGCGTTCGATCTTGCCCGGCCCCGACCACACCAGGTTGACCTGGAACGACTCGTCGAGATCGGGGTGGTCCGAGCGGTTGTGGCAGCCGCGGGTCTCGCGGCGTTCCAGGGCCGCTTCGAGGGTCGCCCGGGCGGCCAGCGCCGTGGACTTCAGGTCGAAGGCGTGCGCGAGGTCCTGGTAGCCGGCGTTGTCGGGGTGGACGCCCAGATCGCCGGTCCGCGCCTCGATCGCGTCCAGCTCGGCGAGGCCCTTGAGCAGGCCCGCCTCGTCGCGGACGACGCCGCAGTGTTCGGTCATGGTGTTGCGGACCGCGCGCTGCAGCAGTCGCACGTTCTCCGGGCCGTCGCAGGCCAGGAGTTCGTCGACCTCGCGTCGTGCCTGGGCGAGCGCGTCGGCGCACCGGCGCTGGGTTTGGAGGCCGGCCGAGTAGGCGGCCGCGGCCTCGCCGACGATCCGGCCGAACACCAGCAGTTCGATCAGGGAGTTGCCGCCCAGCCGGTTGGCGCCGTGCAGTCCGCTGGCGGCCTCCCCGATCGCGTACAGGCCCTGGATGTCGGTGCTGTGGTCTTCGGGCCGTACCCATACACCGCCCATGGAGTAGTGCGCGGTGGGGGCGACCTCGATCGGGTCCTCGGTGATGTCGAGCATCTGCAGTTCGAGGAGGGTCTGGTGGACGCGCGGCAGCCGGGTCATGATCGTTTCGCGAGGGAGGTGGGACACGTCCAGCAGGACGCCGCCGCCCGGGGTGCCCCGGCCCTCCTTGATCTCGGTGTAGGCGGCCAGCGCGACGCGGTCGCGGGTGGACAGCTCCATCCGCTCGGGGTCGTAGCGGGTCATGAACCGTTCGCCGATGTCGTTCAGGAGTATTCCGCCCTCGCCGCGGGCGGCTTCGGAGACCAGGGTGCCCGCGACGTCCTCGGGTTCGATGAGGCCGGAGGGGTGGAACTGGACGAGCTCCGGGTCGCGGATGCGGGCGCCGGCGAGCACGGCCAGGCGGAAGGAATCGCCGGTGTTCTCATCGCGCCGCGAGGAGGTGTGCCGCCAGATCCGGGTGTGACCGCCGGTGGCCAGGATCACCACGTCGGCCTGGATGACGTAGCGGGTTCCGTCACCCAGGTCGAAGCCGTAGGCGCCGAAGACCGCGCCGTCGCGCACCAGCAGGCGGGTGATGTGGACGGTGTCCAGGATCGGGATGTCGAGCTGGGCCGCCCGGTTCACCAGCGTGCGCTGGATCTCCAGTCCGGTGTAGTCGCCGCTGAAGGCGGTGCGCCGCCAGGTGTGGGCGCCGAAGAACCGCTGCGAGATCCGCCCGTCGGACTCGCGCGCGAACGGCATCCCGTACCGGTCGAGGTCGGCGATGCCGCGGGCGGCGCCCTCGGTCACGATCCGCACCGTCTCCGGATGGGCCAGCAGGTAGCTCTCCTGCAGAGTGTCGGCCGCGTGCTGCTGCCAGGTGTCCCGCGGGTCCATCGTGGCCAGGGCCGCGTTGATCCCCCCGGCGGCGAGCGTGGTGTGGGCGTCGGTCTTGAGCCGCTTTCCCACCGCGAGCACACCGACGCCCCGCTCGGCGAGTTCGATCGCGGCACGCAGCCCCGCGCCCCCGGTCCCGATCACCAGAACCGGCGCCGCGATCCGCCGTTCCAAAACGTCCATGCTCGCGCTCCTTGAAGACTGAGGAATTCGATGGTCGCCCTTCACCCTCGGCCGCAGCGCCGGAATCATCGGCGAATGGAGCACGAGTCCGAGGACTTCGGTCCCACGTTTCTCTCATTCGGCGAGGGGTGAATTCCAAACGCTTCGTTCAGATCCGCCGCACCGCACAAGGGCAGGATTCGCGAGCGTGCTGCGCTGAAGAAAGAGCTACCACCTGAGACAAGGCAGCGGCCCGTGCTGTGACACCGACAGCACCCGAACGGGCACATCTGGCAAATGTGGCCGGGAACTGTCACACCTCGAAGGGCTGTCCTGTCATACCTGTCGACTGGATGGCGAGGGCCGCCCCGGCAGGCAGGAAGGCACGTCATGAGGATCGTGGTAGTCGATGGCGCCGGTCTGATCGGGCCGAAGACGGTGATCGGTAACACCGTGAGCCGCCCGGGCGGACCAGCCACGCAAAGACAGAAAATGAGCACCGGCCCGCTCGAGAACGCGTGGATTCCGCCTCCGCGGGGACGGGATCCGCCTCCGACACCTCGTCGCGGCGCTCGGCGATGGAGCGCAGGAATTCCTGGGTGGCCCCTGCTCGCTCAGGCGCGAAACGGCACAGAAAACGTGCACAAGATGAATCTGGACGGAAGGTAGCAGCACATGACCAGCCACTTCCTGGAGCCGGCCGCGCAGGAGATCGCGGACGCGACCTCCAAGCCCCCGTTCCTCTACGAGCTCGGTACCCAGGGCGCCCGAAAGGCCCTGGACGACATGCAGGCCACCCCGATCGACAAGCCCGACGTGAACGAGAAGTGGATCACGGTGCCCGCCGACGTCGGCGACGTGCGGGTGCGGATCCTCAAGCCTGTCGGGTCGGCCGGCGCACTGCCGGTCGTCCTTTACGTCCACGGTGGCGGCTGGGTCCTCGGCAACACCGGCACGCACGACCGTCTGGTGCGCGAACTGGCCGTCGGCGTGAACGCCGCGGTCGTGTTCGTGGAGTACGACCGTTCGCCCGAGGCTCGCTACCCGGTCGCGATCGAGCAGGCCTACTCCACCGCCCAGTGGATCACCCGGCACGGCGACACCGAGGGACTGGACGCGTCCCGGATGGCGGTCGCGGGAGACTCGGTCGGCGGCAACATGACCGCGGCGCTGGCCCTGCTCGCCAAGCAGCGCGGCGATGTCGCCTTCGTGCACCAGTCGATGTACTACCCGGTAACCGACGCTGCCCAGGACACCGACAGCTACCGCGAGTTCGCCGCCGGCCCGTTCCTGACCGCCAAGGGCATGGCCTGGTTCTGGGACGCCTACACCACCGACCCGGCCCAGCGCGCCGAGATCACCGCCTCACCCCTGCGGGCCACCCTGGACGACCTGGCCGGACTTCCGCCCGCGTTCCTGATCGTCGACGAGAACGACGTGCTGCGCGACGAAGGCGAGGCCTACGCCCGCCGCCTCACCGAGGCGGGCGTCCCGACCACCAGCGTTCGCTACAACGGCATCATCCACGACTTCATGATGCTCAACCCCGTTCGCGGGACTCGCGCGGCCACGGCCGCCATCGCCCAGGCCATCGAAGTACTGAAGGCCGCCCTTCACACTGGAAAGGTGAACTCGTGAGCACCACCGACCGACCCGTCATCGTCCTGGTCCACGGAGCCTTCGCCGAATCGGCGAGCTGGAACCGGGTGGCCCGCCGGCTGCGTGAGCGCGGACTGGACGTCCTCGCGGTGGCCAACCCGTTGCGCAGTGTGGCGAGCGACGCGGCGTACGTGCGCGACGTGATCGACGGGCTCGGGCGGCCGGTCGTCCTGGCCGGTCACTCCTACGGGGGCATGGTGATCAGCGAGGCCGCGGCCGGCAATCCCGCGGTCCGCGCCCTGGTCTACGTCGCCGGCTTCGCGCCCGAGCCCGGGGAGAACGCGTTCCTGCTGTCCGGCAAGTTCGAAGGCAGCACGCTGGGCGAGGCGCTGGCCGCCTACCCGGTCTCCTCCGGAGGCAACGAGTTCCGCATCACCGAGGACAAGTTCCACCACCAGTTCTGCGCCGACCTGGACGCCGACGAGGCCGCCCTGATGGCGGTTACCCAGCGGCCGGTGACCGAGAAGGCGCTGACCGATGGGCTGACGGTCAACGAGCCGGCCTGGCGCACCAAGCCGTCCTGGTTCGTCTTCGGCGACCGCGACCTCAACATCCCGGCCGAGCTGATGCGGTTCATGGCCGAGCGGGCCTCCTCGCGAGGGACCCGCGAGATCGCGGGGGCCTCGCACGCGATCGCGGCATCGCAGCCCGACGCCGTGGCCGACGTCGTGATCGAGGCCGCCGGGGGCGTGAAGGACTGAGAGGAACCTTCACCCGATCGAACGGCCTGACGCCGCCGGGGTTCCCGAATCTCTGGATCAAGCGGGGGTTCCAGGAACCCCGGCAGAGTTGCCGGCGTCCAACTCAACGGCCGCCTACAGCAAGGCCCGCCGATCGGCTCTGGCTTACCGCGTTGTCCCGGCTGGTGAACCGCCACTGGTGGGCGGACATCTTTCCAGTCACTCCGGCGACGATCCTGCGCCGGCACCGCAACCTGGTCGCGTGCAAGTGGGCCTACACCGACCGGGCTCGGGCGTCCTCTCCCGGGACCTCACCCAGGCGGCGAAGGCCTCGATCGCGTCGACGACCGCCTCGAAGCGGAAGGAGTGGTACAGGTCGAAGGCGTGGTGCCCGCCCTTCAACTCGGCATAGACGACGGGGGCGGCCGAGGTCTGGCGTAGCCGGTCGGCGAAGTGCCGGGGGTCCGCTGCGGGCACCAGCGTGTCCTTGTCGCCGTGTGCCAGGAAGAAGGGCGGTGCGTCCGCGGTGATGCGGGCCAGCTGCGAGGACTCGGGCCCCTGGCCGAAATAGGGGCGTACCAGCCGTTCAGGTAGATGGCGCCGGTCACGGAGGTGTCGGCGTCCTCGAAGCCCGCCTGGAAGGCGGGGTCGTTCTGGGTGAGCGCGGCCAGCCCCGCCATGTGCCCGCCCGCCGAACTGCCCGCGACGAACAGCGTCGTCGGATCGGCGCCGTACTCGTGGGCGTGCTCGCGCACCCAGGCGATGACCCTCTTGAGGTCGATCAGGTGGTCGGGATGCTGGAACTCGGGCCGCAGCCGGTAGTTGGCGCTGACGCACACCCAGCCCTGACCGGCGAGCCGGTAGATCAGCGGCAGCGACTGGCTGTTCTTGTGGCCTCCATCGTAGTGGCCCCCGTGCACGTGGATCAGGACAGGCGCGCCTTGCGGCCCAGCCGCGCATCGCCACGTTCAGGCAACGGCTCCACCGAGCCCAGGACGCCGGTCAACTGCACCCGGACGCCGACCTCGACATCGCCCTCGACCTGCTGTACGGCCCGCTCTACCACCGCATGGCCCTTCACCTCGGCATGCCCGACTCCGCCTACCTCCACTCCCTCATCACCCACGCCCTGCGCGCTCTCACCCCGCCTACCTCCACCGCCCCCCACTGACGCATCCGAGAGGCTCCTGATCCTGCGGATCGGGGAAGAGGGCCGACAGAGCCGAGAACTCGGGCACCCCCTCTGGTGAAGGCGGGCGGCGGCTCGACCATGGCGGACAGGAAGCCGCGCAGCGCGGCGGTCACCTCCTCTGGCGCGTTCACGTTGCGGGGCGCACTGCCATTGGCCGGTCGGTTGCTGCTCATGTCCCTTGTTGTGGGGATAGGCGTGGTGAGTTGCACCCGAGACTGGGCTATCCGCCGGTGCGGACTCGGCCGGTGAGCGCGGCGAGCCTCTCGCGGAGTTCGGTGTAGGGCTCGGCCGCGCGGACGCTCTCCAGTACGTCGACGGCCTCCGGTGGGAACTGCTCGGGGGACCAGCGCTGGAGGGTGAGCACGGCCAGGCTGCGGTAGCTGTGCACATGGCTCCGCAAGGCGGTGTGGATGATCTCCCACCCGTGGCCGGGATAGGTGCGCAACCGGCTGAGGACCAGGTCGAGGATCTTCTCGTAGGGATCCGCGTCCCCGGCGGGCTCCGGCGGCCCGGTCATCAACCGCCGCAGCGGCAGTAGCCGTCCGGCGGCGGCGAGCGCCACGTCGATGCCTTCAGCGGTGTTGGGGACGCCGACCCTCGCGGCGGGGCCGCCGTCGAGGAGCCAGCACCAGACCCACTCGTTCAGGGGGTCGGACTCCAGCCGGCGCAGCAGGTGGTCCTGGACGGGCGGTCCGGCGTGCCCGGCGACCCAGGCCGCCTTGACGAATACCTGCTGCTCGGCCGCTGCCAGGCTCGCTTGCACGATTTCCTGGGCCGCCGGTGACGACAGGAGGTCCCGGTATAGGTCACGTACGCGAGACAGTCCTTCGGTGCTCCAGTGACCTTCCCCGGCACGAGGGCTGCACACGAGCGCGTACACCGGCACCAGCTGGCACAGACGGTTCAGTGTCAGCGGCCGTGCGGCGACATGCCGGGCATAGTGCTGCACGGCGGCCTCGGCGTCGCGGTAGTCCAGAATGCCGAGCTCGGGCGATTCGAGCTCACACAGCGCGTACAGCACCAGTTCGGCGCCGCGCAGGAGATCGTCGTCGACGGTGTCGGCGGCGAGCGTTCCGGCCAGGTCCCCGGTCTCGGCGACGACCTCGGCGAAGTAGACGTCCAGGAAGCCGCCGTCGCAGGCGTCGCGGATCAGCCAGTCCTTGTCGCGCTGCTCCACCTGTGCTCCACGCAGGCCCCTGATCGCGTCCACTCGTTCCCAGTCGCTGGTCCGGCGGGCCATTTCCAGCAGCGCTTCGTGCGGGCGCGACTGTGAGGCGGCCAGGGCTTCAGCTGCGCCGCTGACGCCGCTCAGCGAGGCGAGGGTGAGGATGAGGTCGCGGTCGTCGTCGTGCCCGGCCACGCCCAGCAGGATCAGACCGAGGTCGACCGCGCTCCGATGGGTACCGGTCCCGGCCAGCCATCGCCCCAGCAGACGAAGACGGTCCGCGGGCACATGACCGAGTTCCCGGATCCCGGCCGCCAGTTCGTCGCGGACGCCATGGACGTACAGTGGCCGGATCCGGTCGTCGAGCATCGACAGCGGTTCACGGTCCGGTGGCCAGTGAGTGACCGCCCGGTCCAGCGTCTGGACGAGTTCCGCGATGTCGGCACGGGTCGGATCGCGCCGATGGGGCTCTTCCTCCCCGTCCGCCGGCGCGTCCGGCATCGGACGGCCGCCTTGGGGCAATGGACCGGAGCCGTGCATCCGTCGCAGCCGCTGAGCGTGTTCGTAGTAGGGGAGCCCGTCCCCGATGGGGCCGCCGAGCTCCCACTGTCCCCGGCCGCTCATGCGAGCGCGGCCTGGACGTCCCTTCTATAAATCATGGATGAAACGTACACCCTGGGCGGCGAATGGATGAGCCAGACAGCAGCGGACCAGGATGCGGCCGTGCCGTGGGCTTCTTCACGCCCGGGCGTGCCGGCAGAACCCTGACTCATCGCGCGCGCTCGCGCATGGAAGTGGCGCTCGGCCCCCTACAGGTGCCCGAAAACCTCGTTGAAGACCCGATCGAGGTCGACACGCTCCTTCTTGGCGTCGTAGTACTTGCCTTTGGTGGCGATGCTGATGTCCTTGAGTGCGTTGGCATCCTTGTCCGGATCTATGACGCCGTAACCGATCGTGTAGACGCGCGGTACGGGCGTCTCCTCCGCTTCGTCGGCCAGCCGCTTCCTGAGTTGGTCGAGAGTTAGAGACTTTCGCGTGTCGTAGCCATCGGACAGGAGGATGATCGTTGGCGTCAGTCCGTCGCGACCACTCGATTCCTTTCGGAGTTCGCGGACGGCCGCCAGCACGGTGTCGTGGAGTGCGGTGTTCCCACCAGAGGCGATGCCGGAAATTTTATCATCAAATTCTTGTTTGCTTTTATTTTCCTTCAGGTCCTTGCCGGGCGTCGCGGAGAATTCCTTCCGGTAGTTATCGGCAAAAGACCAGACCGTGAGTTCGTCATTATCCCCCAACTGGTCGATCAGCTTGTCCTGCAACTGCTCTTTGACGATCTCCAAGCCGGTCTTGAATGCGCCTTGATCGGGCGACCCCATGGAACCGGACCGGTCGATGAGCAGGAGCACTCTGGCAGACCGGCGCAGACTTCCAACATTCTCATGAATGGTCCGCAGGGCCTCGGTGTCGGGCTTCGGAAGAAAAGGGGTACCGCTGCGATTGTCAGGCAGGCCGGCCTGCTTGGCCACCTTGTCGGAGAACATCCTGCCGTCATGGCCGCGAAAGCCCTTCTGCCGGAAACGGTCCTGCCGGTCGGTGTCTCGCAGGAAGTCACGGAAATCGCGGGCGACCTTGCCCTGCGCGGAGTTCATGGTGGACAACAGGGTGTAGGGGTGGTCCATCACGACCGTGCCGTCCCGAGGATAGAAGACTCGCAACGGTTCCTGACGCGGTGACGGGGGTTGCTTCTGGGACACCTCAGGATCACCGCTGTTGTAGAGGTAGGACAACTCCTCCTGCATGATCACGCCGCTGAGATAGGACGAGGCCTGTCCTTCGCCGTCCTCCTCTCCCAGGTTCTTCAGCAGGTCCATCACGTCGTCCAGTCGGTACTGCATGGAGGACTCGACATTGCGCACGTCATTGGTGATCTGCCGGTCCCTGACATGATCGACCGTCAATTTTCCTGGCTTGTGGTGCTGAGATGCGGCAGCGTAATAGGACGCCACGGTGGCGGCGAAGGCGGACGTCGACCTCTCCGGATTCTCTTTGGCCAGAAAGAACCGCTCAGTCAGCCCGGGATTCCTCAGCCGTTTCTGCTCCCAGCTTTCGGGATCGCGCGCATACCCCAGCACCTCCTGCCATCCGAACGTCCGCTGGTTCCAGCCGAACGCCGAGGCGACCTTCTCCGGCATGGCGATGACCAGCGGGCTCTGGGCAACCGACTCCACTTTGCCGACCGGCTCGATCGGTGCGTCGTTACGGGCACGCAGGAGATCCACCCACATCGAGGAGCTCGGCATCCATACATGGGGGAGTGGATCGGGCTGATCCTTGCTGCTCAGATCTTCCAGCGCGGCCCCCGACGTCAACTCGACCACGGAGATGTTGGAGCAGGTTCGCCTGGTTCCGTCGTACTCGTCGGCCAGGTCCTTGAGGAGGAGGTCCTTCTCCGCGCTCACCATGATCGTCAGTGGTGTACGGGTACTGCAGACCTTGGACAGGTTGTCCACCAGGCGTATCACGTTGCTGACACCCAGCGCGAAAAAGGCTACAAAGGCCACCATGATGAGGATTCTCCTCGCCAAATTCGGTTGAGTAGGGCGGAGGCGACGCAGCGCCCGCCAGCCTCGGCCGACCCACGACCGGAGGCGCCCTGACCACGTCTGTCCTTCAGACTCTCCGGGGTTCTGTTCTCCAGGCCCTCCGGGGTTCGGAATGTTGGGATTGGCGATCCTGGCGGCCTTGATCGTTCCGTACATCCCGATCACAGCGACGATGATCGAGCCGATGATGTTGATCAGGACATCACGCATCGTCGGGTCCAATCCTGTGTCTCGCCCATGGAAGATCCTTCGGGATGAAAGACGCTAGCGCAGGTACGTTTCAGATATGACGACATTGATGCGATGCGCCATAGGCGATTCAGGGACTCGTTTCCCTCGTTGTGGTGTCACCGCGACCCGGAGCCGTCCTACCTTCGACGAAGCATTCACCTCGCCGGTGCCCGAGTGCCGAGGTGATCCGGAACCCCGTCCGGGTGCCACGGGCGAGGCCGATCGCCGAACGCCGGGCCGGCACCGTACGGGCGCGAGTGCACCGATCGGTTGTTGATCTATAACGCGTTCCGGGCCGCGGGCCGTCACCACTCTGCCGAGGCCGCAGGACCGGTGCCGCCCGTACCGCCGGCTGCCAAGGTTTCCCCATCTCGGTCACCTGGATGCGGGTGAGGCCGGAGCGCCTGCGTCAGAATCGACGGGCCCGACGGCCTGCAGCACACCCGCCAGGACGCGTACGGCGAGGTCGCGGAGTTCGTCGCGATTCATGCCCGGCTCGGTGAGCCAGGAGGTGGTGGCGCCTTCCACGAAGGAGAGCCAGCCTTCCAGCGCGATGCGCAGGGTGGGGCCGGGCGTGGTGTCGCCGGTGATGCCGTACGACAGCGCGGCGAGCAGGCGCCCGCGGACGCGGTGGTGAAGGCCGCTCACCTCGGAGTCCACGCCGACGCCGCCGCTCGTGATGGCCTGGAACGCCGGGCGATGGGTGTCGGCCCAGCGTAGGAAGCCGTCCAGCGTACGGGTCAGCCGCTCGGCCGGGGACAGTTCGCCGAACTCCTCGGCCAGCGCGTTCAGATGGCCGGTCGCCTCCTCGATGACGGCCAGGAAGAGACCGCGCTTGCTGCCGAAGTAGTAGTAGATCAGGCCCTTGGCGACGCCGGCGGAGGCCGCGATCTCGTCGATGGACAGGGCGTCGTAGGGGCGGTCGGCGAAGAGCCGGGCGGCGGCCTCCTGGATCGTGGCGCGCCGGCCGGGCCGCGTGCCGGTGTGGCGTCGGTCCGCCATCGTGCCCCCTCGCTCCGTTCGGCCGATCCTACTGGATTTGCGTCTAATAAGATGCCTGAGCTTCTTGACTTTCGTTCAGGTCCGCCGCGATATTGGACACTTAATCCAATTGCGGCGTCGGTGACCACCGGACGGAGTGTGCGGCGATGAGTGAGGGCCTGCGGCGGTTTCGGGACCTGCAGAGGCTGGCCTACGAGGCGGCCGAGGCCGTGGCGGCCGGCCTGGAGCCGGGGGTGACCGAACGGCAGGCGGCCAGGCGGATGCGGCGGTGGCTGGCCGATCGCGGGGTGGACGACTGGTTCCATGTCCCGTTCGCGTGGTTCGGGGACCGTACGGCCTTCCGCGGGATCGTGCTGCCGCACCAGTTCCTGCCGACCGACCGGCGGCTGGCCGAGGGCATGCCCTTCATCCTGGACGCGGCGCCGATCGCCGGCGGCTACACCGCCGACATCGGCTACGCGGGATGCCTGGGCGCCAACGAGCCGTGGGAGCGCCTGGTGGCCGACCTGGCCGACTACCGGCGGCTGATCGTGGACCTGGTCCGCGAGCGGCGCACCTTCGCCGACATCTACGCCGCGGTCGACCGGCAGATCGTCCGGCACGGGTACCAGAACCGGCACCGCAAGTATCCCGGCCGGGTGATCGGCCACCAGGTCGGGCAGGTCACCAGCCGGCTGCCCCGCAATCTCATCGTCGGGGCCTTCGGCGTCCGTACGGCCCAGACCCTCGGACGCGAGCTGGTCAAGGAACGCCTTCAGGGGCGCTCCACGCTGTGGAACGGCTCGCGGCGGTCGCAGCACCCGCCGACACCGGGCCTGTGGGCGGTGGAACCGCACCTGGCTCTGGGCGATGTGGGCGCCAAGTTCGAGGAGCTGCTGGTGGTCACCGAGGACGACGCGTACTGGCTGGACGACGACCTGCCGCATGTGCACCGCTGGGCGGCCGGAGCCGACGCCGTCCGGGAGGATCGTGCATGAGCGACTTCAGCAGGAGCACGGTCAAGTCCGAAGGGGCCGAGCTGGCCGTGCGCGAGTTCGGCGACCGGGACCGGGTGACCGTCGTGTTGCTGCACGGCTATCCCGATACCCAGGCGGTGTGGGAGCCGGTCGCGGGGATCCTGGCCGGGGAGTTCCACGTCGTCACCTATGACGTGCGCGGCGCCGGTGACTCCACGCGCCCGCGCCGCACCGGGTCGTACGCGATGGAGAAGCTGAGCGGGGATCTGCGCGCGGTGGTGGACGCGGTCTCGCCGGGACGGGCCGTGCATCTGGTCGGGCACGACTGGGGATCGGTGCAGGGCTGGGGGGCCGTCACGGGGGCACGGCTCACCGGCAGGGTGGCCTCGTTCACCTCCATCTCGGGGCCGTGCATCGAGCATTTCGGCCAGTGGGTACGCGATCGTCTGCGCCGTCCCACGCCCCGGAACCTGAAGCAGCTGTCCGGCCAGTTCGCCCGGTCGTGGTATCTGATGGGCGGCCTCATCCCCGGGGTCGGGCAGCTGGTGTGGCGGCTGGGTGGCGTCCGGCTGTTCCCGGTGCTCATCGGGCGGCTGGAGGGCATCGAGCGCAAGCCCGCCCCGACGTTCCGCAGGGACGCGCTGGACGGGATGAAGCTCTACAAGGCCAACGGCCTGCGCTTCCTGCGGCCCGGCCGGTCGGCCCGTACCGACGTGCCCGTCCAGGTCATCGCACCGACCAAGGACCTGTTCGTCTCGCCCGAGCAGTCCAAGGACCTGAACCGCTACACCGAGCGGCTGTGGCGGCGGGAGATCCCGGCCGGGCATTGGGGCTCCATCGGCGCGCAGGGGCCGGCCGTGGCGGTGGCCGTCTCTGAACTGGTCCACCACATCGAAGGCCGGGCGCAACCGGAGGCGCTCGAGCACGCCGCCGTTGCGGCGCTGACGCCATGACCAAGACCTACGACGGCAAGACCGTCGTGGTGACCGGCGCGGGCAGCGGCATCGGCCGGGCCACGGCCCTGGCGTTCGCCGGGCGGGGCGCCCGGATCGTGGCCGCCGACATCGACACCGAGTCGGCGTCCCGTACGGCCGCGCTGGCCAAGGCGCTGGGTGCCGCCGCCCACCCGTTCACCGTCGATGTGGCTCGCGAGGAGTCGATGGCCGGGTTCGCCGACGAGGTCGCGAACCTGACCGACACGCCCGACGTCGTTGTCAACAATGCGGGGATCGGGATGGTGGGCTCGCTGCTGGACACCAGCCCCGAGGCCTGGGAACGGATCGTGCAGATCAACCTGGGCGGGGTGGCTCGCGGCTGCCGGCTGTTCGGCGTCCAGATGGTCGAACGAGGACAGGGCGGCCACATCGTCGATCTCGCGTCGGCCGCCGGGTTCACCCCGAACCGTGCCATGGCCGCGTACGCCACCACCGAGGCCAGAGCCGACCATGCCCTGTCCCGCCTGTCCCCGGGGACGATGCGGCTGATGGCCCGCGTCGACCCCACATCGCGATGGAAGCGCGAACCGAAGGGAAGGAAGTCATGACCGAGTCTCCTGGCACGGCGGCCATCGACGAGCGGCACCCGGCCATCGTTCCGCGGCGGGTGAAGTTCGACTGGACCGGCACGCCCTTGCACTGGATCCCCGGCGAACCGGTCGCCACCCACTTCATCAACACCCTGCACCTGCTGCTGCCGGCGGGCGAGCGCTGGTTCGTCCATGTCTACAAGCAGACGCTGCCGCTGATCGGCGAGGACGATGTCCAGCTCCGCAAGGAGATCAAGGGGTTCATGGGCCAGGAGGCCGTGCACGCCTACTCCCACCAGGGCGTCCTGGACCACCAGATGCTCGAGCGCGGGCTTGATCCCCGGTCGCTCACCCGCAGGATCGAATGGCTGTTCAAGGTCATCCTCGGCGACCGGCCACCGTTCCCGGTCATCTCGCGCCGGCGCTGGCTGAACCTGCGCATCGGCATCATCGCCGGGATCGAGCACTACACCGCCGTGCTCGGCCAGTGGATCCTGGACGCCCGCGAACTGGACGAGGCCGGCTCCGACGCGACCATGATGGACCTGCTGCGCTGGCACGGCGCCGAAGAAGTCGAACACCGCTCCGTCGCCTTCGACGTCTACCAGCAC
The DNA here is from genome assembly GCF_044326315.1 of Actinomadura sp. 9N407. Taxonomy (NCBI): domain Bacteria; kingdom Bacillati; phylum Actinomycetota; class Actinomycetes; order Streptosporangiales; family Thermomonosporaceae; genus Actinomadura; species Actinomadura sp. 9N407. Next base: position 6,845 of record NZ_JBIRAW010000014.1, on the reverse strand, counting down.
GTCTCCGGCGCGTACTGGCGGCGGTTCGGGACGTTCTTCATCGGCGTGCTCGCGTTGCCGCTGGCCGTGTACTTCGGTGCCGCCTACTTGTGCGCCAAGGATCCGGAGCTGCACGGCGTGCGGCCCCGGATCCGGGACTACCGCCGCGCCGTCCGCCGAGGGCTGCTGCCCAGCAACCGGTTCATGATCCGCGCAGCCCGCACGTATCTCAAGCGGAGCTACCACCCGTCCGCCGAATGCTCCACCCAGAAGGCCCTGGATTACCTGGCCACCTCGCTCGCCGCGCGAGCGACCCGTACCGAACGGGCTTCCTGACCGGTCGCGGTTCCGTGCACGGCTCCTCGCTCAAAAAGGCGCTCAGGCGATGAGCCGTGCACGGGCCGCGGCCTCCCCTGGCACATCAGCGACACGGTAAGGCCGTTCTGATGAGCGATGAGATCCTCTCGTCCCGTTCACGTTCGATGTTCGCCCTCACCGGACGGCTCCTCAGTCCTTCTTCGGCGGTTCAGGGAGCAGCGGACCGTCGCCGTTCTTCTCGGCCGGGTCGCTCTTGGCGGGCTTGCCGTCCGGGCCGCTGCTGGAGGGCTCGCTCGGCGACGACCCGCTGGCGGCCGAGCCGGCGGTGGTCCGGGCTGTTCGCCGACGCTCCTCAGACGGGGAAGCAGGCGGTCTGCTCGTTGTGGCGGAAGGGCGTCACCCATGGCCGGTGGTCGGTCGTGCTGCCGCCGCTGCCGCGCGGGCCGTCGTTCCACCGGCGTCGACCTTGAGCGTCACTTTGGTGTGCTGCCAAATGTCGTAGTGGTCGAGGGTGAGGATCCCGCAGTCGCCGTGGGGATCGTAGACGAACGCGTCGGCGTAGCGGCCGTTCGTGAAGTTGTAGATCTCCGCTCCTGACGGGAAGGTGCCGAGGCGGCTGTAGTTGTAGGAGCCGTCGGCGGCTCGGTTCCAGAACGAGATGGAACCTGAGGCGTGGTTCTTGAAGGACAGCATCTTGTTCATGTAGTAGCTGCCTTCGAACCGGACGCCGTGGCAGGGGAGGATGGGGCCGCCGAAGAAGCGCCGGCCGGTGTAGATCCAGTCGGTGTTCGGCCATATGCAGACGCTGTTCTGAGCGCACCCTGGCCCGGTGATCGGTTCCTGGTTCCATCCGGTCCGGTAGGGCGGGATGAGGTCGGCCGAAGCCGGCGCCGTCCCCAGAAACGCGGGCGCTACCACGGCCAAAGCCACCACGGTGGCCTTTGCCGCCAGTTTCCTCGTCGCCATGAGTACTCTCCTTGTTTCCCCAAGTGGCCCATTTCGATTCCACGTGGGCGTCCCATCGGGTGGGTGAGAACCGGCGGAGAATCTGGTTTTCCCCGCGCCAGACTTCATGGTCGGGCAACGAGGCAGGGCGCTTCCAGTGACGAAGCAGCATGACATCCTGGGACATTTGTCATACGAGAAGGTGATTGGTGCACAAATAGTCGTGCATCATCGTTGGATGAGGGGCCTGGACCTCGCCGTGGTGAACGCGGAGATGATCCGAATCGCCGCGGGGTTTGATCTGGTGTGATGCGGCTGAGAGAGGCTGTGTGCATCAGGACAGCCACTTAACCATCATGTGTGAGGACAAACAGAATTCGCTAGCTTGGTGGCTGCCGTACTAGGGTCCGTCTTCCACTTCTGCTTTAGCCACCGTTGCCGATGGCTGAGGTGCCGGTCGTGGTGTCCTTGGCCTCGAAGCGCAGCAGGTCTCCCGGCTGGCAGTCGAGCGCCTCGCAGAGCGCGGCGAGTGTCGCGAAGCGCACCGCTTTGGCGCGGCCGTTCTTGAGTACCGCCAGGTTCGCGGGGGTGATCCCGACGCGGTCCGCGAGTTCGCCCACCGACATCTTTCGTTTGGCCAGCATCACGTCGATGTCGACGGTGATCGGCATCAGATCACCTCGTCCAGCTCGGCCTGCATCAGCGTCGCTTCGGCGTCGCGCGCGACGGCCTGAGCGAGCAGCATCCGCAGCACGAGCACGAGGAGCGCGACCCCCAGGATGGCGAGGCCGATCCCGCCCATGATGACGGTGACGCCCGGGTCGTCTCGCTGGCCCGGCGCATTGAGGGCCGTGACTGCGAACCACACGAGGGCGGCCGCCACTACCGCGCCGATGATGACGTCCACGTACCGGAAGGCGGCGTGGGAGAACACGGTTCCGCGTCGCACCATCGTCACCAGTCGCCATACGCAGACCCCGATGACCTGGACCGTCCCGATGCCCAGGATCGTGATCACGCGCAGCGGGGTCAGCGGGAGCGAGCCGTCCTCCGGGTCGCTCCCGCTGACCAACGCCCACACCATCAATGCCTGTACGAACACGGTGCCGGTGAGCACCACCACGAGTACGGCGCGCAGCGCGCGCACTGTCAGCTTCCCCATGACTCACCTTCCATCGCGATACGATCGAAATCTATCGAAACTCGATAGATTGGGCAAGGGGTCGGCTGAGGAGGCAGGACTTGCTCTGATGTCACTTCTGGCCGGGTGAGAAAGCGATGCGATGCCGCAGGCGAGGTGCGCCTGCAGGACTTTCGATCTTGCATACCGGCCGAACTCGCATGTTCCCTGGTCAGGCTGGGTCGCGTGGGACTCGAACCCACAATCTACGGATCAAAGGGCCAGCCATTCTGGTGCCGCTCGATGCCATTCGTAGCAGCCCTCCTGCGCGACGTTCTCGGTGGAGCTTGCGGAGTCTCAGTGAGTCGGCGTGGGGTTGTCGTTTCTGAGGGGGCGGGACTGGTGTTGGACGGCTGTGGCGAGTGCGCGGATGCCCCGCCTGATCTGGTGCTCGCTGACATTGCCGAAGCCGAGCACGAGGGCGGGCGGGCGCGGGTCCGGTTCAGCTTCGGCGTCTGCGGCCGCGAATCGGTAGTGGCCGAGTCCGTTGACCCGTACGCCCAGGGTGGCCGCGGTCGCCACGACGGCGCGCTCGGATGCCCCGTCCGGGAGGCGCAGCAGGGCGTGACAGCCGGCCGCCAGCCCGTGTAGCCGGCCCGGCCCGAAGGCGGCCTCGGCCTCGGCTGCCAGCACGTCCCGGCGTGCGCGGTAGATCTCGCGCACGCGTCGCAGGTGGCGGTCGAAACGGCCCGACTCCATGAGCAGCGCCAGCGCTTCCTGATCCAGCCCGGGGGCGCCGCGACAGCTGAGCCGTTTCTCCTCGACGATCCCCGCCACGAATCGCGGTGGCGCGAGCACCCAGCCCAGCCGGATCGCGGGTGCGAGCGTCTTGCTGACCGACCCCAGAGCGATCACGCGGGCAGGGTCGAGGCCCTGCAGTGAGCCGACCGGCTGACGGTCGTATCGGAACTCGGCGTCGTAGTCGTCCTCGATGATCACCCCGTCGACCTCGTTCGCCCAGGCGACCAGGTCGCGTCGCCGCGACGGGCCGAGCGCGACACCGGTGGGGCATTGGTGGGCCGGCGTCAGCAACACCGCCCGTGCTCCGGACTGGTGCAGGCGGCCCACGTCGAGGCCGTGGTCGTCGACGGGAACCGGCACGGCGTCCAGGCCCGCGCGGCGGGCGATGACGTCGTGCTCGCGGGGGCCGGGATCCTCCAGCGCGATGCGCTGGATGCCGTGCCGCGCAAGCGTCGCGAGGGCGAAAGCCAGCCCCTGCCGGAAACCCGAAACGATGACGGCGTCCTCGGCTACCGCGCAGCCCGACCGAACGCGACGGTGGTAGGCGGTGACGACCTTTCTCAGGTGCCTGGAACCGGCCGGGTCCTCGTCACCCAACTCGGCGGTCGGAAGGGTCCGGGTCGCCTCCGACACCGCACGACTCCAGTCCGTCAACGGCACCGAGCCGAGATCGGGGATGCCGTACCCGAAGTCGGCCTCGGCCGGTCCGGTCGACGACGCCGACGCCGACGCCGACGCCGACGCCGCTACGATGTCGGGCGGTTGCCGGGCAGGCAAGCCGGACGGTATCGCGGCCACCCGCGTCCCGGAGCCGGCCGCCGCCTCGATGTACCCCTCGGCCAGCAATTGTTGGTAGACATCGACGACTGTGCCGCGTGAGACGCCGAGCAGTTCGGCCAGGCGTCGAGTCGACGGCAGGCGTTCTTCGGCGCCGAGCCGTCGATCGCGGATCGCCGCCCGTAACTGGTCCTGGATCTGAATCCCGAGCGGACCAGCGCCGCGTTCCAGCGCCACCAGAAGGTCGGGCCCACCTCGCGCCCACTCCACTGTCATGCCACCAGTACATCAGGTGGTCTACTCAGCCGATCCGCGACTGGACCTACAGCCTGGACCGGATCGGCCCCAGGCTCGTTTCCATGAACCTCGGGATCCTCCTGGCCCTCTCGTCGGCTCTCGCCTACGGCGCCGCAGACTTCATCGGCGGCGCCGGCTCGCGTCGGTACTCCTCATGGCAGGTCGTTCTGGTCGGGCAGGCCGCCGGCGCGCTCGTCATGCTCGTGGCCGGGCTGACGCTGCCGGGTAGCCCGGCGACACCCGACTTCGCCTGGGCGCTCCTGGCCGGGGTCGGCTCGGCGACCGGCAGCATCTTCCTGTTCCGCGGGCTCGCCCGCGGAAGGATGGGCCTGGTGGCGCCGATCTCGGCGGTCGGGGCCGCGGTCCTTCCCGTGCTGGTGGGCGTAGTCGTCGGTGAGCGCCCCAGTTGGCTGGTCTGGGTCGGTGTGCTCGCCGCGCTTCCGGGGATCTGGTTGATCTCCCGTGAGACCGCGCCGGACCGACCGGAGCGTACGCGGGGAGCGCTCGTCGACGGCGCCATCGCGGGCGTGGGCTTCGGAATCCTCTTCATCGCGCTCGCGCAGATCCAGGCTGACGCCGGCCTGCTGCCGCTTGCCGCCAACCAACTGATCGGCGCGATCCTCACCGTCCTCGCCGCCACGAGCCTCCGACAGCGATGGCGTCCCTGCCGCGGTGTGGTCGGATGGGGGAGTGCCTCCGGCGTGCTCGGCGCCTTGGGCACTCTCGCGTTCATGGTCGCCACCGGGGTGACCAGCCTCGGCATCGCCGGAGTCCTGGCCTCCCTCTACCCGGCCGTCACCGTACTGCTCGCGGCCGGCGTGCTCGGAGAACGGATCGGCACCGGACAGCGAACAGGCCTCGGGATCTGCACCCTCGCAGTTGCCGCCTTGGCTCTCGGCTGACCTCAACACATCACCACAGCCCTACAACGAGAGGTCACGGGATCGCCCGCATGACATCCAAGCCAGCGGCCATGCAGGCCGCGCCAGCAAACCAGGATGACCCTGGCAGGCAGAATCAAGGCAGGAGTCAACGAATGAACGACACCAAGGTGCTCTGGCACTTCACGATGTCATCGGGCGGTTTCGTAGCCGGCCCGGAAGGAGCCACCCCGTGCTGAGGCAGATCGCGGAGGGCGTGCTGGTCCACGAGAGCGAGTTCGTGCAGAGCAACGCCGTTGTCGTGCACGGCCGGGCCGGCGCGTTGCTAATCGACCCCGGAATCACGGGCGAGGAAATGGCCTGCCTCGCCAACGACCTGTCCGATTCGGGCCAGACCGTTGCGGCAGGCTTCTCGACGCATCCGGATTGGGATCACCTACTCTGGCACGCCCAGCTCGGCGCGGCCCCTCGCTACGGTACGGCTCGCTGCGCGGCCACCGTCCGGGATCAGCTCTCCGACCCGGATGCGAAGGCCCGCACCGCCGACCACCTGCTCGAGACGGAAGTCGCCGGGCAGGTCCCGATGGACCTGCTCGGCCTCATTACCGCCCTGCCCGCCGGAACCACGCTGATGCCCTGGGACGGCCCTCAAGCCCGGATCATCGAGCACCAAGCGCACGCCCCGGGCCACGCGGCGCTGTTCATCGAGGAACGCGGTGTTCTCGTCGCCGGTGACATGCTTTCCGATGTCCTGGTTCCGATGCTCGACCTGGACACCGCCGACCCGATCGAGGACTACCTCGCAGCGCTGCGGCTGCTGGAAGAAGTGGCGGGCGGCGTCGATGTCGTCGTCCCGGGCCACGGGTCGGTCGGCGGAGCTGGTCAGGTACACGCACGGATCGAGCTGGATCGGGCGTACGTACTCGCCTTGCGCGAGGGCCATGTTCCCAGTGACCCGCGGATCGGCCCATCGGCCAAGCCCGGCTGGGAGTGGGTAAGCGATGTGCACACAGGGCAACTCCAGAGCCTCGCCCGAAAAAGCGAGCCCGACCGGACACCCGGCTAACGATCGGGCTGCAGCACACGATGACCCTGCCAACTGCTGACGCAAGACAGCCGGCGCTGTAACGGCCCCTCATCGTGGCTTCGGCGAGAACACGCGTACCGGCACAGGAGGTGCGGCGGAAGTCGTCACTCGACCGAGTCTTCCGCCGCACCGGCAGTCAGTAAGGCAAGTGAACTCTCAACAAGAAGAAGAGGAGGAATGAATAATGCCGGAGAAGATTCTCGGCCATTTGCCGACGAAGGACCTGGAGAAGGCTGAGAGCTTCTCAGCCGCGCTCGGCTACTCCATGAACCCGGATTTCACCGACGAGGACGTGGGCCTGCGTTGTGATCAGCGACGAGATCCAGGTGGTAGTCCTGGTCGAGCCGCTCTCCAGGCGCTTCACCCAGCGTGACGTGGCCGATGCCACGAAGGTCACCGAGACCGTCCTCGCTGTGCGCGACGTGGATGACGCCGTCGGAGTCCGCGGCCGCCTCCATGAGCCCGTCGAGATCCTTCAGGTCGCTGCGGCGCACCTTCGCGCCGAGCGCTGACACCGCTGCCGCGGCCGTGTCCGACCGGGCCAGGCCGGTGACCTCGTGCCCGGCGGCGATGAGCTCGGGGATGATGGAGGAACCGGAATGGCCGGACCGGTGACGTCGGTCTGCTGTCACCGGTCCAG